>JBNKZT010000091.1:0-18318 GCA_050301775.1 Promineifilaceae bacterium (SeqCode)
CCACTTCATGCAGGGAGCGACAGCCGATGACTTCCAGGCCGTCCGGGTAGTCGGCCACCTGTTTTTTGGTGGAGCGGGGGATGATGCAGCGTTTGAAACCGAGTTTGACCGCCTCCTTCAAGCGCGATTCCAACTGGCTGACGGCGCGCAGTTCGCCGCTCAACCCAATCTCGCCCACGAAGGCCATGTCGGCGTGGATGGGCCGGTCTTTGACGCTGCTGGCGATGGCAATAGCGACAGCGACATCGGCGGCGGGTTCGTCTATTTGCAGCCCGCCGATGACGTTGACGAAGACGTCTTTGTCGTGCAGTTTGAGATGGACGCGGCGGGTGAGCACGGCCGTCAACAACAACAGCCGGTTATAATCAATCCCATTGGCCGTGCGGCGCGGGTTGGAAAATGTAGTTGATGAGGCCAGGGCTTGAATTTCGACCAGTAACGGCCGTGTCCCCTCAATCGTCACCGCAATGGCTGAACCGGGCGCGTTCACCTGCCGCTCGGCCAAAAACGCCTCCGACGGATTGAGCACTTCCACCATCCCCTTCTCCACCATCTCAAACACGCCCACCTCACTGGTCGCGCCAAACCGATTTTTGACACCGCGCAGCAGCCGGTAACGATGGAACGGGTCGCCTTCCAAATACAAAACCGTATCGACGATATGCTCCAGCACGCGCGGCCCGGCAATAGCCCCTTCCTTGGTCACATGCCCCACCAACACGATGGCAATGCCGCTGTTTTTGGCTAACTCCTGAAAACGGCCGGCACATTCACGCACTTGAGCGACGCTGCCAGGCGACGAGGTTTTGTCCTCAACATAAGCCGTCTGGATGCTGTCGATGATAACCATAACCGGCTTCACTTCGTCGATGTGGTTGAGCATAACGGTAAGATTAGTCTCGGTGACCAAAAACAAATCGTTGGCCTTAACACCCAGCCGATCAGCCCGCATTTTAATCTGGCGGGCGCTTTCTTCGCCGGAAATGTAGAGGACGGGGCCATGCAGATTGGCGACGAGCGCGGCCACGTCCAGCAGCAATGTCGATTTGCCAATGCCGGGATCGCCGCCAACCAGGATCAAGGAGCCGGGCACAATACCGCCGCCCAGGACGCGGGCAAATTCGGTCAGGGGCAGGCTCAACCGCTCGAAGCCATCGGAGGTGATTTCAGCCAGACGGGTCGGTTGGCTGGCCGATTGTCGTTGAGCGCGGGGGTTTTTGCTGGCAACGGCCGTTTCCATCAGCAAAATCTCCTCCTGCATCGTGCCAAACTCGCCGCACTTGGGGCATTTCCCCATATAAGCCGGAGTGACTCGCCCGCAAGACTGGCACACGTACTGCGATTTTTGTTTCGCCATAATTTCACCTCATTCGTAGGACTAATCGAACATTAGATGTGCTTTGAGGCACTGACTGCCTATGCTATACTCTTTGATTGTGATTAATTGGCAATCAGTCATCATCAACAGCTTCTGGATACTTGGGCTAGCCATTCTACTGGCCACATTCGGCTACCATTATTGGTTGGCGCAGGAGTCAGATCGCCGTTTACGAGACCAATTAAATCACCCCACATTTCAACAATATTATTGGTTGAGTTTTGTTTTTGTCGGCATCGGTCTGGCCGGCACCAGCCAAAAGACATGGGAAATGATCGTCTGGATCATATTCATATTGTTCAGTGCCGTCAACACAGCCAGAACGTACAGGAGTTTGAAGATAAAATGAGATTGTCGCAGTTTTTGTCGTTTTTAGGGCAGTGGGGTTGGCTAATTTTGCTGGGCACGGCCGTTGCCGGCGGCACAGCCTATCTCATCAACCAAAACATGACTCCTGTTTATGAAGCGACAGCCCTTTTGCTCATTGATGAACCGGCCAAAAGCGAAACGGCCCAGGCCACATCGGAAGGCAGTTTAGCCCAAACCTATGCCGCGCTGGCCCTTACCCGGCCCATCCTCGCGGAAACCATTGAACGGCTGGCTCTACCTTTTGCTGAAGAACAACTGCGGACAAGGGTAACGGCTGTTGCCCCCGCCAACACCCAACTCATCACCATCCGGGTTGAAGACAGTAATCCCGACCGCGCTGCCCTCATCGCCAACACAATTGGCAACCTGGTAGCCGATCACAGCGCCGCCCGCGACAGCCAGCGCTACGCTGAACCGCTGGCCAACTGGCAGCAGCAAATCGACAACAGCAGCGCCGAAATCGAGACCCTGCAAAACCAACTTGCCGCCGCCGATGTGACCAACCGCAGCCAGCTTGAATCTAATTTAGGTGAAGCGCGCCTACGCTATGACAATGCCTTTGCCCAATTGAATAACCTGCTGGCGCAGCAAGCCGGTGAAAGCGTCATTATAACGGCCGTTGAAGAGGCCCAGGCTCCCACCAGACCCATCCGGCCGCGGACAGCCGCCGCCACCCTTTGGGCCGCTGCCGTCGGAGGATTGGCGGCTTTGATTGTGGCCGGTTTTGCCGGCCGTTCCGCTAATGAAAAACAGACATTGACCGCGTCGTCCACGACCGCACCACCCTTAACTATGACCAGCAACGATTAAAATGGAATCAGCAAAATCACAAAGTTCACCCAACTTATTATTCATCATCGGTAGTTTATGGCTGATTTTGGCCGTCTGGCTGCTTTATTACCAGCTCAATCAATCCTCTTCCATCCAGATTGAATGGGACACAGCCACAGAACTGGAAACGGCCGGATTCAATTTGTATCGCAGCCCCACAGCCGATGGTGAATTTGTCCGAATTAATGACAAATTGATTCCCAGCCAGGGCGACGGGCTAACCGGCGCTGCCTATACGTACCGTGATCAATCGGTCTCCGGCGGGGAAACATTTTATTATTTACTGGAAGAAGTTGAATTGGATGCCTCAACCAACCGGTATGAAAACGATATTTTTTCTTACACGGTACCTTCGGTGACATGGTGGGCGGTGGTGTTAACGGCCGTTAGCCTCTTAGCCGGTCTGGCCCTCATCATCATGGGCATCCGGGAGCGTAGAACCTGATGGAAAAGAAAACCCCTCACTTAAAATCGGACCTGATCTGGCGGCAAGTCGATGAAAATACAGTCGTCGTCACCCCGCAAAGCGGAAAAATGCGTGTACTCAACGGCGTGGGGTCGCTCATCTGGCAGCTTCTATCCGAAAACCAGTCACGCGAAATCATCCTCGATCATATCGTCAACCGCTACGACATCCCGGTCGAGCAGGCTGGCGCAGATTTGGATAAATTTTTAGCCGAATTAGAGGCACGCAATTTACTTCATTGGGGAGCATAATCAACAGGAATCTGTCTGTTACCCAAAAACTTATGCGTAAATCAAAAAATTTTTACTTGTTCCTGGTACTTGTTAGTTTATGCAGCATGGTCGCGAGTGTGATACTGGCTGCCAATAAAGCCAGCGCTGCTCCAACCCAACTGCCATCTGCTGCTGCACTGGATACCAATTTTCCCACCACCGCCGCCGAAACCTACAAAATCCTGGTTGATCAGGATGGTATCTACAAAATAACGTATGCTGATTTGGCCGCCGCAGGCATGAATATGGCCGCGGTCAATCCCAACACAATTGAAATGATGCATCGCGGCCAGCCGGTTGCCTACAAATTCGTTGGGAATGCCGACACGACTTTTACTAGTAACGAATATATCCTGTTTTACGGCTGGGCATTTGATGGCCCGCGCACCGAAAAGCAGTTTATCACCAACAATGTGTTCTGGTTATGGGCCGGTGGAACGCCGAAAATGATGGGCGAAACGGCTAATTTATCTGGGGGAGATCCGGTGACGAGTTTGCGTACGGCCGTTACCAAAGAACCGGAAACCCTCTTCACCACCACCTACACCGACCAATGGGAAACCATGCCCAACGAACCCGATAGCTGGTACTGGGACCTCACCCGGCAAACCACTTTAGGCCCTGTTACCAAAACCTATCAGATCGACCTGCCCCGCTTGGCGGCCAGTGGGCCAGGTGCGCTTTACACCATCGAACTGCTCTCCCGCGAAAAATCGGCCGATCCAACCGGCATCACTTATCTTGTGCGCGGGACCATGAACAACGACACTAGTTACGGCGAAGCCACCTGGATCGACGTCAAAAGTATCAACATCAGCAACACCATTCCGCAGTCCGGACTCTACGAAGGACCCAACGACGTTCATCTCGTCTTCAATTCCAGCAGCATCTTTGCCGAAGTTTACCTCAACCGCATCACCGTCGAATATGAGCGCCAACTAACGGCTGATGGCAACGAACTGATTTTTACCGACAGCACCGATGGTTCCCGTCAATTCCAGGTCAGCGGCTTTTCCGAAGCCAATCCCGCCAACGTTTTGGTATGGAACATCACCGTTCCCACAACGACATTGGAGATTCCAATGACCGTCGGTAATATCAGCGGCGACACCTACAGTTTTGGCAGCAGTCACACTGCCGGGGCCAAATTCATTGCCACGACAATTGCCAACACACACACGCCGTTGATCAGCAAATACGTGCCGACCAGCCTGGAACCACCCGCTGGTGGCGCTGACTGGATCGCCATCAGCCACGCCGACTTTTTGGCCCAGGCTAATACATTGGCCGCTCACCGAGCCAGTTTCAGCAACATGCAAACCTGGGTCGTGGACAATGAAGATGTCGTCAACCAATACGGCTATGGACTGCCCTTGCCGTCAGCTATTCGAGATTATTTGAAGCATTCATTAAGTTGGACGCCTAAACCCGGCTACGTTGTCATTTTTGGGGCAGCCACTTACAATCCGCGCAATCTGGATTGCCACCACTATTCCTGTCCTGGTGGAACGGACCGCTGGGTCAAAGATCAACCCACGTTTGTAGTTACCGATCTGGTTTATGAGGATCGATTCCAGGGACAAGTTCCATCAGATTTCTCGCTGGTTTTGCTGGAAAATGACGATTTAATTGCCGACATGGCCATTGGCCGTATCGCGGCGGAAACGGCGTCAGAAGCGGGAGCGGCCGTTGCCAAAATTATCTTGTACGAGCAAAATTTGTTAACGGCCGTGCCCTGGCAGAAAAACCTCCTCTTCATGGCCGACAATGCGGACAGCGGCGGCAATTTTTACCAGGAAAACCTGACGACTGCCGCCGATCACGTTCCACAAGACTACACAGTCACCCAACGTGTTTTAACCACCGACGTTGCCGCCCTGCGCTCAGCAATGTTTGCCGACATCAACAACAGTGGCGTTTCCATCGTCAACTATCGCGGTCATGGAAGTGTTGAGTATTGGGCCGCCGAACAAATCATATCCAGTCAAACGAGCAGCACCAGTTTATGGCAAAATGCACAAAAGCCAGTCGTTGTCCTCAGCGCCGATTGCCTGGACGGTAATTTTGCTTTCCCCGGCTATAACGCTTTGAGCACGACCCTTCTAACGCTGCCATCCACTCAAGGTGGAGCAGCGGCGTTTTGGTCATCAACCGGTCTGGGATACACCAGCGAACACAGCATCCTGCATCGCGGCTTTTATGATGGGTTGTTTGTACAAAACTTATTAACTATTGGCGATGCCATCAACTATGCTAAACTAAACTATTATCAAAGTGGTTACCACGACTCGGAACTGTTTAGTTTTATATTTCAAGGTGATCCGGCCATGCATATGCAGATTCAGGTGATTACAGCAGAGAATTATGTTTTCCTGCCGCTGGTTATTAAATAAAAATCGGGTCGTTCAAGACAATCCTTATGCAAATGGAGCGTTTTTTCTGGTGTTGGTTGTGTTAATTGGGAGCCAGTTGATTCGGACGACCAGCCTGAATGCCCAGAATGAAGATGGGCCGGTAAATGTGGGATTACTTTATTTTTCAGCCACCAGTCAGTCTGATGGCGTGCGTATGGATTGGGAAACGGCCAGTGAATTGGGCACGGCCGGTTTCATCATTCAACGCAGTTCTAACGGCAGTAATTTTGTCACCCTGGATGACATTGGTATTGTATTCAGCCAAGGTGGAGTGGCAACCGGAGTAATGTACAACGAGGTCGATAAAACGGCCGTTCTCGGCCAGACTTATACCTATAAATTGGTCGAAATCGAGACAAACTCTAACCAGCACGAGTTGGAAACCGTGACCATCACCTATACTACAGAATATCCAGTTTTCCTACCACTGGTCATCAATTAAAAGACAAAACGTAACTACTACCCCCCTCGAGGGCTGAGCTTGTCGAAGCTTGGCTTGCCTTCGACAAGCTCGGGCAACGGCCCTAGTAGTTACGGCAAAACATTCGAGACAATAATCATGCAAATGAAGCGGTTTTTTTTAGTTTTAGTTGTGCTAAGTGGGATCTGGCTGGTCTGGACGACCCGTCTGGTGGCTCAAAGCGACCCGGTGGCCGTGGGGCTGCTCTCTTTTACAGCCGCCGTTCAGTCTGATGGCGTGCGTCTGGATTGGGAAACGGCCACTGAAGTAAACACGGGCGGTTTCATCATTCAGCGCAGTTCTGATGGCAGCAGTTTTGTCACGCTGGACGACATCGGCATCGTGTTCAGCGAAGGTGGGGTAGCCACCGGCGCAACGTACAGCGAGGTCGATAAAACGGCCGTTTCCGGCCAAACCTACACCTACAAACTGGTCGAAATCGAGACAAACTCCAGCCAGCGCGATTTGGAAACCGTGACCATCACCTTTGCCCCGCCTACGCCCATCGTCATCGACGATACCAATCCAACTTCGACTCCGGGCAGCAACCCGATCGCGGCCACGCTAACGCCAACGACGGCAGCAGTCGGCACGGCCGTTGCCACGCAAAACACCAACCTACCAACGGCAACACCCCGGGCTACAGCAACGCCGCAGCCCACCGCGCAGCCCACCGCGACGAGCAACAATTCAAACACCAACACATCCTCAGCCGCCGCTCTACAAGCCTCGCCATTGCCAACTGCCATTCTGGATCAGGCATTTGGCGGCAATAATGGTTCCGGCGGCGCCGATTCCAACGCCGCCGCCAATTCTGGCGTCGTTTTCGCCCAGGAAGAACCCACTTCTGCCGCTTATCCCGGTCCCGACGCGCCTGTTTCAGACACCCCACCCGATGCCAATGCCTACCCACCCGGGCAAGAGCCACCAGCCGAAATTGCCCCTGAAAACCCCACACCGTACCCCGCCGGAACCAGCGTTGATGCTGTACCTACGTTGGCCGTCATCGGCAGTGCCAATCCGTACCCACCGGAAACAGATACAGCAGCACCGTCACCATCGGCTGAACAGATTCGCGGCCGTATCCTGCTTTGGGCTGGTTTTTTGCTGGCCTTGTTCATTTTCATCAGCGGTGTGATTGGGGCAATTGTGCTTTATCGTCGCCGCCCAACTTGATCTGATGAAACAGTTTTACAAAACGAACTGGCTGTGGCTTGGCCTGATCGGGCTGGGTCTGCTGGCCGCTTGCCGCCAAGGAACCAATCCCGTTCCCGATACGGCTGATTTTTCCACCAATCAACTCAAAATCGATGTGGCCGTCGATGGGATGGTTCAGCTTTCGCTGGCCGATTTACAATCTGCCGGGCTGGATGTTTCCGCTCTGGATGCCGCTCAACTGCATTTGAGTCAAGCGAATACGGCCGTTCCCTATCTCCTCACCGACGATTCCCTAATCTTTTACGGTCAAGCCCCCACCAGCCGCTACACGGCCGTTCGCCCCTACATTCTGCAAACCGGTAAAGCGGGTAAGGTGATGACAGAAACATCAGCTTCCACCGAAGCCACTCAGCCATCCGTATCCATCATCCAACAACAGCGCCACCTGGAAGAAAACCACATCTACCTCTCCCAGGCATACCAAGACGAACAAAGCGAAGTCTGGTACTGGCAAACACTGGGACAGGAAGAAAAAATCGAGTTAAGTGTAGATCTGGCAGCCATTGCCAGCAATCCGGCAAACTTGCGCCTGCAACTGCTCGGCAAAACCAGCAATCCCGAAGTCGAGCTGGATCATGATTTTGACCTCATCATCAATGGGCAAACCGTCACAACCGTCCGCTGGGATGGCGAGACCAGTCACACCGGCGAAGTGGAACTGCCCGCAGGACTGCTGCGCACCGGCCCCAACCAGATCATGCTCGACAATGCTGTTCCCGGTGCATCGTTTTTGGACATCATGGAACTAAACTGGCTGGAATTGGATTATGCGGCCCCGGCAACGGCCGTCAACGACCGCCTCCAATTCAACCAACCCGAAACCAGTCCGATGACTCTGGACGGCTTCAGCAGCCAGCCCTTCCTTTTCGACATCAGCCAACCGGCCGAACCACAGCTTCTTACCGGCTGGTTATACGAAAACAATCAAGTGCGGCTGGCCGCCGCCGCCGGTGAATTTGCCGCCGTCGGCCCGCGCGGCTTCGTTCAACCCGCTGCTGTCAGCCCGCTGCGCCAAAGCGACTGGCACAACACCCAAAACCAGGCCGATCTGATCATTATCACCACCGATGAACTGGTCCCGGCGCTGGCCCCGCTCATCGCCGTTCGCCAGGAACAAGGCTTAACCGTCGCCCTGGTGCCCCTGCCTGAAATTTATGATGGCTTTGGCTTTGGGGCAGCCAGCCCGGAAAGCATTCAACAATTTGTGGCCTACGCCGCTGAAAATTGGCAGGAACCTTCGCCCCGCTATCTTTTCCTCGTTGGTGATGCCACAACCGATTACCGCAATTATCTCGGCCGCGCACCGAACAATCATGTCCCATCCTTGATGGTTCCGGTGCAATACAGCGGCGAAACCGTCAGCGATTCCCGCCTGGCCGATGTGGACGGCGACACGAAACCGGACCTGGCCGTGGGGCGCTGGCCGGTTGATTCAGTACGTGATGTCGAAAGTCTGGTAAAACGAACACTGACTTATGAAGGGGGAACGGCCGTAAATCAGGTCCTTTTCGCCGCCGATGGCACAGAACCCCAATTCGCCACAATGGCCGACCGGCTACGTTCCGAGAGCGGCCTGCCCGTTGAACACACAAACATCCTCAACGGCGCACTGGCCAGCGACGTGACCGCTGCCTGGAACGAAGGCGCCTGGCTGACCACTTACATCGGCCACGGCAGCGTCGAGCGCTGGGGAAAAGAAGATATCTTCTTCCCGGAAGCCGTTACCGATTTGAATGCCGCTACGCCGCCCATTGTGATACAGCTCACCTGTCTCAGCGGCCTCTTTGCCCACCCCGACCTGCAATCTCTGTCAGAAACGATGCTGCTGGACGATAATGGACCGGTCCTCCTGGTCGGCGCTACCAGTTTAACGTTGTCCAATAATCAGGAACCCTTTGCTTTGAATCTGCTCCAGGCGCTGCAAGACCCAACCATAGACCGCATCGGTGATGCCTTCCAACAGGCCAAGGAATCGTTAAATGTCAACGAAAATGCAGGGCTGCGCGAAATCAGTGATACCTTTGCCTTGATAGGTGATCCCAGCGCTTTGGTGATACGGCCGTAACCCCCACCATTTGGAAGCCACTCCAAACAACTATAAAATACAACGCATCTACTAAACTAAACGGCACGTTCTCAAAACGTAAGCGTTCAGCCGGTCAGCTAGCCGAACTGCTAATAGCTGACCGCTTACCTTAAAGCTATGTCCAACAAGATCAAAACACGCTGGTTGGGATTAACCATTCTAATCGATATCGGGCTGACCATTTCAGCCTTGTTTTTAGCCCGCTGGCTGCGCGGCCAATTTCCCTCTGGCTACTACTTTGACCGTCCTTTTTCACTCGTTCTACTAGAAGAACCACTCTATTTCTCCTACATCGCCCTGATTCCGGTTGTCGTTGCCACCTGGCTGGCCGTATTCACCGCCCTTTCCATTTACGATACACAGCAAATCTTCGACCAATATAATCTTATTCAACCCATATTAGTCGCCGTCACCGGCGCTATCTTCGTCTTAGCCGGTCTGGCCTACTTCCTCTTTCGTGATTTATCGCGACTGCTCTTCTTTTATTTCTACATCCTGGATCTCATTTTCCTGATCAGCTGGCGCAAACTCGTCTTCTACTTTCTCAACGAAAATTTATTACAAAAGTGGCGGCCCCATCACCGCATCTTGATCGTTGGCGAAGGACAATTGGCCCAAGACGTCAAATCAGCCATCGAAAAATTTACCTGGTCAGGCCTGGAACTAGCCGGATTCATAAAAATCAATGGCAACAGTGAAGAATCCGTCGCCGACATCAAACAGCAAGTGAACGATTTGCAAATAGATGAAGTGATATTCGCCTTGCCGCCTGGTTATCAACCGCTTTTACAAAAGCTAGTCTACCAATTGCAGCCCTTGTCAGTTAATATGCGTCTGGTTCCCGATGTACTCAATTTAGTTTTTGTCCGAGCCACCATCGAAGATTTTGCCGGTCTGCCCTTAATTGGCCTGCGGCAGCCGGCCATCAGCGTCTTCGACCGCCTTGTCAAACGCTTGTTTGATATTGCTGTCGCCGGACTGCTCTTCACGATCACCCTACCCATTTCCCTTTTGGCCGCCCTTTTCATCAAATTGAGTAGCAAAGGCCCCATTTTCTACGCCTCGCAGCGCGTAGGCGAAGGCGGCAAAATCTTTAAGATGTACAAATTTAGGACGATGGTTCTGGACGCTGACCAAATTGAAACCGATTTATTTGTGCAGCAAAACGGCACAATCGGCCTGAACAAACGGCCGGATGACCCCCGCATCACCACCATTGGCAGGCTGCTACGCCGCACCAGCCTGGATGAGCTGCCGCAACTTTTTAACATCCTTAAAGGAGACATGAGCCTGGTCGGTCCCCGGCCGGAGCTTCCCTGGCTAGTGGATCGCTATGAACCCTGGCAGTATCAACGGTTTGCCGTGCCGCAAGGACTGACCGGCTGGTGGCAAGTCAAAAATCGTGATAAGCAGCAAGCCTATGACGTTCGCGTTGAAGACGATCTTTACTACATCCACAATTATTCCTTGCTGCTCGACATGCGGATTATTTGGTTGACGGTTGAGGCTATTCTCCGTGGCAACGGGGCTTTCTAATGGAGAATTCGACCCGCTCCAATTCAACACACTGGTTATCCTGGGCCAGCACACTGCTAACAGTCCTTTTGCTGATAGCCGGCATCTATTACCTGCTGGAAAAAATCAGCCTGACTGAAATTAGCCGGGCATTTTCTCAAGTTCGGTTTCTTTTTTTGGGACTGTCTATCCTCAGCATCATGCTCACTTTTTTTTTGAAGGCGTGGCGCTGGCAGTTATTACTCTCATCGCAAACAAAAGCCTTGCCTTTTGCGGCCCTGTTCTGGGCAATGATGCTGGGATTTTATGTGAACAATGTCCTGCCTTTTGTTCGATTGGGAGAAATTGCCCGGGTTTATGCTCTTCATTATCAAACAGGGACTAGCAAATTTCAATCGCTGAGTACGCTTTTTGTTGAAAAGGTATTAGAGGCTGTTTTTTTAGGCTTGACTCTTATTGTGCTGCTCCCATTTTTAATCTTGCCTGAAATAATCCAGCAATCGCACCCGATCTTTTGGCTCGGCGGCGTGGGAATCGCCGTCCTCTTGATTTTATATTTACTGGCTTATCAGGCCGATTGGGTGCTGAAAAAGATTAGACAAATGACTGGCGTTTTACCGCTGGCGCTTGGCAGCCGATTACACCAATTAGCGGCTTCGGGTTTGAACGGGTTAAGCGCTTTACGCCAGCATCGTTTAACCCTGAGCATTTTAGGCTCGTCACTTCTAGTCGCAGTTACATCCATATTGACGCCTTATTTTTTGTTTCCTGCATTTGGCATCCAGCTTGGTTTAGGGGAAGCGGCCACTATTCATGTCGCCATCTCTTTAGCCCTTGTTCCCCCTTCAACGCCCGCAAAAATTGGCATTTTTGATGGCGTTGTTGCTTTTTTATTGGTGTGGTTCGGTTTAAAGAATGAGGCTTTAATTGCAGCTTATACGATTCTGTTTCATTTGGTGATTATTTTGCCGCAAATTATTTTCGGTAGTATGGCGGCTTCGCGTACCCAATGGCGCTGGCAGGAAACGGCCGTTACCCAACCCAATAACTCATGATATCCGTCATCATCCCCGCCCATAATGCCGCACAGGTGCTGCCCACCTGTTTAGCCGCCCTGGCCAATCAAACACTGGATCAGCCATGGGAAACCATCGTTGTGGATGATGGCTCAACGGATCAGACAAACCAGGTAGCAGTTTACCAGGGTGGCGTACAGGTAATCACCCACACACAACAGCGCGGCGCTGGCGCGGCGCGCAACAGCGGTATTCGGCAGGCGCAAGGAGAGATCATTTGTTTCACAGATGCCGACTGTGCGCCGACGCCAGACTGGCTGGAACAAATGTTAGTGCCCTTTTCTAATCCAGAAATCATTGGCTGCAAAGGCCGGTATGCAACACGGCAAAAAAAATTGACTGCCCGCTTTGTGCAAACCGAATACGAAGACAAGTACGATTTACTGAGCCAACAAACGCACATTGACTTTATTGATACTTATGCCGCCGCCTACCGGCGGCAGGCACTGTTGAATTATGGCGGATTTGACGAGCGAATTCATTTTGTTGAAGACCAGGAATTGTCGTTTCGTTTGGCGGCACATGGTTGTGCAATGGTTTTTCAATCTGAAGCCGTAGTTTATCATTTACATAGCGACACACTAGCCAAATATATGCGAAAAAAGTTTATGATTGGCTACTGGAAAGCACAAATCACGCGCCGATACCCGGATCGTCTGATTAAAGATTCGCACACGCCTCAAATTCTCAAACTGCAAATGGTTCTGGTTGCCCTGACTCTGTTGCTGATTTTTGCCAGCATTTTGTTTCCGCCGGGACTTGTTTTCGCCGGACTCGGTTTGCTGGCATTTGGGCTGACGACTGTGCCGTTTGTTGTGAAGGCCTGGGCAAAGGACACGGCCGTTGCCCTTACATCACCATTTTTCTTATTTGGCCGGGCGTTGGCATTGGGGTTGGGCTACTTTTGGGGAGTGATACGGCCGTTACCCGACATCCAACAAATGGCCACCATCGAAAAATGACCTCCGCAGCACACAACAAACAGATCGCCGCCATCACCAGTTTCGCTGCATTCTTCGTCTATTTCATGACCATTGCCCCTGATTTGACCTGGGCCAATTTCGGCAGCGACGGTGGGGAACTGATCACGGCCTCGGTCACGTTGGGCATTCCCCATCCGCCCGGATACCCCACCTATGTTTTATTGGGCAAACTGTTCAGTTTGCTACCTATTGGTTCAATCGCGTTTCGCTTCAACTTGTTTTCGGCAGCGGCAACGGCCGTTGCCGCCGGATTGGTCACGGCCGTTGCCCAACAGCTCACACCCGCTGACCCCCGCCATTGGGCCACTTTAGCCGCCGGACTGTCGTTTGCCTTTGCGCCACTCGTGTGGAATCAAGCTGTCATCACCGAAGTTTATGGGCTGAATCTGCTGTTTCTGGTCGCTTTTTTGTGGGCGTTGATTGGGAAAAGACCGCCCCTTCTCGTCGGTCTGCTGCTTGGACTGAGCATCACCACCCACCTCACATCCGTGTTCATGCTGCCACTAGCCATCGCATTAACGCCCCGCAAAAAATGGGCAGCATTGAGCATTGGCACTGCCATCGGGTCGTCGCCGTTTTTGCTGCTGCCCTGGCTGGCACAAGGGAACAGCCCGGTCATCTGGGGTACGCCGACAACGCTGTCTGGCTGGTGGTGGCTGGTCAGCGGCCGTATTTACCATGCCAACCTGTTTTCATTGACCGGTGCTGATTGGGTAAACCGTGCGGTTGAGTGGGCCAAATTGCTGGCCATCCAATTCACCTGGGCCGGGCTGCCGCTCATCGTCTTCGCCTTTTACCGCCCTAAACGTGATTGTTTGCCGCTGCGATTGGGTGTGCTGGTAACGGCCGTTCTCTATATCCTCTACGCCCTCAATTACGGGACCAACGACGCCGTCGTCCTCTTGCTGCCCGCGCTGCTGCTGCTGAGTCTTTTATTAACAACGGGCTTACAGCGGTTGGGTGGGCTGGCCTTCCTATTGCCAGCCGCCCTGCTTTTGTTAAACTATCAGTCGGTCGATTTAAGCGGGGACCATTCCGTGCGCACTGCTGCCAGCGCCCTGCTGCGGGATGCACCGGAAAATGCCATTCTGCTAACCCCCGGCGACCAGACAATTTTCACGTTGTGGTACTTTCAACATGTCGAAGGGCAAAGAAGCGACCTGATTCTCATTGATGCCAATCTGGTCGCTTTCGATTGGTATCGGGATCGTCTGGCAAAACGCTACCCTGACATTTCTGGACTGGACAAAGATGATCTTCCCGGCCTGCGGCAGTTGAATCAGGCTAAACAGCCGTTTTGCACCGCCGCACTAGACCCCAACGCGCCACAGCCGCTTGACTGTAATTGAGTATGAATTTAGCAAAGAAGTTCGCCAAAGAATCAATAACGACGGCCCGGCCAATTAATCCGGCGCGTTGGCTGCTCCTGGGTGGGCTGCTGCTTTTGGTCCTCTGGCTGGGGCTAAAAGGCTGGGCTATCGGCCGGGCGGCGCTGTCATTGCAAGCACACCAAAGCGAGGTGGAAACCCTGCTGGCTGGCGGGCTGACCCAACTCGACCCTGATGCCGCTGAGGAATTGGTTCTGGGAGTTCGCCATGATGTCGTCGTATTGAAACGAGAAACGGCCGTATTCATACCCCTGATGTCTCACCTGGAATGGGTTCCCCGCTACGGCTCAACGCTGGCTGCCGCCCCGGCCCTCATGGAAATGGCCGATGCCGGTACGGAAACGGCCGTTTACGCCCTGCGCGGCTTCAAACCGGCCCTGCCCCTGCTGCAAGAAGGCCGGTCGCCCACCGAACTTCTGCCCGATCTACTTGCCATCATCAATAATGCCCAACCGGAATTAACCGCCATGAGCCAAAGCATGGACAGGCTGGCAGCCGCCCGCACCAATCTGGGTGATATTTCCACATTGCCCACGCAACTGCAAACCCTTTTGGAACTGGCCGACACCTGGCTGCCGTTGGCCCAGGACGGCCTCAAACTAGCCCCTGTACTGCCGGAAATCATGGGCAACAACGGACCGCGTACTTACCTCATCCTGGCCCAAAATGAAGATGAGCTGCGACCTACCGGCGGTTTTATCTCCGGGGCCGGGCAGTTAACGGTGGAAAACGGCCGTATCATCGAACTGGCCTTTCAAGACAGTTTCCTTGTAGACGACTGGGGTAACAAACCATATGACTTCCCGCCCCAACCGCTTTATGATTATATGGGTTTGGAACTCTTCCTTTTCCGCGACGCCAATTTCTGGCCCGACTTTCCCACCTCGGCCGAAAAAGCGATGGCTTTGTACAGTTACAGCTTGGATGTTCCTCTGCCCGATGGCACAATCGCCGTCGATCAGCGTTTTTTGCAGCTTCTCATTGAAGCTGTCGGTTCAGTCACCCTCCCTGACCTGGACCTGACTGTCAACAGTCAAAACAGCATCGAAGTCCTTCAGTCTGCCTGGGCTCTTCAGGATGGACAAGATTTGGCGGAATGGGTCTTTGGACGCAAAAACTTCATGGGGCTTCTGGCAACCGCCGTCCAAACCAAGCTGGAATCGGCCGATGTTGACCTGACTCTGCTGGCGCAAAACATGGTCGCCGCCCTACATACCAAGGATTTGCAGATTTATTTGCGCGATCCGGAAGCGGCCTTGATTTTGCATCAATTAAACTGGGACGGCCGTCTCCCCCAAAACCCGGAAACTGACTTTTTGCTGGTCGTTGACAGCAATATGGGCTACTTCAAATCAAATATCGTTGTTGAGCGGCAGCTTAACTACCAGGTCAACATTGCTCAGGATGGTTCCGTACAGGCCGAATTAACTGCCACTTATCAACACATCGGTGAAGATAATGGCGAAGATTGTATACAAGGCGCTACTTATAATCTGGAAACGGCCGTTAGCTACCAAAATCTGGTCAACAAATGCTACTGGAACTATTTACGCCTCTATACACCTTACGGCAGCCAACTGCTTGATGCCAGCAGCCACATCGTTCCTGCAGAGGCCATGCTTTCCGGCCAATCTTTGGCCAACAACGCCCAAACCATTGACGACATAACCGGATTGACGACATTTGCCAATTTTTTCCTGCTGCCTGTTGCCGAACAAACAACCAGTTATTTCACCTACCAGCTTCCCGAAAACATCATTCATCCAACAACCGACGGGCGGCAGTACGATTTACAAATATATAAGCAAGCCGGAGCCAAGCCTGAACCAATTCATGTTATGATACAATTACCTGAAGAGGCAGTGATTACAAAAACACAGCCGACTCCCACGAACATCGAAGGAAATCTTGTTTATTTTGATTTTGATTTAAATTTTGACACGGCCGTATCTGTACAGTTCAAATAGTAAACCCAATGCGAGTGATTTTTATGTTTAAGAAACAATTCATTATCGGAATGATTACCATTCTTATTTTAGCATTCGCCATTACCCAAGTAAACATCAAACAAGTTTTTAGCTGGAATAACAACAACGATACTCTCTCGGCACTCAATCAAACCATCCCAACACGGACACCAACACCCGGCCCCGTCCCGCCTACAAAAACACCGGCCCCCAAGCCGACCAGTTCAGACGGTGGTGGCGATCCAGCAACGGCCGTTCCCACCAGCACCACCCAATCTTCACCCACCGAGACAGCCACGCCACCGGTCACAATTGCCTTCACACCGGTAGGCGGCTTTGTACCCACCGCCGAATCATGCAGCAGCCAGCCCACCATCATAGTCCAAAACCCGACCAATATCCGGCAGGGACCGGGTACCAATTATCCAATTATTGGTCAACTGGTTTTTCTGGAAGTGCGCTTTATTCTGGGCCGCGCCGCTGACACCGCCTGGTGGCTAATTCAATTGGATGATGGCGATACCGGCTGGGTAGCCGACAATGTTGTGACCGTTCAAGGGTATATCGGCGGTGTCCCGATTGTGCCGGCTCCGGCAATCAATGGCCAGACGCCTGAACTGGGCACACTCTGGAACCCAACGCCCCTACCGTTTTGCACCGTAACCCCCACGGCAACGGCCGTGCCCTCTGCCACCCCTTCCCCCACAACGGCCGTTATCGAATCCACCCCTGTCCCTCCAGACACAGAGGTTATGGCTGAAACCGCCGAATCAGTGCCTCAAACAACGACAGAATCAGTGCCCCTAACTGAGATACAGACCCCGCTGCCAACGCAAACGGCCGTTGCCCCGCCAACGCTAATTCCGACCAACATCCCTGGCAATCAAACAGTCGGCGACGACTCCGATCCATACATCGCAACACTCGATGATACCTCAGGGGTAACTGCTGATTTCATTTTACCCCTTGCCGGCATATTACTTGCTGCCGCAATAGTTATCACCATCAGCCGCAGAATCAAAAACAAAAGCATTCTCGGTTAAATCAACCTGCCTTTTTCCAGTCGCGCAGCTATGCAAACAAAACAGTTAAAAATATTGCTCTTCATTACATCCCTCTTGGTCAGTTTGCCATTCTTCTTCACATTGGCCGGAGATGCCCAGGTCCACCTGGCAATTGCCGACAATTTCGTTAACCACACCCCCTTCCAATACAATCCAAATGGGGAAATCGTTGTGGCCTCCACCAGTCCGTTCTGGACAATGCTTTTGATCCTTTTCTTCTGGATAGTCGGGAATTGGGCGCCTCTTCTGCTAAAGTTAACCGTTGTTTTCGCCTGGCTGGTAACGGCAATTTTTCTTCATCGTGTCAGTCAAAAACATTGGGATTTTTCGCCCGGTTTAGCCATTATCACCACCGGGTTATGGCTGACGCATACCATCGTGGTGGCCAATGCTCTAAGTGGATTAGAAAACATATTATCGGCGCTGCAGTTATTTGTTTTGTACTATTTCACAGTCACCTTTGGCTCCAACCTCACAAAACGCCGCGTTATCCTTTTGGGTCTTTGGGCAGGCTGGGCTTTACTTACCAGACCAGATGGCGGCCTTTTTGCTCTGGTATTATTGGCTGCTTACTTTCTGAGAGTGACCCTTGACCCAACAACCAGAATCAATAAATCTGATTTCTTTACAAAATTAAGGCGAATTCTTCCCGCCATACTCGTATTATTAGTGAGCATTTTGGTTGTCCTATTGCCCTGGTACCTGTATCAGGCAAGCATCACCGGCAAATTAGTAACCGATTCTTCATTAGCGCGTTTGTACATGGGCCGGCAAGGATCCATCATGCTCCTGCCAGATCGTTTATATTTCCATCCGAAAGCAACCATATCA
>JBNKZT010000092.1:0-18291 GCA_050301775.1 Promineifilaceae bacterium (SeqCode)
CACGAACCGTACCGCTGGCCACGGACAAGATTTGGGTGCCGCTGGGGACGTAAAATTCTACGCCGTGATGCGTTTCCAGGGTTCCCCCTTTGGTGCTGCCATACGAGTAAACCTTGTCGGTCCAGACGGTGCCGCCTTCGGAGATGGGGCGGCGCAGCCAGTAATGCTCATCGGGTGAGGTGAGGGGTAGAGCAGGTGGCGTGAAGGTTGGCTGGGGCGTGGGCGTATCGGTCGGGATGTCGGTGGGAGGTATGGCAACGGCCGTTACCGTGGGCACAGGTGGTTTTGTCACCAAATCGTCCGGTTTTACCAGGTTGAAGGCCGGTGGTTCGGCGGCAGTTTGGGACGTCGGTTCGGTGATGATGTTGATTTGCGGCGGGGCCAGAACGGTGGTGGCGGTGGGCAAGGGGGGCACGGCCGTTGCCGGACTCATGGCCACACTGGCGACCGTTCCAGACTGGCAGGCCGTTACAAGGAATGCCAAGATGAACAAGAGCAATATGCGTTCGTAGACCGGTTTGTTTCGGGAATTCCAATTCCCGAAACAGGTGGTCGATTTAGGGAGCAGTGAGTGACGAGTAGGCAGGTTCAAGATTTACGCAAAGCCTCCCCGTTTGGCGGCGATTTGTTTGGTGTTTTGGGCCATAACGGCCGTTTCCGCTTCCAGCGCATTCACTTCTTCGGTCCACTGTTGGGCCAGATTCCGGTTTTGTAGGCCAACCCCGTTGATTTTGACGTTGAGCGCCGCCGCCTGAACCGCCGCGTGAGCCATAATCGCGCCGGCTGCTGCATCACTGACCGCATTCACGTTGCCGATTTGGGCCATTTGTTGAGCCAGGTTGGCGGCATCACGGCTCAATCGCGCCACCCGCAGGGGCACGTCGCCGGCGCCAATGGTGGCCTGTTCAATCGCCACCACTCTGGCCAATTCGTCCAATTCCTTGTTGCGGTAGGCGGCCATCACCTGCTCAAAAGCAGCGGCGTCTTCATCGATTGCTTTTACCAATTCCAGTCGTAATTTTTCCGCTTCGGTCAGAACGGCCTGGGCTTCGGCGTCAACGGCGGCGTATTTTTTGCGGCCGGCGGTCAATCCGGCGACCATTTGAGCCAACGCGGCCGCCAGCGACCCGGCCAGTGCCGCGACCGAACCGCCGCCGGGCGTCGGCTGGCTTGATGCGGCGGCAGCAACAAAATCAACCAGCCGGATTTCTTTTTCGGCCTCTTCTTGCAGGCGGTATTCCAGCACCTGACTGTCATCCATGCCATCCATTTGTAAATACCATTTGGCGGCGTCCATGAATGCTTTTTGCGGCGTCAGGCCGACCAGTTCGGCTTTGGTGATGGCTAACCCGTAGCGAGCGGCTTCGCGGCGCACCAGTTCTTGCACCCGGTAGATAGGTGTTTTCTCAAAATCGGTCAGATTCATGCTGACCTGGGCCTGGCCTTCAACCAGGAAGCCTTTGGCCTGGAGAAAACGCAGGCCGCCGCCGATGAAGCGAATGTCGCGGGCGATTTGGTCGGCGATTTCCACTTTGTCGGTGTTGAGGTAGATGTTGTAGGCGATGAGAAACGGCCGTACCCCAATCACAGTCGCTCCCCACGATTTTGGTTCAGCCGGGCCAAAATCGGGCTGGCGGGCCGGGTTGGTGGCGACTTCGGCTTTCCACAACTCGTATTCCCCTTTGCGAATGTCCGACAATTTCTTGCGTTCCGGCCTTGTGGCCGCATCACCATACAGGTAAACGGCTATTCCCAACTCGTCGCCGACCCTCTGGCCCAGCCGGTTGGCCAGGGCCACGCAGTCGGCGATGGTTGCGCCTTTGATAGGGATGAATGGGAAAACGTCGGTAGCGCCAATACGCGGATGTTCGCCAGTGTGCTGATCCAAGTTGATCTGTTCGGCGGCAAAGGCAATGGCCCGAAATGCGGCTTCTTCCACACCGGCCAGGCTGCCAACGTAGGTGATGACGGTACGATTGTGGTCGGGATCGGCGCTGACGCCCAGGACGTGAACGCCGTTCACGCTGCGGATGGCGTCGGCGATACCGTTGTAGATTTGGGGGTTACGGCCGTTACTAAAATTGGGTACACATTCGATAATTTGTTGCATAATTCAAAGAATCCTTTTCTACATGTGCAATGCTCAAACCACTGTTTTTTATCACGAATGAAATCAATGAGCTAATTAACAGGTTATGAGCAGAACCAGTTAAAAGTTACAACAAAGCCATTGAAAGATAAATGGTATAATGTTGGAACAGCATTGACGCGTATTTCATGGCAGTAATTGGTAATTCAAATAAAGATTGGACCATTTTCTTTGCTAATCGCCCCGCTGCATGTTCAAAAATGGTCCAATCTTAAACTAAAGGCTCTATAAGTTTATATGTCGAGGTGTTTGAGCATGGACTTATTACAATTAATCGGGGTCAATCTCAATTCATTCATTCAAAATCCCATCGTGGCAAATTTACTGGCAGGCGCGGCCGAAGGCGTCGTTGTTGGTTTAGTTACCGGCGCACTTGTCTGGTCTATCAGCAAAGCCCCGGATGCTTTGGGACGAGCTTTGCTATTAGCTGTTTTGTTCGGTCTCATCGGATTTATTGTGGAATTTGTCAGGATTCTGAGCGTCATGGGATTTGGCATGGGGGAAATGATTGAGTCCTTGAGTGAAAATCCGGCCATTGGCCCGATGTTTTTAGCTGCATTTGTCCGCACCGGCTTTTATATGCTATTGGGTGCTTTGATTGGTGTCGGCTCACAGGTGCCGCAATTTATGATCCGGGGGATTGTCATTGGCATTTTATTGGGTGGCGTGGCAGGGGCGATTTTATGGTTGGTAACCAATTATTATTTTGGTTTTTCATTACACATCTTCATTTTTCGGTTCTTTGTAGTGGTGGGTGTTTGGGGATTGATTACGATTTTTTCCAACAAGTAAAGATTTATTCCACATCATCTAAAATATCATCATCCCAACCCGAATGTTCCGGCCAACGAGCGGTCATCGTGATGTCATCGTCATCATCGAATATGCCTTCCAGACTTAAATCATAAACAGCATCCGCAAAGGCATCGTCAGCAAAATCGGCCGTTTCTTGGTCAAATAATTCTACCTGCTCCTTCAATACATCGCGCTCAATGAGTTTATGGGCGAGTTCATTTTGTACTTCATGGTAAAGTTCATCTAGCAAGTCACGTCCATTGGCGGCTGCCCGTTCAGCCCGCCGCATGAGCCGGACGCTTTTGTGGTTTTCCAGGTGAGCGATTTCTTCTTTGATTTCGGCTAAGCGGCGGTGGCAGCGGGTGAGTTCGATGTACATGGCCTGGGCAAGCTGCTGGTTTGTATGGGCGTATTCAAGGCGATCTGCGCTGTCCGGCTCCTTAACAAGTTCCTTTAACCGATCGAGATTTCCGGTGGCGTAAGCGGCATTGATAGCTTTCATAATGCCGGTGCGATATTCCCGGTCGGCATTGTCCAAGGCCAAATCGGGGTGAAAACGACGGGCCAGTTGGCGGTAAAGTTGTTTGAGGGTTGTTGTATCGTTTTCATTTAGATCCGTGGGTGGGGGTTTGACGCTTGCTTCGTGATAACGGTAATCACCGCTGGCGGCGGATGATTCCTGGTTGAAGACCCAGCCGTATTTGTCGAAGAAATCCTTTTCGCCATTGGCTGTGACAAGGTCTTCCTGAAGGCGACGCAGCTGCTGTCGCTGTTCATGAATTTCAGCTTGTATTTTTTCTAATCGCCGGGTCAGTGGTTCCAGGCGGGTGCGCACTTTGAATTCAAAGGCGCTGATTTGGGCCAACCGGTCGGCCAGTTCGGCTTCGGCTTCGATAAGCTGCGGGCGTATTTCGTCCAGGAGGGTTTCTAATTCGGCGATTTGTTGGTCCCAGTTGTTGTCTGTCTCGATAAGATGTTTATCTAGTTTTACCAAGTTGGTTCTCTCCCATAATGGATTTTTGCTGAATTGTAGCATAGTTTGGTGGGGAAACGGCCGTTTCCCCACCAAAAAACGACGGTCGCAGGTAACGGCCGTCGCCTAAATTCCAACAAATGAAGATGGGGAGTTTACTCATCTAGCAGGCCGGAGATGTCCCAAACTTTCAAATTGTTCCAGCGGACTTCCCGGGGCGATTCGCCTAAATTGCAAATACCAAGATTGATTGTACCGGCGCCATATTGATCGGTGTAGTCGGGATCGTCGATGTAGATGACTTGTTCACCATTGACGTAAACGGCCGTTTCTGACCCGCTGGCAATTAGCTGTACATGGTTTGTATCCGGTTCGGATAGAACCGGGAAGCCATAATAGGCGGCCAGATCAACACTCTCATTATTTCCATGACGAACTAGATTGATATGGCCATCCTGTCTTATGATTAACACGTAGAAATTGCCAAAACCCCATTTGCGAAACTGGATTTGCCAATCGTCTTCATTGGGATTGGTGTCTGGCAGGAAACGGCCGTCAATCTCCATTACAAAATCCGCAGGCAAGTTGGCAGAAGTGTCGCCGCCATAGCAGGCGTGGGATTCAGTGCCACCTGTGGCAATCTTCACGAAATACGCTTCACCAATGAAACCGGCTTCCCCCTCCGCCTGGGACGAATGACCAGAAACACCGGCTCCAACAGGCAGACCGAGGTTATTCATATTGTAAAGCGGGGGACTGCCAGCAATAGCGGTCAGGATAGGTTCGGCAAAGGCGCCGGCTTGGTCAACTGACTCTGGAGCCGTTTCAGACACGGGTTCGTCTGCTGTGGACACGGCCGTTTCCATATTTGAGATGTCCCAGATTTCTAAATTGTCGAATTGTACGCGCAGTGGAAAATCCTCAGCCCAACCCTCAGCTGCCAGCGAAAACCGCCCCTCGGGTAACGATTCGTCATCGATAAACCACAGCGGTTCATCGTTCAAAAAGAATGCAAACTGAGAACCGTGGGCGACAATGGTTAAATGGTTCCCCACCTGATCTGGCATAAAAGCGGGAGCAACGTTAGTTTCTTTTAGAAGTATTTCGGTCTGGTTGATATTTTTCCATATACGGTAGTCCCCATCATCATAGACGCTAAATCCGTAATGCTCGGGAAATGTCACGTTGGGTCCATGTTGCTCTCGAAATAGCACAGTCCATGCGCCGGATTCTTCAGAAACATATCGGGTATCCAGCTCCATAACAAAATCCGAGAAGAACGGCATCGAGTTGGATTGGACATTAACACAGCATCCTTGTGGATAAGATGCAACAATGACGTAAGCGCCGTCTTCATAACCCCATTCGCTGCCGTTCGTTAGCGACCCGCTGGGCCAGCCGCTGCTCGAATCGCTGAAATCATCGGCATAATCGGGGGGGTGGTTGGCGATGACGGTCAGGATGGGGTCAGCAAAGGCGCGGGCTTGTTCGACGGGATTGTCGGCTGTAACGGCCGTTTCTATTTCCACCCCCTCAATGCCCCAACGTGGATAATAATTGCGCTGCCACCAATACGGCGCCCCATCAACCGTTCCGGCAACGCCGCTGCCATCGGCATAAATTAACAAGCGTTGTTCTTCATCAATCCCATCAACCCAAAACCAGAACAACATTCGCTCATTGTCCGGCAGCCACACAACGCTGCCCGAACGCGGCGGTTCATCGCCAAACGCATATAACCGCTGCGGATTACCGCCATTGGCATTGACACGCCAGATGTCGCGGACAGCCCCATCCCGAAAAGCCGTGAAGGCAATCGTCTCGCTGTCTGGAGAATAGCCAACCGCTTCAACGCAGTAATCGTTAGAGTGCATTAAAAGTTGTTCTTCCGTTCCATCGGGGCGGATAGACCATAGGCCGCAATTACGCACAAAAATGATCTGCTCTCCGTTGGGAGACCATTCGCTTTCATGATCAGAATAGCTGCTGTCGGTCAGTTTTCTCAAGTTAGAACCATCCGTATTGATCAAAAACAAATCATGATCAGATTGGTCCTCCCCAGCAGAGAAAAGGATTTGCCGGCCATCAGGCGACCAGGCTCGTGCACCCATCTCTGTGAAATTCAGGTCTTCGGTCAAAACTGTGATCTCGTCTGATGCTAGATCATGCGAACATAATTGTGGTGGGCTAATGTCTTCACACCAATTAACCACCTGCCCTTTCCCTGGCGCAATGGGGTATATTTCGTGAAGTCCGGGTGGCTCGTTTGTCGGCGTGGGAGGAACATTGGCCGTTGTCAATAAGCTGGTTGAGATGGAATAGGTCTGACTCTCACATGTTTCGTTGGAAAACCGATCCAGCAGCAGCGGGGCGCCGGTGACGACGTTGAAAACCTCCACCATCGTTACGCCGATACAACCTTTAGCTATCGCCAACCCGATGGTGTCATTTGCAGATGAGGCATCCAGTGTAATGTCTTGCACCATGAAAATGGGATTCCCTTCAGCAGCTTGTTCACTGTCCTGGTCAAGATCAATGATGCGGTCACGCATCGCTGCCAGCGTTGCCCCTTCCCCGGTTTCAACGGTTGAATGATTGAGAATATCGATTCCGGACAGTAGGGAAACTTCGGCCCAATCTGAGGTTGAAGTAATTCGGAACTGCAACTGTAAATTGTTTGCCGGTAATGTTGTCGACTCTGTGGTGGATCGAGGCGCAGCAGCTGTGTCTGACTGGGGTGTTGGGGAAGGCTCTGTAACGGCCGTTTCTTCCCCCGTTCCGCCTGAAATGGCCACATCCGACCGGTTTAGCCAATTTATTAAAAAGCCAAAGAGGATGAGCAGAACGGCCGTTCCCCCAATCATCATCGCTTTGCCACGCGGCGTTTGCCAGGTGTGTTGGGCGCGGGTGATCAACGAGAGTTGTTCAGGGGCTGGCTGGGTGGATGCGGGTTTGATCGGAGGCTGTGTGGATGGGGTGGATGGTTGGTCATGGGGAGCGGTACGGCTAATGACCGTTGCCAATGCTTGTGCCAACTCATTCGCCGACTGGAACCGATCACCTGGCTCTTTGGCTAAGGCCCGTAACACCACTAATTCCACCGGTTCAGGAATATCGGGGCGGACTTTGCGGGGCAGTGGCAGCGGGTCGGTGATATGTTTGAGCAAAACTGCCAGCGGCGTTTCTGCTTCAAACGGAACCTGCCGGGTCACCATTTCATACAGCATGATGCCCAATGAGTAAATGTCTGAGCGATGATCGACTTTGATCCCTTTGCCCTGTTCTGGCGACATATAGGCCGGTGTGCCTACGCTGACGCCGGAAGCCGTAAACTGCTGCGAGGATTCCATAATCCGTGCCAGGCCAAAATCGGTTAAATAAGTGTTGCCCTGATCGTCGATGAGAATGTTGCCCGGCTTCACGTCGCGGTGGATGATGCCTTGCCGGTGGGCGTAATCCAGCGCGCCGCCAATCTGGCTGATGACATGGCTAATTTCGGTCAGCGACATTTGGCCCTGGGCCATGTGTTCTTTGAGTGTGCCTGCTTCCACGTAACGCATGGCGATGTAGGTGATGCCGTCATGCTCACCGTAATCGAAAACGGGCAGGATGTGGGGGTGTTCCAAGTTGGCGATGGCGCGCGCCTCGCGCTGGAAGCGGTGGACAAACTGCTCGTCACCGGCCAGATAATGGGGTAGCACTTTGATGGCGACGTACCGATCCATCCCTGGCTGGTACGCTTTGTAGATGGTTGCCATCCCGCCTATGCCAATCTGTTCTAAAATCCGATACGATCCTAAACTTTTACCGATAAGCTCGCTCATGACTCCCTCCTTCAGGAGAATTAAGCCAATACTCTACTCATCATATTAAACGACCAGTATCACGGAAACAGCGCCGGTTTGTAACGATTTTGTAAACAATTTTATGATGTTGTCGCTAGGGGCAGCAGGAAGGTAAAGATTGTGCCGTCATCGGGTTTACTTTGAACGTGTACGGCCGTGCCATGCTGCGCTAGTATGGTTTGGACAATTGTCAACCCCAGGCCGGTGCCTGGCGTTGCGGCTGTTTGGCTGCCGCGAAAAAGCGGCTCAAAAATATGGTTCATTTCATCAGGCGGGATACCCGGCCCGGTGTCGCTGATAGTTGTCCGCAGGCCATCATCTGTCAGTTCCAGATGAATGGTTACCGTACTGCCGGGGGCATATTTGATGGCATTGTCCAGCAAGTTGAGGAAAACCTGGCGGAGACGATCCGGATCGGCCTGGATGCGGGGCAGCCGGTTGGCCGTTTGCAGCACCAAGGACACGTCTTGCGCCTGGGCTGTGTCGAAAAGGGTAGAGATGGCTTCTTCGGTGACTAATCGCAAATTGGTTGGACGCAAGTGCGGCGGCGCAAAATCAAGCCGGGAGAGATGGAGCAAATCTTCTACCAGCCGGGCCAGCCGCTCCACCTCAGCGCTGACGAAGCTGAGGGAGCGCCGCCACAAGGCTTCTTCCTCAATCTGGCAACTGCCGATGATGTCGGTGTGGCCCATGATGGCGGTGAGCGGGGTACGTAGCTCGTGGCCGATGGCGCTGACGAGCTGCTGGTAGGTTTGCAATTGGCGTGGTGCGGCGGCGGGCGGGTTGAAGAGGATGATGGTTTGGGAAACGGCCGTACTCCCATCCATCAGCGGCGCAATCAAAACATGAACCCGCTGCTCACTGCCCGGCCGCAGCAGTTCCAACGATTCAGCCACCTGGGAGCGGATGACGCGGCCCACGGCTGCATCGACTGTCAACGGAACCGTATCGCCGCGATTAAAAGCGGCCAAAAATTGCGCTGCGTTTTTGTTGTGGGCGGTGATGGCGCCTTCGGCATTGCTGATTAAAGCAGCGAAGGGAAGTGCATCCAGGAGTGATTGGAGCTGGCGGCTGCCTTGTCGGCTGTGGCGGGCCTGACGGCGCTGCCAGCGCGAGTTGGCGGCGTACCAGCCGATGGCCAGCCCCAGCGCCAGCAGCCCAACAGCTAAACCGACGATTGTGCCCAGCGGAATGGTCGTGATGGGTTGTGGCTCCACAGATGCTCCTAAAGAATCAAGCTTCAAATTTGTAGCCAATGTGGTGAACGGTGATGAGATGGGTGGGGTGATGCGGGTCGGGTTCTATTTTTTGTCGCAGGCGTTGGATGTGGACATCGACGGTGCGGGTTTCGCCCCCGAAATCATAGCCCCAGATGCGCTCCAGAATCATGTCGCGGCCAAAGACGCGGCCCGGATTGGCGGCCAGTAAGGCCAACAGGTCGAATTCTTTGGGGGTGAGTTTGACGGGTTGACCGGCGCTGGTGATGGAACGGCCGTCTACATCAATCACCACCTTACCAAAAGACAATAAATGATTGGTCTGGGAATTCTGACTTTGCGCCAGCCGCAAAACGGCCCGAATCCGGGCCAGCAGTTCCCGCTTTTTGAAAGGCTTGGTGATGTAATCGTCAGCGCCTATTTCCAGCCCGACGATTTTGTCCACATCCTCATCTTTGGCGGTGACCATGATGATGGGAATGTAGTCGGCGCGGTGGCGGATGGCCTGGCAAAGCTGCAAGCCGTCCATGCCGGGCAGCATTAAATCGAGCAAAACCAGGTTGGGCGGGGATTGGGAAATGTGGTTGAGGGCGGTACGGCCGTTGCCAATAACCGTCGTGGTAAATCCTTCTCGTTCCAAAGCCGTCTGTAAAAAAGCGGCAATCGCTTCGTCATCTTCAACAACCAGAATCGAGATAGATGTTTCGTTCACGGCTCCTTTGTTCCTTACGTTATGCCATTTACCGCGAATCGGTAAACCGCAGAAAGTTTTCAGATGAAAAACAGCCATTTCTCTGCGGTTTACTCAGTGAAAGCGGGAGAACGGTCTTTATAGAATCCGAATCTTTTCCGCTTTCACCTAGCTAAAAATAGTATACAACAAATAACCAATGCGATGTAAAGTTTACTTGACATTTGTGACTGTTTCGTTTATACTGGCGTAAGTAAAGTTGACTTTACATTTATACGTAAAAAAATGGATAAACAAGTTACGAATCAAGTAAAAAAATATAGAATGCAATTTGGCTTAACGCAAAAGGATTTGGCTGAATTGGCGGACGTTTCCCGGCAAAGCATTATTTCCATTGAGCAGGGACGGTATGTGCCCAGCCTGCCATTGGCTTTGAAGTTCGCCCAAATCTTTAACTGCGCAACGGATGCGTTATTCCAACTTGTGGAGGATTGATGAGATGTTTTTGAAGAAATGGAAGTTTGATGAACGATTTTTGATGCACCGGCTTTATTCAACGCGGTTGGCGGTGGTGGTTACGGCCGTACTCATGGTTATCTGGTTTGAATACGAATTGTTCGTCAATGGGGTTTACCACTGGGATATTTTCGTATTTCTCATCGTTTTAGCCATCACGAAAATAGCTGCGATGATTTATTATCGGTTGACTGATTAATGTGAAACGGGTTGGTGATGATCGTCACCAACCCGCTAAATCTTTTTGAGCGATGTACTTGGTTGGCGTGAGCCGCACCAAGAGTTCACCTTCAACACTATTTCTTTTGCCAAACGCCTCAGCCTGATCTTCTCCCATGTAGCGGCCACCGATTTGAGTGGCCCACTTCAAACTTTCAGCCAAATCATCGCTAAACGTTACCGTGCCTTCGATGATTACGAAGGCGTAGGGGGCCGTTTCATCATCGACGGCAAGGCTGACGCGCGGATCGCGCTGCATGTTTTTGGCTTTGACAGAGCTGTGCCAGGTGTTGAAGATAAGATCATCGCCATCTAACACAAACCAAATGGGGGCGACATGGGCACGGCCGTTTTCGCTGACCGTGGCTAATTTTCCTGTCCGCGTGCCCTGAGTGAGAAACGCTTTGATTTCATCGGGTGACATTTTATGGGCCATGATTAACTCTCCGGGGTAGGGGCGGCCTCAACGTTGATGAGAATTTCGGTGGAAGCGTCGTTGGCGGTAACGGTTACTTTGGCCGGACCAGACACATCGGGCGGCAGCGTTATGCTGAATTCCCAGTAGCCCCAAAAATCGGCCGGGGCGCTGCTTTGGTTGATGATACGGCCGTTTTCCATCAAAATATCGACCGATACATCATCTTCCGACGCGTTAAGGGCTGTGCCGTAGAGCAGCAGTTCGCGGCCGGCCATGACATTGCTGCCGGCCGGTGGATTGGCGATGACTACTCCTTTGGCCTGTGCGTCGTCTTCGGGCAAAATGTTTATGGGAATGACGGCTTCCCGGTAATCATCACTGCCTTCTTCGCCAAAATAGGCGATGGCACAAGCCGGGCCGGCGCTGTCGTTGGGGACAATGACAAAGCCCTGCCAGTAAAAGGCAACGGTGCTGCTGCCCAGCGTAAAAGTTTGCCGGGCCAGGCGGGTCTGGCAGTCATCGACCCAGATGGAAATGGAGACGGCGCTGTTGGTAGGCCGGTAAACCATGCCGTCAAAGAAAAGGTTAAAGCCGCCAACGGCCGTTTCGTTCTGAAGTGGATGATACAATGCCAGATACCGATCGGCATTTGCCGCATCAATGACCAGATTAACCGGAATACGGTGCTCGGCCGCCACACTGCCCGTTTCATCCTGAATGATGGTTTGCACAAAGGCGGCGCCGCTGACAGTGTTGGGAATGGTTAGTCCCGCTTCCCAGATTTGCTCCTGGATGGCGGCCTGGCTTTGGGTCAGGATACGGCCGTTCAGACTGGTTAACGTGACTGAAATCACGCTGTTTTCGCTAAGTTCAGCCAGGCCACGAACGATAATGTCACTGCCCAGAACAATATCATCGCCTTCTTTCGGCGACGTGATGCCGACAAAGGGGGTGATGGGGGTTGGTATTGCTGCTGGCGGGCTTGTGGCCGGGATGGTGGTGGGAATGGGGGTGGAAACGGCCGTTAAATCGGTCGTTGGCGGCAGAGATGTGGCCGTTACTGTTGGTAGTTCAGCCACTGGAACAGTGGTAGGTAAAGGCGCAGGGTTCGGTGAATGACAAGCTGTCAAAATGACAATCAGCAAAAATAGAACTAACACTGCATTCTTTTTCGCAAACATAAACATTTTCCTCGTAAACCAAGAAATGGCAGGATGAGTGTACTGAAATTATAGGAATATGTCGATAATGGCTTGTTTATTTGTCAGAGTCCGCCAGCCACGAGTCTAATAGTTTTTGATGGCGTGATTCGAGTTTGGTTAACGGCCGTATCCCCTTCATCAACTCGTTGGCCTCATCAAAACTCATCCCCCGGTGATTCATCAAATAAGCAGCCAGTAGAGTGGCGGAACGGCCGCGACCTTTGGCGCAGTGAACCAGCACCGTCCGCCCTTGATGTACCTGCTCGTCGATCCAGCGCACGCCTTCCGTCAAAATCTCCGGCGGCGGCACCATGATATCCAAAACCTTGAGTTGGATAGAGTTGATGCCGTGTGTTTCGTAAAACTGTACATCGTCTTCCCTTTCGGCCCGGATATTGACCACAGCATTAATGCCATTGGCCAACAGGAACGAATAATCTCGTTTATAAGTTGGCGCACCCCCCAACCAAAGCTGCGGTGTAATCTGGTCAAACCAGTGGTGGCTCTGTACTTTTTCATAAATAAACCGGATGACCGGATACAGCTTGTCGAACAGCCAGTGAAAAATATTCATGGGGCAAGGATAACGACGAAGATGGCAAAAGACAAGCGAAACGGCCAAGGCTATTTTGCCTGTTTTAGCCATTCATCACCGATTTGGTTGACAAAGATCACTTTGAGAACATTTTTAATCGCGTTACTATTGCAATATATTGTGAATTATTGCAACAACTTGAGAGGTGAATATGAAAATAGCTGTAATAACCGATAATGGTCAGACAATTAGCGCGCATTTCGGCCGTGCCGGAAAGTGTGCCGTGATTGAAGTTGAAGATGGTCAGGTCCTCGGACAAGAACTACGGAATATGCCGGCGCATGGCGGCGGTGGTCATGATCATGACCATGACCATGACCATAACCACCATGATCATGGCGAAAGTCATCATCATGGCCAGCATCGTTTTCATGAAAAGCTGGCCGTGATGGCAGATTGTCAGGTGGTGTTGTGCCGGGGAATGGGCAATCCGGCGTATGAGAAATTGGTTCAGGCCGGGCTCAAACCGATTTTGACGGATATTGTGGATGTGGAAACGGCCGTGCAAGCCTACCTCGACGGAACCATCATCGACAACCCGCGCCGCCGCCATAAGTAATACCTGTCCCCATAACAAATGACATTTCGTATTACCCGGAAGGCTGAACTTGTGGGAAAATCAGGTTCAGCCTTCTTTTTGGTTGGATAAACAGTATGCATGAACTCCCTATAACTGAAAACATCCTTGAAATTGCCATCCGCCACGGCCAGCAGGCCAACGCCATTCGCATAACCAATTTGTACCTGGTAATTGGCCAGCTTTCCTCCATCGTCGACGATTCCATCCAATTTTATTGGGACATCATCAGCCGTGACACCATTTGTGAAGGCGCAACTTTGCATTTTGAACGCATACCGGCACAGTTACAATGTCAGGATTGCGGCCATAGCTACGGCTTTGAACATGAGTTGTCAGCCTGCCCTAATTGCAGCAGCGTTCGGATCAAAGTAACCGCCGGCGAAGAATTTCAACTGCAAAGTATCGAAGTAGAAACAGATAAGGAGACAGAACCATGAATTCAAAAGTAACAGTTGTCGAACAAATTATGAGCGCTAACGACAGCCTGGCCGCTCAAAACCGGGCGCAGCTTGAATCAAACGGCGTGTTAGGCATCAATGTGATGGCTTCACCCGGCTCAGGCAAGACCAGTGTTATTCTGCGCACCATCGAAGCGTTGAAAGACTCACTCAAACTGGGAGTCATTGAAGGCGATACGGCCGCAGTCACCATTGATGCCGACAAAGTTATTTCGGCCGGTATGCCCGCCGTGCAAATCAACACCGGTGGCCAATGCCATCTGGATGCCGTCATGGTTGGTAACGCTTTGCCCCAGATGCCCCTGACCGAGATTGATTTGATGATCGTTGAAAACGTCGGCAACCTGATTTGCCCGGCTGCCTTCACACTGGGAACCCATTTTAACGTCGTCATCGCCAGCATACCTGAAGGAGATGACAAGCCATACAAATACCCCAACATTTACCGCGGCATTGATGCCCTCATCCTCAACAAAACAGATTTACTGCCTTACATCGATTTTAACGTAGACTATTTCCGGCAGGGAATTGAAATTCTTAATCCAAACGTTCACTTTTTCATGATGTCTTGTAAAACGGGTGAGGGTGTGCCGGAATGGGCTGATTGGCTGCGGCAGCGGGTGGCTATTTTCAAAAATAAATAGCCGTTGCAGATTTCACAAAACTTGTTTACATTTATACCTGTTGTGAAAAGAGGATGGGCGGGGCTACGATTGGTTGCCGTCCAAAGCAATAATTAGGAGGTTCAGTATGGCAAAAGTTGTGGTTATTGGTGCAGGGTTTGCCGGTCATACGGCCGCGTTATACCTGGGTGATGCGTTGGGTAAAGACCACGAAATCACCATGATCAGCATGTCCGATCGGTTCTTGTATGTCCCATCATTGGTGTGGGTGGGCATCGGCCGTATGGATGTGGAAAAAACCCGTTTTCCTCTGAAAAAAGTGTATGACAGAATGCAGGTTCGCTTTGTGCATGGCAAGGCCACAGAAGTGCATCCCGACGACCAATATGTCATCGCTGATAAAAAGGACGGCAGCAACGAGCAAGTGCGCGTGGATTATGATTATTTAATCATTGCCACTGGGCCAAAGCTCAATTTTGAGGCAACGGAAGGATTGGGGCCGCATTTGGACAGCACGTATTCCATCTGCACGCCTGCCCACGCCACCCACAGCCGTGACGGGTTGATGGAAGAAGTGGAGCGGATGAAAAAGGGGGAAAAGCGCAAGTTGGTCATCGGCACGGGGCATCCGGGAGCGACTTGTCAGGGGGCGGCGTTTGAGTACATCACCAATATTCACAAAGATTTGGTGCGCCGGGGGGTGCGCGATAAAGCGGAGTTGGTCTGGTTCTCCAATGAACAGGATGTCGGCGATTTTGGTGTGCGCGGCATCCAGGCCAAATATAAAGGGCAGATTATTTCCAGCGCTGATTTTATTGGGGCCGTTTTCCGTGAGTATGACATTAGCTGTCAGGTTCGCCGCGGCGCCAAGAAAATTGATGGCAAACGCATCTACTGGGAAAATTATGAAGGCGAGTATGGTGAAACTGAGTTTGATTTTGCCATGCTGATTCCCCAATTTGTGGGGATGCCGATGAATTACATTGGCAAAGATGGCGAAGACGTTTCTGAAAAAGTTGTGGCTCCCAATGGCCTGGTGAAGGTGGATGCGATTTACGGGCAGCCCTATGAGGTCACGTCACGTAATCCTAATTCCTGGCCGGAAATTTACCAGAATCCCAATTACGAAAATATTTTTGCCGCCGGTATTGCTTTTGCCCCGCCAGGACCGATTTCGGTGCCGCATACAACGCCGAATGGAACGAAGATGGCGGCCGCGCCGCCGCGTACAGGGATGGTTTCGGGTATTATCGGCCGTATTGTCGCTAAAAATATTATTGACCTCATCCAAAAAGGCCGTATGACGCATAGTGAGCGCATGACGGAAATGGCGGCAGCTTGTATCGCTTCGATGGGCGATTCGCTTTGGGATGGATCGGCGGCGACGATTATGATTTATCCGGTTGTGCCTGATTTCCGCCGTTACCCGAATGAGCACGGCCGTGATACGTTTGTAACGCACATGGAAATGGGTTTAGGCGGGGCCTGGATGAAGCGGATGATTCATACGACGTTCATGCACAAATTGCAAGGGCGGGCTGGCTGGAAGGTGATTCCTGAATAAGGAGTGGGCAAATGGCAAGTAGGCAAGTTATTTGCAAACCTGCTATCTGCATACTTTAAGGTGGTGAATGATGACAGATGAAAAGAAACCCAATTTTGAAATTACGGAAAAAGATCGTGCTTTTATGAATAATAAATTGTTGCAGTTTTGGCGGTTTATTGTGTTGAATTTGAAAATTTTGAAGGCGGTTGACCACAGTAAGCGGTCATAACCGAGGGAATGATAGATGATTTAAGATTGATGATTGGATCGACTCTCAATCATCAATCTTTTTCTTTTTATGAACGGCTTGGAAGGGCGGCGAATCCATATTGTGGGTATTGTGCAGGGGGTTGGGTTCCGGCCGTTTGTTTATGGCCTGGCCTCCCGCTTTGTGTTGAATGGCTGGGTGCGTAACACGTCGGCCGGTGTAGACATTGAAGTGGATGGCTCACCGGCGATCCTGGATGCTTTTGTCACTGCTCTGCGTGATGAACTGCCGCCGTTGGCTCAAATTGATGAGTTGACGGTGACCGATTGCCCGGCTAATGGTTTTACGCAGTTTGAAATTGTCCACTCGGAAGCTGTTGCTGGCGCGTTTCAGCCCATTTCGCCGGACGTGAGTATTTGTCCCGACTGTTTGCGGGAGATGTTTGATCCGGATGACCGGCGTTACTGCTATCCGTTCATCAACTGTACGAACTGCGGCCCCCGTTTCACGATTATCAAGGATATTCCCTATGATCGGCCGTTGACGACGATGGCCGGTTTTGCAATGTGTGATGACTGCCGGGCCGAGTATGAAAATCCGCTGGACCGCCGTTTTCACGCCCAGCCGGTGGCCTGCCCGGTGTGCGGTCCGCATGTTTGGTTGGAAAAGGACACTGATAGGCAACCGAAGGTTGCTCACGGATTAACACAGATTTGTTCGGAAGGTGAGGCAATTGAAGCAGCCAGACAAATGCTGGCTGAGGGTAAGATTTTGGCGGTGAAGGGGCTGGGTGGATTTCATCTGGCGTGTGATGCGTTAAATGACACGGCCGTTTCCACCCTCCGCCAGCGCAAACTACGCGTAGACAAACCGTTTGCCCTCATGATGCCTGATGTGGCAACAATTGAGCAGCACTGCTTTGTCAACGACGCCGAACGGGAACTGCTCGAATCTCGCGAACGCCCCATCGTCATCCTCCGGCGACGGTTTGAATCAGCGATTGTTACGGCCGTTGCCCCCAACCAGAACACCATCGGCGTTATGCTGCCCTACACGCCGCTGCACTATTTATTGTTTGCCCCAGAAACGAGCAGGGGAGCGGGGGCGCGGGGGCGCGGGGGAGAAAAGATCACCCCTGCACCCCTGCACCCGTTCACCCCTGCACTCGTAATGACCAGCGGCAACTTCAGCGAGGAACCCATCGCCACCGGCAACGATGAAGCCCGCGAGCGGCTGGTGCAGTTGGCTGATGCCTTTCTCATGCACGACCGGGATATTTACGTGCGCTGCGATGATTCGGTGATGCGGGTTAATGATTTAAGATTAAAGATTGAAGATTTAGAGGGGACAGACCAATCATCAATCATCAATCATCAATCATTACTGCCTATCCGCCGTTCCCGCGGCTACGCGCCGTTTCCGGTGCAGCTGCCCTGGGATGGACTGCCAATCCTGGCAGTTGGGGCTGAGTTGAAGAATACGTTTTGTTTGGTGAACGGCCGTTACGCCTTCCTCAGCCATCACATCGGCGACCTGGAAAATTACGAAACCTTGCAATCGTTCGAGCAGGGAGTGGACCATTTCGAGAAATTGTTCCGCGTCCAGCCGGAATTGATTGCCTATGACCTGCATCCTAACTATTTGGCCAGCCGCTACGCTCTGGCCCGCGCTGAGCGGGAAGGGATAACGGCCGTCGGGGTGCAGCATCACCACGCCCACATCGCGGCCGGGATGGCTGAGCATGGGTTGACGGGCGAGCGTAAGGTTATCGGTGTCAGTTTTGACGGCACGGGGTATGGTGATGACGGCGCGATTTGGGGCGGCGAGTTTTTGGTGGCGGATTATGGGGGGTATGAACGGCCGTATCACCTCGAATACATCCCTCTCCCCGGCGGCGACAAAGCCGTCCGCGAACCCTGGCGGCTGGCTTTGGCCTGGCTCCAGCAAGCGGGATGCGAAATTCGGAATGCGGAATTCGGAATGGAGCAATCTGTAGTTGATGTTGTTTTGCATCAGATTGATAAAGGCATCAACGCACCGCCTACGTCCAGCATGGGGCGTTTGTTTGATGCGGCGGCGGCGCTGGCTGGCTTGCGCCAAACCGTCAACTACGAAGCTCAGGCGGCGATTGAATTTGAGCAATTAGTTGATCCGCGTGAAACCGGCGCTTATCCATTCGGCATTCAGCATTCATCATCCGACATTTCGCCAATTCCGCTTATCCAATCCATCGTGAACGACCGGCAGGCCGGCGTG
>JBNKZT010000093.1:0-18239 GCA_050301775.1 Promineifilaceae bacterium (SeqCode)
CAAGATGAACTGCCCAACCTGGCGGATAGGCACCAACGAATGCTCGATTTGTTCGCCAGCCATGGCATTGACGATATCTATGGCGGCATGGATGATTGTGTCTTTTTGTTAGAAAATGCCCGCATCCGGGCAGAATTCACTGTCAAATTGAAGCAGTTCCTGACGACGTTGAACAACGTCATGCCGCGACCGGAAGCGCTGCCTTATTTCCGCGACGCTAAAATGTTAGGCATCATCGCCAAAAGCGCCGCCAATCTGTATCGGGATGGCGAGATTAATATGGCGGGTGTGGGCAACAAAGTCAGCCGACTGATTGACGACCATCTGCGAGCTAACGGCATCGACCCGACCATTCCCCCTATTTCCATGACCGACGCTGAGTTTGAAACGGCCGTACACGGCCGTGGTTCAGACAGAGCCAAAGCATTAGAAATGGAACATGCGCTGCGGCATCACATCAGTCAGGTCTACCGGGAAGACCCAGTTTATTACAAAAAGTTAAGCGAACGGCTGCAAGAGATTTTGCAGCGCTTTGCCGACAATTGGCAGGCGCAAATTGAGGCGTTAGAAGAACTGATACGGGAAGCACGTCAGGCTCAATCCCAAGAAGATAGTGTGTTCGACAGGCGCACCCCCGCCGCCTTTTTTAGATTACTGGCCGAAGAAGCGACGCAAAATGGGGATTTGTCGCCTGAAGAACTGGAGCGCCTGGTAGCTGTGACATTTGAGATGGTGGAACATATTCGCCAGGATGTGCAGCGAGTTGATTTTTGGCGCAATCCGGTGGCGCAAAAGAGCCTGCGTGCCTGGTTGGTTCGGTTTCTGGATGGTGAAGATGTCATTGCCGACTTCGACCGGATTGAAGCGGTCGCAGACCATATTGTGGAAGTGGCTCATGCCAACCACATGCGCCTAACCTCATGATATTCCAGACTTTACGAGTAGATGATTTATCTTTCCAGGTTCATTTTAGCAACCAGCGAAAATCCCTGGGTTTAACATTGGAGCGGGATGGCTCTCTGGTGATTGCTGCACCTACCAGCAGTTCGCTGGCACAGATTGAACGATTTGCCCGAAAGAAACAGTTTTGGGTTTACACCAAGCTGGCCGAAAAAGAGATGCTGGGTGGGCCTGAGCCACGTGTCCGCGAGTTTGTCAATGGGGAAGGGTTTTATTATCTGGGTCGAAGTTATCAATTACGTCTTGTTAATTCTCAATTTCAACCACAACCACTTCGCCTGTGGCACGGCCGTTTTTGTTTGCGCAAAGACAGTCTGGAGCAGGCGGAAAAGCATTTCATTGACTGGTATATTGAGCATGGCCAGCCGTGGATTGCCTCGCGGGTGGATGTGTATGCCAAGCGAGTGGGCGTGCAGTCAACAACAGTGGCGGTAATGGATTTAGGGTATCGTTGGGGGTCGTGCAGCCCAAGCGGGAAACTAAATTTTCATTGGCGTACGGCTTGCCTGCCTTCCCGAATCATTGAATATGTGGTTGTGCATGAACTTGTACACTTGCATGAGCCTAATCATGGCGAAGGGTTTTGGCAGCGTTTACGTCGAGCGATGCCGGATTATCGGGAACGGGTAAGTTGGTTAGCAAAGAAAGGCTCAGAATATTAAATTTTTGCTCAAATTTTCCCAAACTATTGACATTTGCACGCTCTAGCGCATATAATTAGCATTATATCATCTGCCCGTAACAGGGCTAGGTATCCTGTAACGGCCGTTCCAACTGTATACACGTGTACGAGGAGCGTATGTCATGAGTGGTGGATCAGGTACGTAGCAGAAGAAAAGCGACAGGATTGCGCCACCTGTCGCTTTTTTGTTGCTTATCAAAAAGCCTACCATTCCCAATGAAGTTGGTAGCATTCATTCAGTCGTGGATGGTTGGTTTGCCAGGTGATTTGGAAACGGCCGTCCGGCAATTCCATCTTCAAACTCTCTCCCACCACATGCTTCCTTCCCGTTAACACCTCTTCCACCCACACCCGCCGGGGCATCCTTGACTTGGGAAACAATAACTGTACCTTTATCCGCCTTGTCCGGTGCCGCACTTCTGTTTCCCATAATTCATAGGAGCGGACAAATCCTTTTTGCAATCCCCAAGACATATGAAATTCATCAATATCCCCCCGCCGCTTCACATCACGCAATGAAATCAGCAGAAACGTTTTGTGTCCTGGCCGATATTGGTCAACAACTTTGCCTGGCGTGCATTTATAATCCTGCAAAATCTCGCCATCGCCCCAGGCATGATCTTGGTAAGCGATGATATTGTTTTGCAGATAACGTACTTTTTCCCGCTTGGTAAACTGGGCTTTGTATCCCTTTCCATCTTTCAACTCCAAACGGGATTCATATTCCAACACCTCATACATCCCTTCATCGGCCAATCCCCGGCCTAGTTTCCGCACCAGTTTCCAGATTTGGGCGACCATATCCAGCCAGGGAATTTTCAACAAGAAATCAATCATTTTGTCCTTTATCGCCGCTGGTATGGTTTGGATATTCATAATCGGTTCAAAATGGGAATTCTTCAGATTCCGTTGGTCCCAACTCACCAACCATCATCTGGTAAAAGTTATGCATGCCTTGCATATGGCTGCCTAGAAAATTGAAGGCGCTTGCGGCCGACATTCCTCTTTGTGGTAATTCATCCTGCTGGGCCACAATATAATCACAAACTTGTGCAAACAAACCCAGCGTCACTATCATCTTTTCGCGGGCTGCTGGCGGCAGATTGGCCATGGTTTCGGTCTCAATCCGCAATCGAATCTCAAGCCCCTCCTGCGGCAGTGACCATTCAACCAATGCCGGGTCATGATGATCATCTGGTTCTGGTTGTGTGTGGCGTTCAACAACTGTCATGATTGTGGCTCATGGGGCGGGTCAATTTCTAACGCCGGTAATGCCCAGGGCAAAGGATAGGTATTCTCCTCAATTTCTCGCTGCTGTTCCAGCGCTATTTCCTCCTCGCTACGCCTATCCTCTATCGCCAACTCAATCCGCGTTTTGGGAGAAATGGGCAATGTGGGATTGGCTCTGACACCAAACTGGGCCACCTCCCTTTGGGAGAACATCTCGATTTGCTTGGGCTGGGCTTGCTGTTGGGCTATTTTCTTCTGTTTCTTGGTACGGTTATCAACTAGCTCCCCAGAGAACATATCGACTTGCAATGGCACTTCTTTGGGCATTAACTCCAGCATATCATAGACCTGTCGAAGAGTGGTGCATAATTACGGCCGCTGGTGGTTAGAGTGCGTAGCCATTTGCCTGGTAATGGTCACGCAGTTCTTGCAGGCTCTTGGGTTCAAAGAACATGTCCCGTTCAATGGGCAGCCCCATTGGGCCACGGGCTTCGGTCAACTCGGATAAACTGAAATAGCCCAACTCGGGCACGAACCCAATCACCAGGCCGAAAAAAGTATCCTCCCCATCAAACTCGCTGCCGTACCAGGTCCAGTTGCTATCGGGGGTGAAGAACTTCACCATAGCTTGGGCTGCCAGTCCAATTTCTTCGTTGGCATAGAGTTCAGGCAGCGTTTCACGAATGGACTTTGGTAAAAGCTCCATGTATTTCACCCCCCTTCTAAATACGTATTTATTATCTTTTGAGCGCAACCACGATCAGCTAAGGCGGTTCCTTCAACCCATTGTATCAATGTTGATTTTCGTTTTTCTCCGTCGGCTGTAGGCAGATGCAGAACCAGCATAATAAGCTGGATTGGGAGCGGATAGATTGCTTATACCGTGTAAAATTCGGGCCAGCCAATACTGTGACGGAAATCGGAACCGTAGAAAGAACAAGGTCTTTAACGTGTCCTCACGCTGCGCTTGATAACTTTTTTGAATGAAGCAATATTTCTTCGCCCGGCGAGATTGTTCTTTTTCCCTGGCCCAATCAATCAGGCGATTCAGCTCGTGACTGCGGTTCAAGAGGTACAGCATCGCCTTCGTAGCCCGTACCTTATGTTGGATGGTGTAGTTGCCTCTTGATTTGGGACGGCCGTTTGTGTTGACAGGGATTATCATGTTCCTCCTGGAATTCTTTAATTGTTATTTTGGGAAAAGCCATTGCCCCAATCGAGCAATTTTCCCCATAAACTGATACATAAAATAGCTTCGTTTCGATGAGGCCATACCGTCAACATTGCCAAAATCAATCTCTAATATGCCGCCGGAATAATACATGACGGCTCCGGCTTTTTTGGACAAGTAAAGCCCCTCGGCATAGTACACCGGTTTGAATTCCAGGGTATTGATAATGACTTGAACAGATTGTTGGTATTTTGTGTTGTTCATGGTTTCCCCCTAACTTTTTAATTGTTGTTATGTGAGAACATTTTCTCATTCGTGTATACTTATGTCAACTACTAATTTTGAATGGATTCCATGCAAAATACGCCGTGGCTGCCGCTCGACATTGCTGCCAAACAGTTTGGCTATGCTTATAAGGAAAGCTTGAGCCGCCGCTTGCGCCAGTTGCGCCAGCAGGGGCAAGTGATCGACAAGGGCCGCCCGCCCGCTGCTTATGGCCAGATTCAGGCCGACGTCAATGCGCCTATCACCTTGCTGTGGCCTAATCCGCAAACAGCGTTGCTGCGCAATGATGCGCCGCGTGCCTTATTACACGCCCAACGGGGTCGCCCGGCGGCGGCATAGCAGGCGATTTGTTTTCTGAGAATGTGGGAAGTTTCTTTTCTCTTTTTGCTAAGGGCCGAAGCGGTCAACAAGCAGAGATGGCTGCTTTGTGTTGCCCGGCTTCCATCCCTCCCCCACTTCTATTTGGGCACGAATAGAAGTCGCGTGAACGCCTCGTGCTTACAGGCGGTTACGGCCAACCATCCCCGGCCCTACGTCTACCGGCGACCCCGTCGCCGCCACAAGTAGAAGGCCAGCAAGCCTACGGCCGTATCCCCATCTGCCAACGCCGTGAACACTTTCTTAAAACGTCGGTTTTTCCCCTCTGCCAAACTGGCCTGGATGTGATTGACCAAAACCCTGGCTTCCTCAAGGCAAGGCTCTATCGTAACCAGATGGGAATTGGCCGGACTGTTCATCAACAGCGCCATCATAGCAATCCGCTTGCCTGGATTCAATGGGCAGGCGGGATGATGTGTTGCGGTTCTGTTTTGCCGGCCAGCCACCAGACCGACTGGTTAAATATGGTCTCCGGCGTCAGCGCCGCAAAGGTGGTGAAGTAGAACAAGCCTGCACCGCCGGTGCGTTCGGCCTGGGCTTTCATGTTCTGCATCCGGCGAGGGCCGGTGGTGATGACCAGATAACGGCCGTAATGGTAACCAAACCGGGCTTTGTACAAATCGCTTTTGAGGTAGGCCGCACCCGGCCGCACTTTCTCGCGGGCGAAGCGGGGGTTGTCTTCGGTGCCCATATCGACTTCCAGCAGGAAGGCGAATGGGTGGGGGTGGTTGGTATGGCGGATGGCGAAAAAACCATCAGGGCGCACTTGCCGTTTGCGGGGACGGCCGTTCAAACTTTGGTACGTCACCGTATCAGGCTGGGACAAGAATTCCCCTTCTGACACCCAACTGACCAACGACAATTCAGGCTGGGCAGCCACCGCTTGCAAAACGTCCAGGCGAAAATCGGTGACGGCCAGGTTGTGGTCGATTTGGCTCAATCGGGGCTGCTGCCGCCAGCGAAAGTCGCGCAAGGTCATCCCTTGCAATCCGGCAACGACGGCGGCGCCCTTGCTGCCCAACCAGTAAACGGTTTCGCCCAGTGGCGCCCGGTGCTGTTGTTCCGGGGTTGGTCGGGCGATGTAGCCATTGGCGATGAGTTTATGCATTCGGGCGCGGGGTTGGGAACGGCCGTGGCCGGAGAAGAATAACCGGTCTATCTGCCGTAAACTCATCAAGCCGTCACAGGCATGAATGGTTTCCAGGATTTGCTTGTCGCGCTCCGTCAAGCGCATGGGCGGCGGCGGGAATTTTTTTTGGCGGCGCGAAAGCATGGGTCAATTATAGCAGCCACAATTTGTCCCCATTTTTCTTCCGACCGTGTCCAAATTATTTATAAGAAAAAGAAGAACTGGTTTAGGAAGAAGTATGGTTCTACCCCTGTATTGAGGGGTTGGGGTTTTGGAATCTGGTTGAACCAAACGCAAGGCAGGGGCAACAGAATAACAAATAGTCGGGCCGGCGTAAAAAGCGTTGACGATGACGAATTACTCCAGGGAAAAGGCCAAATTCGAAGTCTAAAAGTGGTTGTTATATAACCCAGAGGTCAAACCCAGGGTTTTGCGACCGAAAATGGGTTGTTTTTGGTCGTAAAATGGCTCGCTTTGTGTCGATTAATTGAGCGGGAATTGTTCTGAGTGGGCGTTTGTCGGGCTATCCAAACAAGGCGTATTGGCCCTTCTTGGTACTGACCGACCAGATGGGCGCCAGCAGGTTTTCGGGTTGTTCAATGTCAATTTGGTCCTGGATTGTAAACCAGAAGAAGCGGCTTCCCCCCGCTTTTTCGGTCGTGCGTTTCAAGTTGGCCAAGCGCCGTTCGCTGGTTGTCACCGTCAACAAACGAAACTTGTTGGTGCCGTAATGCTGGGCGGCCCGGCCACTTTCCCGGAACTGGGTGTAAGCCTGCACCTTTTCCCGCCAACGGGCGTTGCTCATCGTGCCCAAATCCAGTTCCAAAAAGAAGTGAGCCTTCTTTAATCCATCGGCTGACTGAAAGATGAAGTAACCATCGGGGTAATGACGTCTTACCTTGGCCCCTTGATGGCGAAATGGCACTTTTTCGCGATAATCTTCTTGCCGAAAGATGGCGTCGTCCAGCCAGCTAGTCAACTGCCACTGGCTGGTGCGAGATAAACAATCACCCATGACACGCACGTCGTTGACGGCCAATGTGTGCTCCAAAAACAGAGAGCCTTTTTTGTTGGCCTTTGGTTGTCGACGCATGGTGCCGGCGTCTAAACCAAGTTTCGTCGCTATTAAAGCCGCTCCCCTCGCCCCCAAAGTATAGATAAAGGGGGTTCGCCCTTGACCAATGACCAACGGGATGAACAGCCGGTCCAAGTATTCATGATGAAACAGCAGCTGCAAACGGCGTTGACAAGCGGAGCGACGGCTGTGGGTTTTACCGGGGGAAGGGAAAAACAACACTTCGATTTGTGGCGACGCTAAAATTTTGTAGGCATAAACGGCCGTAATGATTTCCCGATCCCGTTTGGTCAGACGCATTGGGGGCGGATTTTTCACGCGCTCGTGAAAAGGGAGGTAGCGGGATGATTGCTCACTCAAAGTAATCCTCCTCATCATCGTCACTCATGATTGTTTCAATCACTTGGGTTTCCTGCTGATAGCGGGCTGCGATCTCGGCGTCAATGTCACTGACGGGGCGGGCGTGATAGTGCCGACTCATTCGGCGCAATATATCGATACGAGCCTGGCCATCGGCTTTGGGCTGGATGGGCGGCAGCGTTTCCATGTTAAAGGCAGGCAAGGACTCGCCGGCGTGCTGCATGGAAACGATGGTTGTAAACCGGTTGAGATTGATTAAATCTTCCTGGCTAAATTGGGGGCGTACAAAGGGGACTAAGGCTTGCCCATCTTGGGGCCCCAGGCGGAACATGATCGCCGTGCCCACATTGCCCAGGATGGCGTCCAGCGTATCGCCGGAAAGCTGTTTCAGGAACTGGTTGGTCACGACCAGGCTCAGGCCGTATTTACCGGCTTCAGAATACAGCTTGGACAAACTGGTGGTGATGAAGTTTTGCACCTCGTCGATGTAGAGGTAAAAGGGGGTACGCTCAGACTGGCTCATGGTCGCTCGACTCATCGCCGCCATTTGGATTCTGGAAACGAGCAATGCGCCCAAGGTCTCGTTCTCGATTTCGGACAGACCACTCAAATTGGCCAGAAAGATTTTACGGCCGTCCAGAATGGCCCGGAAATCCAGGCTGCTGTTCTGACAGATGATGCGCCGGATTTTGGCCGCCCGGTAGAAACGGCGCAGCCGGTTGCGGATGGGCCGAGACAATTCGCGCTGCATCCCGATGCTGGATTGTTCATATTCGTAACGCCAAAATTCCAAAGCCACCGGGTCGGTCACCTGAGCCAAAACCGACTGGCGGAATAAGGGATCGCTGAACAAGCGGGGAATATCCATGACGGTGGCGTCGGGTAACACCAGCAAGGCGATGAGCGCCGCATACAGCGCATCCTCCATCCGTGTCGAACTCCACTGTTCGGCGAATATTTTGCGCAAGACGGCTAATGTTAATCCCGCCATTACGGTTTGGGGCACACCGGGAGGGGCCACTAGTGGATTCATCCCAATCGCATATTCGGAATCGTTGGTATCGAAGAGGATGACGTCTTGAGCCCGTTTGCGGGAAATGCTGGTGGCTAGAATCTGGTTGGTCAAATCGCCATGCGGGTCAATGACCGCCACTCCTTTGCCGGCAGCAATGTCCTGGCGCACCATGTTAAAGATGAGGCTCGTTTTCCCCATCCGGGTTTTGCCCAACACCATAACGTGGGTGACCCGATCGGGATAACTCAGGCGGACCGGGTATTGTTTGCCCTGATAGCTATTGGTCCCTAGCATGACGCCACCCCGCTGGCCGGCCAGAACCAGCGGCAAGGGAGAATCTATTTGTGGGGCCCATTGAATGCCCGGGGCCTGGCAATCTGAGGTGGGCAATTGCCACAGAGCCGCCGCTTCCGGGGCCGAGAGGATGAGCGGGTAGGTTTTGTCGCCGGCCGGGGCCAGATAGTTTTGCCCTTCGCGGGTGAAGGCGGCCATGGGAACCAGAAACTGCGTGGCCAGGAAATCGGCTCGTTGCTGCGAAGGGGCTTGAATCTTGAGGGAAAGTTGGCCCGCTTTGAGAGGGCTATGGACTTTTTCTTCCACCAACCGCTGTAGCGCAGGGGCAAATCTTTTTCGCCGGTGCCAGCCATGGGTTAAGGTGATGAAGGCGTCAATTGTGCCTTCGGGGGTCGTAAAATCCCACCAGTTAAAGGCGGAGCGGGTTAGCATTTGTTTGCCCAGCTTGAAGATTTTGGGATCCACCGGCGTCAGGGTCAGTTCGTAAATGATCTTTTCATTGAGCGTCAGATTGACCATGACGCCGGCGACGGCGGCCAGCGGGTTGAGGACGGAAAAATCGGCGGCATATTTGAGGGGGATCACGAAGGGCGTGCCCATCCCAAATGGGTAACGATAGCGGGCTGTGTCCATCTGCTGTTTGGGGATAATGATGAGATGGGCTCGGGAATAGAGGGCATAGAGGGTTTTGGTCACGGTTTCGACAGCGCCGGTCGCCACTTCCAGCCCCCAGATAATCCGTTTGGCTTCGGCCCGGATAAGCAAACTGATGGGCGTAGTCAGGGCAAAAAGGCCCACCATGAGTTGGTGGGCCAGTTTGGGATCCCATTTGCTTTGGGCCGGCAAGAGAATATTGACGATTTGCGTTTGGGCTGTCGATTCAGAAAACGTTGTCGTCGTAGGATTTGGGTTTGACATAGCACATTCACCTTTTTCTGGGAATTCTTGGTAAGCGAAGGTCGCTTACTTAAAGCCCGTTCGCCAATTCCGAAGTGAAGCCCTTGTTTTGCGAACGGGCTCTTATCTAAAAACGACTGCCGCAAGCGTAGCAGCGGCTGGCGCCGGATTCGATGAGGGCGCCACATTGTGAGCAAGCAACTTGGTTTGTCTTTTGCCCCCATTGGGCGGTGCTGTTCGTTTGGCGCATCTTTTCTTCCGGGGATTTCTTGAGCGCCTTCACTGTAAAGGAAACAATGAAAGATAAGATGCCCCAGAGAAGATAGAACACTTCCTTCACTACATCGAAGACGATTTCCACGAAAACATCTTCGGCACTTTTTGAACCAGACATGTTAACCTCCTGGTTATTTTTCCTATAAGTGGGATAAGGTGAGGGAGGCTTTGCGCACTCCCTCTAGTTGAAACATGACAAGGAGTTGAATATCATGACGTTCTACAATGCTTGAGCTTCCTGTTGGAAGCCCAGGAGGGGCTCGGATATCATGTCGGGAGACGTAATTTATGAATTGATGGGTAAATATATACTTTTTCATTACCAACCCCCATCCCCCATTGAACGTAAGTCAGGTGCGTGCAGTTGCTCATTAGCCTGGTAAGTTTTCCCGTAAGGTAGGTTCTCTATCATGAGATATATCGCTCTCTGCATCTAATTGGTGAGCCGTATTTCCATCAAGGATGTCCATCCAACCACACAATTGAATATGTATTGGAATCGTTCGTAGTTCGATTATTGACGTATTGGTAAAGGCCTGGGTTGCCACAAAAGCTATGTCTATTTTGAAATGGGTTGGTTTAAATTCTGGCCATCATTTCTCTCAACAACCTATTTCTTGAAAATACCATAGCAGGTAGCGCATTTCGTATCTACAAGAAAACGCAACAATGTTGCACATTCTGGAAGATAGCTCAGGGATATGAGGTAGAGGTACAAGAAATGGTTTACTGGCCATATGATCTGCCCCATATTGGGGTCATGTGTGGGAAAATTCGTGAACGTCGCGGCGTAAAACCGGCTTATATAGCCAGCAAGATTGGCATTTCAAGGTCAACAATATCCAGGTTTGAAAACCCTGAAGAAGAAGTCCGATTCAAAAAGTTCAGGCCATATGTTGGGGTTCTCCAGACATTGCCCCCTCCTGACAATTTAACTCCCCAACAAGCCCGATTGCTTTGTAAGCTCAAAACCCAGAGCTCGAATAGTAAAAAGATTGGGAATGAAGGCGCTGCCCTCAATTTTGCGGAAATAAAATCATCCAGACGACGGGCACAGTTTAAAGATTTGCTCGATAGGCTGAAACAAGAAAAGAACCCCGCAGCAATCGTCGATTCTTTCTGGTTTGTGCATGCAAATAATGGAGCCTTATTGAGAATGTTTGATATGACCCCTAACTCGGAGTATTTGTACAATTGGGAAGCATGGCATTCATTGGCAACTAAATTTCGGGAAGATTCGCCAGTGCGACAGGCTTATGCCAATATTGATGGATATTTAGCACCATCAATCAATCAATTTTTTATGGATGAAGCCATCCATCCATTCTTCTTCTCGCGCCAAATGAGAATGTTGCTGCACAGGATCTTTCTTCTTTCAGAGAAAAACCACTATAAATTTGCTAAGTTTTGGAGCAATTCGGTAACGTTTAATTTGGATTTCGAGTCGAATTCATTGTCCCGTGCTCATTGGTTTGAAGGTCACCTGATTCATTCGGACGCCAGCCTAAGAATGCAAACCAGAGTGGAATTACTTCCTGAGAATGAGGCTATCTACTCGTTAATTGTGTGGGATCCCGTTGGTAAAGAAACGGAAGAAGCGTTTGAAATCATTAAGCATGGGCCCTATAGTCGCGAGGTGTTTTTTGCTGATGACTATGATAGGAACAAGGATTTTCACATCAATACATGGCCCGAAGTACAAAATTGGTGGAACGTTGAATCGTAACGAGGCCCATTGATTAAAAAGCGATTTATCCTTTCCAAAATCATTTTCAGCTGCATAGTATCTGATCAAGTTCAGACACGGCCGTTACAAAATCACACGCCTGCCAGCGCATCCAGAAATCGATGACACTGCCACCGATGCCGCAGGTGAAACAATGCCAGTAGTTTCCCTCGGCATTCACACTGAAACTGGGATGGGTGTCGTCATGAAATGGGCATAGGCCCATGCCCGATGGAGATAAATCCACATATTGGGAGACAAAGTCGTAAACGGAAACGGCCGTTTTTATTCGCTCTGATGGCAGGTCACCCACGGCTACACTATTTATGGTTGCTAACGGCCGTGTAGTCCGTCGTTTTCGGCGTTCAGCCTCCACTTCCCTACCCTTATCGCAAACCAAATCAAAAAACCGATTTGTCACCGTTTTCGCTCGTCCCAGTAGCTGCAACTGCTGGCGCAGAGTCGGGGCCAACGGATTACCCTCCGGTGTCATGAAGCCATAACGCTGGCCACTCTTGCGATGAATGCCAAAAGGAAGGCGAATGAGAGAACCTGGGCCGTCATCAAGTTCGTCCTGCTTGGGATACAGTTCTATTTGTTTGAGTGGAACGCCCTGACTGGCTAATAATCCCTGACCAAACCAACGAATCGCTTGCCCAGGCTGTGGCCGATCAAAGAACAGCCACAAATGCCCACCCCGTCGACTGTCTTCCAGATAGCTGGTGACGTTTTTTGCAGCTAACGCTTGAGTCACCCCTTGTAGATGCTGCCAGCCTGCATCATCGTCGGCATCCAAGACCAGAAAACGTCCCCCACTTTGCTCATCGAGCAAATAAGCGCCCAGCGTCACTTCGCCCCGTAGATGGGCCTGGAGTAAGCCGATATGCAGCGGTTCATGAACGGTTAGCCAACGGCCGTTTGCCATCTGTTGAGGGTACATATCCCAACGATTAATGAATTTCCGGGCCAGCACACCAACAAGCGGTGAGAGTTCGTAGTCGGTGAACGCTCGCTCTGGATGCCGCATAGATGAAAATAGGATACCAGATATTCGCCTGCTTTGTTGACCGGTAAACGGCTGGGCATTCACCGACGCCTTGACCGAGGACGTTTCAAATAAAAAGCGCCGCAGGCGCTACCGCTTCCGGCAGGCCCGTGACAGATGGACCGGAAGATGGCACGGGCCGCAGGCGTCGGGCTCGCAGAGACCGACTACCCCCGCGTTAGCCAGGTGGTTGGCCCGCCCGTGAATGAAGGGGACCTTCTTTAACGGGCGAAGGCCGGCCGGCGCAGCGTAGCGCCGCTGCGGGATTCGTTGCCAACCTTTGGCAAGGAAGCACGCGAGGGCACTGTGGTCTGTGGGCCTTTGGCCACACTAGGCACAGCGCAGCGGGGGTAGTCGGGGTCAGGGGCTGCTGCAAGCTGCGACTGAGCCCAGACGCCCTGGCTTGGCGAGTGAGGGGGCGGCAGACATACGGCTTTTTTGACCCGCACACGGGCGAAAAAGCGGTGTGGCGCACCGGCCTCTCCGAGCCAACCAGCTCTTCCGGGCTTGAGGCGCGGGCTCGATGCCCGAAGCCTCAAGAATACCCCCATCTGACAGAATGGGGCTGCCGCTGGGGGTGATGGTGGGGGTGAAAGTGAGGGTGATTGTTGTTCAATGGGCATGACTGAATCTAAAATGTGCAAAACTTTTCCACAGCGCCAAACTGCAGCTTGACCAATGCCGTCCTAAAATCTATATTGATTTTGCTGGCGCAAAATCCGTCATTTAATTTCTCTGGGACAAATGGAAATGTCAGAGAATTAAACATCCAATAGACTTCTAACGACGCCTCGGAGTAATTCGCTTCGGGGCGTTTTTACTCCTGCCCATTCTTTTCTCTCTGAGCGACGTCGGCCTCCTGGCTGTTTCGGTTCGGCCTTTTATTCTGTGGGCCTGGGTCCTGGTGGTTGCTGCCACGCATGGCCTAAAAACGACTGTTTTCAGGTTCTGGATTTATCCGAGGACATCCCCTACTAACCAAAGAGGGCTTTTAACCTGCGCGACTCCAGCTAAACAGAGAAAAAACGGGACGGCAAGAAGCAAATTGCTTGCTTGCATGTTTGCTTGCTTGCTTGCAAGTATGTTTGCTTGCAAGCTTGCATGCACGCATTTAAGAGGTAAGGGCCAATTGTAGAAAACAACAGTCTAAAAATTAAACGGATTATGAATTTGGTTGGCGACTTGTTCCTGTTTGATGAAGGAACCTTATTGGGATTCAACTAGAGGGGCGATGAGAAGCTGATACAGAACGCTTTCTGCATCGAAGGTTTCGTAATCCGAAAGCAAGAAGACGATGGCGGCGACGGCAATGGCATTTTTGGTTAGCTTGACCTGATGCCGCTTCCTGACGGCAGGTAGCAAATCTTCCAACATTTCCAGCAGTTGGGGCGGATAACGAAAGGTGTAACCGTTCGTCGCCTTTTCTTCCAAAAGAGTCAGCATTTGGGCGTGTAAATCGATATGGTTGCTTGTTCGTTTGTTTTCGCGTTTATTTACCCGCTTTTCTCCGTGCGTGCTTGCACGCTTGCTTGCATGCTTGTTTGCTTGCATGCTTGCTTGCACGCTTTTTACTTCTTGTTTTGCAGTGGCAAGTATGCTAGTGTCGGACGTTTTTGGGGGAGTAGGAGCAGGTGCTGGTTCAGCTTCTTTGTCCGGGGTCGGGGGAGTCTGGACTAATTTCGAATACGTACCCATTACAGTTCATCAAGGGCTAATTCAGTCGAAGCGGCGATGACGGTATGCTGGTCGGCGATTTTGCGGTTGTCAACGGCCGTTTTTATCAGCGTTTCATTGGCTAACCGGACAATGGAACGGGGGACGCCGCGGGAGATGCGGTAGATTTCACTGACCGCTTCCGGGTCAAAGGGAAAGCCATTGCCACCGGCCACATGCCAGCGGAATTGGAGCATCTGTTCAGTCTGGTCGCGGTCGAAGGGCTTCAGTTGGGCCAGATTCAGCCGGTTCTTGAGGGAGCGTAGGCGGTCGAGTTTGGGTTGTAACTCTGGCTGGGCAAACAAGACCATCTGCACCAGAAAGGTGGTGTTGGTGCTGAAATTGAACAGGTGCTGAATAAGTAGCAGCATATCTCGGGTCATGTTCTGGGCTTCATCGACCAGAAGTACTGGGGAGAAGCCGGCTTCATGTTGGGACAAAAGGAATTGCTCGAAGTTTTTCAACGACTTGCCATAAGCCCGGTTGGTTTTAACCTCGAATTCCTCCATAACAAAGCGCAGAAAGGCATTGGTTGTGGTGAGCTTGGGGGCAAAGACGAAGACGACGTTTTTCTTTTTGTCGGCCGACAGCTCCTCGACAATGCGGCGGGCGATGGTGGTCTTGCCAGTTCCGATGTCAGCCAGGAGATAGATAGGGCCAGCGCTGTTTGTGATGTGATGTAAGATTTTGTCTTTAGCTTCCTGGTGCTGCTCCGAGTACCAGAGGTAACGGGGATCGGGGGTAATGCGAAAGGGGATTTCGGCCAATCCGAAATAATCGTTGTACATATCATCCCACCTTCTCAAATTGGCCGAACTTTGTCAATGAGTTTGGGCAACTCGAAGCATTACTTGGCTATAGTAGACCAATCTTTTGGTGATGTTTAGGAGTGAATTTAGCCAAACCCCAATTGACGCTCTTTCATCGAAACAAAACGCTGTTGGCCAATGATGACGTGATCTAACAACTCTATGCCCAATAGTTGACCGGCTTCATAAATTTGCCGGGTTATAGCCACATCTTGTGGTGATGGAGACGGATTATTTGACGGGTGGTTATGGACTGCAATAATCGCTGCGGCATTCTCTTTGATGGCGGCGCGGAATAACTCGCCTACACGGATAACTGAGGTGTTCAGGCTGCCTTTATAAATAGTAGGCGTGCTGATGACACAATTGCGGGTATCGAGCAGGATTAAGCGCAAATGCTCTTGTTCAAGGAACATCATCTCCGTCATGAGCAGATTAGCAGCATCGGCGGGGGAAACTATCATGGGTCTTTCAATAATGGGTGTGGCCACCAATCGGCGTCCCAATTCGAGAGCGGCCTTAATCCGGCCGGCCTTCACTTTGCCGATGCCCCGAATAGATTGTATTTCAGACAGCGAAGCCCGATACAACCCTGGCAGGCCATCCATTTTTGAAAGCAGTAATTGAGCCAGATGAAGTACATTGTCATCGCCATGCCCGGTGCCGATGACAACGGCCAAGAGTTCAGAAATGGATAATCCCTGCTCACCAACATAGTGCAGTCTCTCTTGGGGCCACTCTGAGGCAGGGAGATCGTGCAGTCGTACGGGTTGCTGGGCTTCCAGGTTGTATTTTGTCAGATGCGCCTTTCTGGTTGGGCTTGTTAGATGAAATGGGTCATGAACTCTGCTTTCGCCAGGTCGAAGTTTTGTTGTTCCCGTTCGATTTGGTCCCAATATAGACGCGCGTGGGCAATGGCAGTTGCCAGTTGTTGCCGATTAATTTGCTCGTGGGCAATGACTTTGGAATAACGGTAACTCAAGTCGTCGCCATAGAAGGCCAATGAAAATTGTTCTTGTTCGACCAGGTCGCTCAACACTTGTGCCTGATCGGCCTCAGCAACATTGAGAAATGATTCCAATTGATAAGGGTTTCGGGGATTGTCTAAAACGATGAAGAGAAGACGAATGAGGGGCGCGTTGGGCATCAGGATGAGCTGCCATTGGTATTGGACCGGCGCGCCGCGGAAGCCGGCGATGTCGTGGTCAGAAGCGTGACAAATGTGTACGATGCCGTTGTCGGATTCGACGGCCAGGCAGCCGTACCCTCTGGCAGCCAATAGTTCTCGTAACGGGCGAGAGAGTTCGTTGGCTCGGGTGCATTCTGGTCTGGGATCCCGTTCTGGCATAGAGCTTAATTGTTGTTGTGATTTGTATTCAATAGGACAGGCTGGACGCGATACGAACTAACTTTCTCTTTTGGCTTGAGCAGGGCGATGACAAACTCCGTTTCTAAATCGTATTCTCTGACCAACCGGTCGAGTTCTTCGTTTTCGTATTGTTCAATTTCTTCGGCGGTGAAGTAGGTGAACAAGTTCTGGTTTCCCATGGGGCGGGTATCGACATCAACGAAGATAGCGCCACGACCGATGAATTGCGAACCTTGCTGGGCAGTATGCCAGAAAACATCCAGGTTCTGCCGAATCCACAGCCGGTCTTGCTCTCGTTCTTGGGCAGCCCAATCTGGTAGTGGTCGTTCTACGGTTGTCATGTGGGGCATGATGACGATAGCAGACGGCGGGCGTGATTTCAAGCGATATGCGGCAGACGGGGAAGCATGAGATAATGGGCGGACCGATTATGCCCATGACACAAAAAGACAATCTTGGTGAGAATTATCTGGGGCAAATAGGATGTTGATGGGTGAACCATAACGATCATGTGAATTTATTAAGCGGGGGTATCCCAACCCCAGGCGGCATGTGGGCCGACATGGGCTCTGGGACGGGGGCCTTTACCTTAGCCCTGGCTGAACTACTCGGTCCTACTGGACGAATTCATTCGGTCGATAAGGATCATGTGGCTTTACAGCAGCAAAAGAAGGTGATGGCCAACCGCTTTCCGGCAACCATCGTGACCTACCACATTGCTGATTACACCCAACCGCTTGATTTACCGTTGCTCGATGGAATGGTCCTGGCCAATACGCTCCATTTCCTTCCCGAAGCCAGGCGTGCGGCCGTGCTCCGGCTGATGCGCAGCTATTTGCGACCTGGCGGACGGTTGATTCTGGTGGAATACGGTACGGATAGGGGAAATCGGTGGGTGCCGTATCCAATGTCTTTCCCTACCTGGCAGATTGTGGCCGAGCAAGCTGGCTTCACCAAGACGACCCTGTTGACCATACGGCCCAGTCGTTTTCTGGGGCAAATCTATGCCGCGCTGAGCTTCAAATAACGGCTGTTTCTCTTTCCGAATCCCGCAGTAACGCTCCAATCTAGTCCAGCCCAGCCGTCACCCTCCCTATCGACCCACGCCATTTGAGCTTTCAGGTCGGCCAGCATTCTCCCCAGCGTTCCGGGGGTCTTGTCATCCGGGGCAATGATGGTTCCATGCCGGCCAGGAAAGGATATGCCTGTTGAATCAGCAGTCCCTGAAAAGGGATATTGCCCCAGCCTGGCTGACGCATGCCTGTATCGACGAGCGCATCCGGCAGCCATAGGTAGGCGCCGACATTATTTCCCGTCCAGTTAGAATTGTGGACGTACAAGCCGATGTTATTGTAGCCGACAGCCAGGATGAATTGGCCGGTTGAAAACGGCCCCGGTTTCTCGACCGCCTGCTCAATATTGGCCAACGGGATGACCGGCATCCCTTCAGCCAGGTACGATTTGATTTGCGGTAGGTATAACGGCCGTTTGTACTCCGAGTTTATGCCATAGCTGCGCAGAATCCGGATTAAATCAGCAAATAGCACCGGTTTTTTACGCTCCGCTCCAGGACGGCCTAGTCTCACTAGAACTGCGTCCATGCCTACACCAGCGGCCATCGCCACGCAAGCCAAGCCGCAACCGTTGCTGACCTTGTTTTCGTGTTGAGATAGGTAGGGAATATCTAGTTTAATCATGATTCACCTCTAAAATCGACCCCCATCCACTTTGGGTCGCTGCTACTTCGCTTGTTGTGGAACGCGAGCATGTCCTCCGCCCGTGCAGGACATTGACGCCGGCGCTGGAAAGCCACAGCAGGAAGATG
>JBNKZT010000094.1:0-18022 GCA_050301775.1 Promineifilaceae bacterium (SeqCode)
TCCAATTCCGGCCAGTGGGACGGCTGGCCAGCGGCCAGCCAGGCCGCGCCTCGCGCCGTCGCTTCCGTTTCTTGTGGGCGGTAGACTGGTTTTCCTGTCAGATCGGCCAGCCTTTGGCAAAGGGCATCGCTGTTGGCCAGCCCTCCGCTGATTTGGAGGCGTTGGATGTTTAATTCAATCTCATTCATTGCATCCAAGTTGGCTTGCAGTAAGAAGAGGATGCTTTCGGCAACGGCCGTTACCTTTTGCCGCTTGTTCCCTTCACCCACGATAACCGGTTCTGGTCCCGGTCGCCAGAAGGGAGAACCCAGCCCGCCGATGGAATTGAGAAAGATGGGCGGGGAGTCAATTTGCCGCAGCCACGCATCCAGATTGGCGGTGATATCGGGTATGTCCCACTGTTGAGCCGCCCAACTGAGCGCCGCGCCTGCGCCGTTCACTGTGCCTTCGATGGTGTAATCTCCATCCTGTGCATCACTGCTGGCTAATCCGCTCAGCAACTGCGGATGGCGCACCCGCCTGGCACCGGTGGGCAGGAGAACGAAAGCCCCGGTACCCAAATTGACGACAGCGGTGCCTGGTTGGGGCCGTCCCAGACTGTAAACGGCCGCATTCTGATCACCATTTACGGCCGTTACCGGAATTCCGCCTGTCATCATCCCATACTCATGCACAATAGGGCAGCAGGCGGGCAGCAGTTCGCCCGGTAGACCAAACAAATCCAGCAGCCAAGGCGACCAATCCCGGGTGTCAATGTCCCACAATTGGGTGCGGTTGGCGTTGGCCTGGTCTACCAGCAGGGGGCGGCCCTGCAGCAGGTGGAACAGCAGGTAACTGGCTAACGGGCCGAAGGCGAGACGGCCGTTACGCTGCGCCTGCTGAACCGCCGGGATATTATCCAGCAGCCAGCGCAATTTACTGGCCCCGTAATGGGGCGAAAGTGGCAGGCCGGTCTGCTCTTTGATGGCCGTAACATGAGCCTCGAATTGGCAGAGCCAATCGGCCGCCCGCCGGTCTTGCCAGCTTAACAGGGGAGCCAATGGTTCACCCGTTTGCCGATCCCAGGCGACGACGCTGGAACGCTGAGTGGCCAGTCCGGCCTGGGCCACGCCCATTTGCTGCACGGTGGGATTGGCCATGATTTCGCCAACGACCTGGTGCATGGAAGCGACGATTTCGGCGGCGTCTTGTTCTATTCGGTCGGCTGATAAACGGTTGAGGTTGATGGGGCAGTAAGCGGCAGCCTGGATACGGCCGTTGCCATCAAAGGCGAAGGCGCGGGTGGCATGGGTTCCCTGGTCAATAATGAGGGTAAGTAAATGGGTCATGGCCAACAGTTTAACACAGAATCTTACTGTATTGGATGGGAATATAAAAAGTGGCGGGGTTCAAAATCTCAACAATATCCCAATCCTATCTTCACATTTTCTGAACAATTCATCTCTATGATGGGGAAGAATATTTTCCGGAGGTAGATGTATGCAACTGACACGTAAGAAGACGAGTCGGACCAAGATTAATTTTCTCATCGACTTTGTTATTTTCATTGTTTTTCTAGTGGCGATGGACCCACGTTCGACGGGTATTGCTATTCATGAGTGGTTGAGTATTGCTTTTGGGGCGGCTATTATCATTCATTTGCTGCTGCACTGGCAGTGGCTGGTGGCGACGACGAAGCGAATATTTAGCAAGATTGCGGCGCAGGCCCGGCTTAATTATGTTTTGAATATGCTTTTTTTCATTGACATGACGCTCATTATTTTTACGGGCATCATGATTTCGGAGTCGGCTTTGCCTTCGCTAGGTATCCGGTTCCAACCCAATTTTTTCTGGCGCTGGCTGCATTCGTTTTCGGCTGATTTGGCTGTTTATATCCTCGGTTTGCACGTGGCGCTGCATTGGAAGTGGGTGGTGAATGCTTTTAAGCGGTATGTGTTACGGCCGTTACCCTTCCCATCAATCCGTCTCCAAAAGAGGGCGCAGGCATGAAAATCATTGGACGCATCCTTATTATTTTGGCGGCGGCTTTAATCGTCGTGGGTGCTGCCGTTGCCTTTACCCGGACCGACATGGCCGTGCAGTTTATGCCCGGCGGGCGCGGTGGTGAGTTTGCCGAACGTGGTTTCCCCGAAGGGGAGCACCTGGAAAGAGGAGGGGATTTTAACGGTCAAGCGCCGGAAGGGTTTGGGCAGGGCGAGTTTCAACGCGGTGAGAGGCATGGTGGCCGTTCTGGCGGCACATTGGGATTTTTTAGTTTTTCAGGTATTGGCCGTTATTTGTTAACGATTGGGGTCATTGTTTTGGCTGTGGTCATGATTGACCGGCTGTTTTCCTGGAAAAAACGGCGTGTTCGAGTCGCTGAATAAACGATGAGAAACGGCCGTTCACCTTTGGCGGCCGCTTAAACCGTTTTTACAATTGGGGAAACGGCCGTTGCCTAAGTAACCGTCCAACAATTACTTCCCTTTTTGGAAGGACGGTTACTCGAAGGTCATCCACCAATTCCGATAACTTATTTGTGGATGACCCCTAAGTCAAAAGGGTGGAGCCACGCTCACGAATCAAGAAGCGTGGCTTTACTGTGTCTATAACCTGTGTGAAAGAAATTTGCGCCAGATACTTTGCAGCGTTATGAAAAGGAGTAGTGAACAATGAAAAAACGATTTTGGCTAGCGGGGGCGATTTTATTGACGCTGATTTCCTCCAGTTGCTTTGCGCTGGTGGAGCCGGAACAATCCAGCGGTGCGGTTGCTGCGCCGACGTTGGCTGTGGCTACACCGGTAGCAGAACCGACTGCAGAAGCCGAACTGGCTGAACCAACTGTTGAACCAGAGGATCCGATTGCCGAAGCAACGGCAATAGAAACGACTGGTGAAGGGGAGGATACGGCCGTTGCTGCGCCCGAATCAACCGGCACAACCATCTACGAAATCGACGCCAGCCGTTCCGAAGCCCGTTTTACTATTGAGGAAGTCTTACGTGGGTCGGACACGACCGTGGTTGGCGTTTCATCCAACCTGGCCGGACAGGTTGCCTTCGATTTAAGCGACCCGGCAGCGACACAGGTGGGTGAAATCCTCATCAACGCCCGCGATTTTGCGACCGACAATAATTTCCGCAATCGAGCCATCGCCAACGAAATTTTGTTGACGAATACCTATGAATTCATCACCTTCACGCCCAAAGAATTGGTGGGGCTTCCCGACAGTGTGATGATTGGTGAAACGTACGATTTTCAGGTCGTAGGTGATTTGACGATTATTGGGGAAACACGTGAAGTGACGTTCGACGCAGCCGTAACGCCAATCTCGGAAAGCGAACTGCAAGGGTTGGCTTCGGTTGCTATTTTGTACGCCGATTTTGGTGTGACCGTACCGTTGTCGCAGGCTGTTTCGGCCGTGAATGAGGACGTTTTACTGGAGCTTGATTTTGTAGCGGTCGCTCAATAGCCCTGGACGCGTAAACATGACGTCAGGATGTGGGCGTTGGGAAACGCATCCTGGCGTTTTTTATTTTATGTCGGGGATAATTGTGTTGTTGGGGGATAACAGCAAAGCCATCGAGGTCGTCACGGCGTAACTCATCACCCCGATACGGCCGTCTAGCAGCGCATATTTAAGCTCTTTCCGAGAAACCCATTTTATACAGCACATTTGCGGGTCAAAATAATGGGGATTACTGGTTGATTTAACACCTATCGCAGCGAAGAAATGCCCGTTTACATCTGGTTTGTTCGCGTCAAGCATATAGCTGCCCATGTACAACCAGTTGTCTGAGTCAAAACCCGTAAAGGTAAGTAATTTCTGCTGGACGGCCAAAATAGGGTCTTCCCCTTTTTCTAAAATACCATTTACCAGGTGCCAGCTTCCCCAGGCACTGTTTGCCGTTAAATCTTCGATGATTAAGGCCTGACCTTTTTCATTGAAAGCCACCAAGTTGAAGTAATCAGCATCTTTATGAGACGGATACCAACAAGGGTGGAGGCGGGTATTGGGAAAATTGTTGGGAAGGTTTTGGCCCATTCGTTTTTTATAGAGTGAATTTTCTACTTGCAGCACGATGCACACCCCTTTTGAAATTGAATAATGTTAGCAGCAATGTTTTTCATGTAGCACACCCTGGCCGTAGGACACAAAAAATTCATAAGTGGAATCAAATCTTTTTCTATGGTCTAGACCTTGAATCAGGCAAGCCAAAAACAACGGGTTAGGGCCGTAAGAATGGCAGCGCTTAATTCAATTGTGCGTACTTCCATTTAGGGCTGTTTTCTAGTATTGGATTGATGTTGTTATTTATCCAAATCGTGCCCGTTTTGATAGTGATGTTTATAGTATGGCGGGTGTTCATTACGAACTAGCTTTCGGTTTTTGACTGATGAGGAACGGCCGTTTTCCCCCACGAATGCTAAACGGCAGCTAAACGATTGCCCCGCTGGGCCTCCCTGGTTTGGCAACTCTCATTTCCTTGTGCTAGAATCCGATTCGCTTTGGTATTTGACCCCTGGCGAATGGGCGGCTAAAAATAGCCGCTTTTTATGTGTTCACCAGAACACGTCATCCGAACGTTGATAAAATTCACTGGGAATTGAGAAAATAGCCAAAAATAAAGCAGGTTTGATTCCTGATGGAGGAGCGCAGCCATTGTGAATGATGATCATCCCAATTACAAAAAATACACGATGATTACGTCGCCGCCTGAAGGAAATGAGCCAGCTTCAATGGAGAAAAATATGGAAGAAAAAGAAGAGGTAAATGCCGGCCAGAAGTTTTCACCCATCATTATTGTGGGGGGGCTGCTGGTTGTTGTTTTAATTATTGTAGGTCTGTTTTTGCCGCCTATTTCATTAGGCCAACGACTTGGTTTGGGTGGAAATGATGCCGAGGCGGTCACGGAAACGGCCGTAGAACAAGCATCTGTTCCCGGCATCAACATTACCGCTGCTAATGCCAGTGTTAGTTTATTGGATGAAACCGAAGGTGCGGCCGCCATTGCGGCTGTTCCGGCCGGCGGGACGCGTACCGGCAATCTGTTCGCTATTAATTATGAAGGCGAAGCGCCTGTCGGCAGCGTAGCCCTGACGATTCCGGCTGAGTCCGGGTCGTTGAAAACCCTTGATTTGTACGGCTGGGATGGTTCGGCCTGGCGTTTTATGCCCAGCCAGATCGACACGGCGACCCAGCAAATCGTCGCCGCTGACGGCCCGCTGCCCCTAGCTGTGGCCATGATGCAGATGGGTGCAGTTGATACGCCTGCTGTGGGCGCGGAACTGCTGCCTACGCAGGAACTGCCGGTTGCTGTCTTGCCGCAGTTGACAGAAGTGAGTGCGGGGACGTTAACATTGGTTGGGGCAGGTGAATTACAAGGCGAGGTAACGGCCGTGCCCACGGGCGCTTATCATCAATACCTGCGCGTCACCAATACGGGTGCTATCGTCGATCAAGAATCCTTGACCGCGCTGTTGAACGATACGGCCGCACAGGACAGCCACATCAACGCTCTGGTGCAGCAAGTTGCCGCCGGCAATTACGCCGGTCTTAATCTTGATTATCAAGGTGTGGCGGCGAGCCAAACGTTGGCCTTTTCCAACTTCGTTGCCAACTTGGCCCAGGCATTGCAGGCCCAGGGTACCCAATTAGCGGTTACGTTGGCCACCCCGCAGCGCACCGACACGAGTTGGGATACAGCCGGTCAGGATTGGGCTGCTATCGGCCAATCAGCCGATATGGTGTATCTGCAAATGCCGTTAAATCCCACAGTTTACAGCACCAACGGTGTTGCCGATCAACTCATCAACTTTGCCGTACGCCAGATCGATCGCCAAAAATTGACCATTCTAACCAGTGTGAGCGCGGTTGATAATATTGGGGAATCGTTCATTGAACTGCCTAATGCGGCGGCATTGGCTAACTTTGGTGACCTGCAATTCGTCCAGGGCAGTGAAGAAGTAGAACCGGGTTCACCTATTGAGGTGGCTTTGTCCGGGACAGCCGGCCCGCTGGAATGGGATGGGGCCAGCCTGACTTACAAATACAGTTATGAACAAGCCGGCCAGGCGCACAATGTCTGGTTGGGGAATGAAGCCGCCTTAAGCCAGCGGCTGGCTTTGACGCAGCCTTACAATGTGCGCGGTGTAGCCATACGCGGGTTGGGGAACGTCACCGATGGCGCCGGTTATGCGGCAGCGATTAACAGCTATCTTGGCCAGGGTGAGGCGCCGTCTCCGGCTGGAGCGGCTATCGTCTGGACAGTAACGAATGACGCCGATAGTGTTTTGGCCAGCAGCAGCGGCGAAGCCCTTTCATTTACCTGGGAAGGTGTGGAACAGCCGGGCGAGTACAAGGTTAACGTGGAATTTGCGCTGGGTGACAATGTGGCCGAATTAGGTTCGCTGGCGGTTGCTGTTGTTGAACCCGCTCCGGTGGTTGAAGAAGCACCGGCTGAAGAGGTGGCAGCAGTGGATACGGCCGCTGTTTCTACCACAGCAGCCTCTGGAAAGGCTAACGCTACTGTTAACACCGGGGCCAACGTTCGCGTTGGGCCAGGGCTGGGCTACGGCAGCGTCGCCGGTGGCGCTAACCCCGGAACTCGTGTTGAAGTGATTGGCCGCAGTTCTGATTCCAATTGGCTCAACATCATCATGCCGGATGGCGAAACAGAAGGTTGGATTTTCGCTACATTGGTTGATGTCGACCCGGGCGTAAGCATTGCTGCTTTGCCTGTTCCTGAAATTGCCCCTCTCGTGGCCAGCAGTGGCGATGGTGGTGGCGGCGGTGGTACTGCACCAGCGCCCGTCAACGTACCGCCGGTTACGAACACCGGCTTCGAATTGGGCGGCCAGGCATTTGGCGCACCCTATGGCATGATGAGCTATGCTGGTATGAACTGGGTGAAACGGCAGATTAAATGGAGTTCTGGCACGTCGCCCAATGCAGCAGCCGGTTTGATCGCTGAAGCGCACAATGCTGGCTTTAAGATTTTATTGAGCATTCCGGGCCAGGCCTATCCATCGTCGCTGCCGGACTTTGCTGCCTACACCGAGTTCTTGCGCGGTGTTGCGGCACTGCCTGATCCGCCCAATGCGATTGAAATATGGAACGAGATGAATATTGACGCTGAGTGGCCGGCCGGACAAATCAGTGCATCCAGTTACGTGAGCAGTATGCTGGCTCCTGCTTACAATGCCATCAAATCAGCCAATTCGAACGTGATGGTTATCAGCGGGGCGCCGGCGCCGACCGGCTTCTTTGGCGGCTGTGGCAGCGGCGGGTGTGATGACGGGCTGTATATGTCGGCGATGGCGGCGGCTGGCGGCGCCAGTTACATGGACTGCATCGGTATCCATTACAATGAAGGCATCGTTTCTCCCAATCAGCAAAGCGGCGATCCGCGTGGTAACGACCATTACACCCGATTCTATTGGGGGATGGTCAATACGTACTGGAACGCGTTTGGCGGGGCACGGCCGTTATGCTTCACCGAGTTGGGCTACCTGACAGCAGAAGGGTATGGCGGTTTGCCGGGCAACTTTGCCTGGGCTGGCAATGTTACCGTCAACCAGCAGGCGCAGTGGCTGGCTGAAGCAGCCAGTCTTTCCGCCGGCAGCGGCAAAGTGCGTATGATGATTGTCTGGAATGTTGATTCCAGCACCTGGGGCAGTGACCCGCAGGCTGGTTACGCCATTATCCGTCCCGGCGGCGGCTGCCCGGCTTGCGAAACGCTGCGGGCGGTCATGGGAAAATAGTGACTGGTATTCAGTAATCTGTGGTTTAATATCGGTGGCATACTTGTGTTGGACTGAGCACCGATTACTGTAATCAAGGCGCATTTCGGCTAATTTTTGACCGGAATGCGCCTCTTGTTTTGCGCATGAGGAGACGAACCGCAAAGACGCAAAGGACGCAGAGTTTTTGAAACTACCAGAGAAAAAACTTTGCGTTCTCCTCGCCTCTGCGGTGAAATCGGTCTTTTTTCGGTAGAGTCATCTGTGTCCTAATGATTTTGAAGATTATTTCCAATAATGTCTAATTGACCTGAAAGGTTAGAGATTGGCATACGAGGTAAAAACCATGAAGAAAATAACCGTTTTGTTTGCGATTTTGATCCTGGCTGTATTTTTGGCAGCTTGTGGCGGCGGCGCTGAACCAGTAGAGGTTCCAGTTGAAGCGGTGGTTGAAGCCACTTTACCGCCCGCACCGGCCACGGCAACGCTGCTGCCACCCCCTGTGGTGAGTCAAGCGGATGATAGTGAACCGGCTCCGGCTGAACCAGATGTGCCGGCTGAGGCTGAGCCGCAGGTTCTGCCAGCCTGGCCAGTTACTGACTTCGGTTATGGCATCCAGGTTCATGGCGATGCGACTGTTTCCGATCAGGACGCAGTCATGAATACAGTGAAGAACCAATTGGGGATGGATTGGGTTAAAACACAGATTCGCTGGAACTATGCCGAAAACAGACCCGACGAATATCAATGGTTCTTTTATGACGCCACTTTGAACGAAGCGGCAGAGAAAGGGTTATATACTTTGGTTAGTGTCGTAGCTGCGCCCGATTGGGCACGTTCTTTCGGGTTAGATCAGGGGGGTAAGCACGGCCCGCCCGACAATTATCAGGATTACTACGACTTTTTACGCGTCCTGTTAGAACGATATCCGGGGAAAATTCACGCTGTTGAAGTATGGAATGAGCAAAATCTGGACCGGGAATGGCTGGCGCCCAATGGGTTGAGTGCGGCTGATTACACTAACTTTTTGAAAGGGGCTTACGAAACTATTAAATCTGTTGACCCTAATGTGATCGTCATTAGCGGTGCTTTGTCGCCAACTGGTGGCTGGACTGAGCCAGACGGTCAGGTGACGGCATTGGATGATTTTGTCTATCTTGACCAGATGATCCAAGCAGGTTTTTTGGATTATACGGATTGTGTAGGTGTCCATCATAACGGGATCAATTTGCCGCCCGATGTGGCTTATGATCAAACAGGTTCAATACCAGAGGCGGCAACCGCTTCTTACCGGGGACCGTTTGACAACCCGCATCACAGTTGGAGTTTCAAATCAACGCTGGATATAACGGCTGAAAAGGTACAGGCGGTTGATCCTAACATCAAGTTATGTATCACTGAGTTCGGTTGGGCTACCCGTGAGGGGTTAGCCGGTGATGTGGGTAATTTTGGCTTTTCCAATGACAATACACAGGAAGAACAGGCGCAATATATTGTGCAGGCATTTAACCAAATGCGCGATTCTGGTTATGTGTGGGTTGCTTACTTGTTCAACTTTGATTTTGGCAATAAGGGTACTGATGATCCGGCGTTGTACAGCTTGATTGATGGCAGTGGTGTGCCGCGCCCGGCGTTTGGCGCTGTTGCCGACATGGAAAAACCGCATTAATTATGCAACGACTTCTGCTGCTTTTGGGAATGATGATGTTGGCGGCCTGCGGCACGGCCGTTGCGCCGCCAACATTTTCACCTGAGCCAACACTTTTGCCGTCAACATCACTGCCCACGACCCAGATAAGCAGCGAGCCCGTTGTGCAGCAGTTTGCCTCGCCGTCCTATAGTGTTCAAGCGTTCATGTGGTGGAAAGCAGATATTGCCCAGAGAGACCTGGATCTCATCAAAGAGATGGGGTTTAGCTGGGTCAAACAGGAATTTTCCTGGCGTGAAATTGAAGCGATTGAACGGGGAGGGCGGGATTTTTATCGGACGGACACGATTGTTGACCTGGTGGAAGATGCCGGGTTAAATCTCATTGTTCGTCTGGATCGGCAGCCGTTTTGGTCGCAAAGTGATTACAATGATTTGTATGAGAATGCGCCACCGGCTGATTTGAATGATTTCGGTAATTTTTGCGGTGCGATGGCTGAACGTTACCGCGGCCGTATCGCTGCCTACCAGGTGTGGAACGAGCCGAACCTGAGCCGCGAATGGGGTGATCAGCCACCCAGTCCGGCCGAGTATACCGAACTGCTCAAGGTTTGTTATCGGGCTATCAAAGCGGCAGATCCGGCTGCTATCGTTATCTCTGCCGGGCTGGCGCCTACTGGTACCAACGACGCAACGGCCGTGCCCGATGTTGATTTTTTGCAAGGCATGTATAATGCAGGTGCAGCCTCTTACTTTGATGTGTTAGGTCTTCATGCCCCGGGTTATAACGCGCCGCCGGAACTGGACCCGGCTGAAGCCGAGGCCAACAAAGAGGCGTATGGCGGCGGTCGTTGGTTTGCCTTCCGCCACGTGGAGGACATGCGGGCCATCATGGTGGCCAACGGCGATGGCGCGAAACAGGTAGCTATCTTAGAGATGGGCTGGACGCTGGATACAGTCCATTCGCATTATTCCTGGTTTAAGGTTGATGAGCAAACCCAGGCTGATTACCTGGTGCGGGCTTACCAGTATGCTGCGGCCAACTGGCAGCCCTGGATCGGGTTAATGTCTACTATTTATCTGGCCGATTATCATTGGACGCCAGACGACGAACAATGGTGGTGGGCGATAACGCTGCCGGATGGTACGCCTCGTCTGGCTTATGAAGCGCTGCGGGAGATGGAGAAGAGGTGAAGGGGTGAAGAAGCTACTTGCACACTTGCCTTCTTGCCTATTTGTACACTTGCCTATTTGCATACTCGAACTATGACTTTTTGGATTTTGGTTGTTTCTTACTGGTTTCATTTGCTGGCGACGGTGGTCTGGCTGGGCGGGCTGGCGTTGATGCTGCTGGTGGCCTGGCCGGCGCTGCGCCGGGGGACGCTGGCCGATAATCATTGGCTGGCGCTGCAGCAGCAGTTTATGCCCTGGGCCAATGGCAGCTTGATTGTGCTGTTGATTACCGGGTTTGTGCAGATGACGAATGATCCCAATTACAATGGTTTTTTGCTGATTGATAGTTTGTGGGCGGGTGCAATTTTGGTCAAACATCTGGCATTTGGCGGGATGGTGGTTATTGGTGTGTATGTGCAGTGGTCGTTGTATCCGGCGATGGATCGGTTGAAGTTGTTGGGGGAGAAACGGCCGTCTCTCATTCAATCGGAACAGGCAGTCCTGACGCAGCGTGAAATCCGGCTGCTGCGGTTGAATTTGTTGTGTGCAATGGCGGTTTTGTTATGTACGGCCGTGGCCACGGCCGTGTAACGATAAGTGAGGTGACGTATGAGCGATGCCCGGCAGCAAGTATTACAAATGTTACAGGATGGCAAGTTAACGGCCGAAGAAGCCCAGGCGCTCCTACAAGCGCTGGAACCGGCCGCCACTGAAGAGACACAAGAAGCCATTGAGGGGGAAATTGTTGCCCCGGTCGAACCGCCCGATATGGAACGGTTTCGCCGCTTTTGGCAGTATCCATTTTTTATTTCCCTGGCTGTGCTAATTGTCGTTGGTTTGGGCTTGCGGTCGATGGTCCAGGCATCCGAAGGGACCATAACATTTTGGTTTGTTTGCGTGCTGATCCTGTTTATCTTGACCTTTACCTTGACCGCATTGGCCTTCATGAGCCGCAGCGCACCCTGGGTACACGTTCGTGTCAAAGAGAAGGGTGGGCGTAAGATCGCCATCAGCCTGCCGCTGCCGATGGGTTTGGCTCAATGGGGTATTAATATTGCCCGCAACTTTGTGCCGGATGCAGAGCAGGGGAATTTGGACATGGCCGCCGAATTTATCCGCTCCGCCCGTCATGATTTCAAGGGGCCGGATACGGAGCCGCTCATGATTAATGTGGATGATGAGGATGGCGATCAGGTTCAGGTATTTATCGGGTAAGTGATTGGCGGGGATTAGGAGATTTGGGGATTTGTTCTTCAATATTTGCCTTCCGCTTTAGGCCAATAAATGGTAAAACGCTTCACACAACACATAGACTTGACTAAGCAAATTATTGCTGCCTGTTATGAAGTACATAATACATTAGGGCCTGGGCTTCTGGAAAAATTCTATCGCGATGCTTTGCTGCATGAATTAACCCTGAATGGATTGAATGTGACTTGTGAAAAAGAATTTATTGTGGAATACAAAGGAAAACAGTTGGGGAAGCATCGAGTCGATTTAATTGTTGAAGACAAAGTTCTCGTGGAATTGAAAGCCGTTGAAGGGAACTTGCTGGATGTTCATAAGGCTCAAACCATCTCTGAAAGGCAGGTGACTAAGATGCCAGTTGCTTTACTGGTTAACTTTGGCGATACCAGCGTTCAAATTCGCCGATTCGAAGCCCAAAACCAATCTGTTAATCAAAAATCCCTTAATCCCCCAATCCCCGCCCCATAATCCTTATGTTTGAACTCATCTTTTTTGGCACGTCATCCTCGGCACCATCGGCTCATCGTGGTTTGTCAGCCCATATGATTTTGCACCGGAACTACCGCTTTTTGCTTGATTGCGGCGAGGGCACCCAGCGGCAAATTCTACAAAGCGGCCTCGGTTTCAAACGATTGAACAAAGTCTTGCTGACGCACGGCCACCTGGACCATATTTTAGGTTTGGGGGGACTACTTTCAACGCTGAGCCGTTGGGAGAATCTGGAGCAAATCGATATTTACGGCGGCCGTTCTACATTGACCCGGGTGCGAAATTTGTTGTTCAAAGTGGTGTTTTTGGGTGTAAGCCCCCCCATTGATATTAACCTGATTCCATTGGAGCCGGGCATCGTGTTGGAAGATGACAAATTTATGTTGTCAACGTTCCCGGTCAGCCATCGTGGCGCCGATAGTTTTGGGTTTTTGTTTGAAGAGAAGGAGCATCGGCCGTTTTTGGTGGAGAAGGCGGATGCGTTGGGCGTGCCGTTTGGGCCGGAACGGGGCCGGTTGGTGAAGGGTGAAAGTGTGGATTTGGGAAACGGCCGTACCATCCACCCCGACGACGTCCTCGGCGAAGGCGTACCAGGCACCAAATACGTCCACATCGGCGATGTCGGCCGCATCGATGACACCATTCGTACCGTTTGCCAGGACGCCGATACCCTGGTCATCGAATCCACCTACATTGATGAAGAAGCGGAAATGGCCCGCAATTTTGGCCACATGACCGCCGCCGCTGCCGCCCGCCTGGCCCGCGACGCCAACGTCAAAACCCTCATCCTCACCCATCTTTCGCGTCGCTATTTTGAGCGGGATATCCGCCGTGAGGCGCAGGCCATATTCCCCCACACCTTTGTTGCCCGCGACTTTGACCATTTCCAAATTTCACGCGGCGGTGCGGTGCGGCTCAAAGGAGACGAACAATAGCCTGAGAACCTCCAGAGATTACAGACTGCCAGGTTAAGGACACAGGTGAGGTTCGACGACAATCATCCGTTGGGCAGTTTGACCATCGCTTGAATGGACTTTGCCGGTAAGCCGCAGCGCTGTCGTGCCGGTTCCAGCTACTTCAAAAGTGAAACTATCGTCGTATCTTTCTGCTAAATATTGAGCCTGGCGATCAATATCATTAAAGTAGTAATAGGTGTAATTCAAGTCGCCGCCTAACCCGCGAATATATATTCTCTTATACCATTGACCGCCTGCACAGCGTCCTGTATCTATCAGATCCCAGAAATCAATACTCAGCGGCGCATAAGTTGGAACTATAGCTGGAGTTGGACTTGCCCAAGGGGTTGGTGAGGGTGTAAGCGTTGGCGGATTTAATGTGGCACTGTATTCAAGTCGATTTGAGGCGACAAATCCTTCGTGATCGTTATCGTCACGCACCAGCAGCCAGGAACCGTTGGGAGTGATGGCGATTACGGTTACTTCATCATCGGGTTCCAGGTAGGCTAACTCTTCTGAGTTGGAATTGGGTTCGGCGAATATGGAGGCTTGGAGAACGGCAGTTGCTGTGCTCAAATCAGTTGGCCGACCTGTTTCTGTTGGTTGTGGTGTGAATGTGGCCGTTTCTGGTATCTGAGTCTGCGTGGGTATTTGGGTAGGGGTCTCTGTAGTTTGTTCTGTAGGGGGAGGCAGTTCTACCGTTGCTGTTGGTTTGATTGGGATCGGAGTTGGTATATTTTCAACTGTACCGGATAACGGGGTCAGCCGAATATCGTATGGCAAGTTTCCTTTCGCAATATTGACAAAAAGTGGCTGGCTCTGAAACCCATCGCCTTCAATAATGGCTTGCGCTGATTGTCCTTCGTTCTTTGAATCTATTTGAAAAGTAGCATACCCTTTTTCATCTGTGAACCTATATTTCGGCGATTCGTCTATAAGTACTAATGTTATTTCTGCTCCTTTAATCGCTTGACTCGTTACCGCGTTAGTAACTCGAAAGTTATAATTGAAATTCGGTTCCGGTGTGGACGTATCAACTGGGCGTGGCGTATTTATTGGTAAGGGTGCAGGCGTTAGATTCAGGCCACATCCAGATGACGTGGCGATGACCAAGAGCGCCCAAAATAGCAGCATAGAAAATATGAACGGCCGTAACCTTTGCAATGTGTTCATCTATTGAAGTCTCCAAAGAAAGCAAGATTTATTGCAAGCGTTTTTGCAATTATTCCGGAGCCAAACGTACTTCATCCGGTAGTTCGCCAAGAGTCAAATTTATTTCTTGAAAAAACCGTTGATAGTTGGTTGCCTCAATACTTAGGCGACCTTTTGTATTTACTAATTTTGCATCGATCGTAATGCGAACATAACCATTGCTATCGGTATAACCGTTTTTAGGAGCTAGGCCACCACCTGTCTCAATCAAAACATGTGCACCAGAAATCGGATTCCCCGTGTTGCTATCGCGTACCGTTACGGCATAATCAAAACTTGTTGTTTCGACGGAAGTGTTTGGTACTTGAGATGGTATGGGAGTTGGCGTTGGCGACGTATCCAATAAATTGTTGATAATTATCCCGGCCAAACCAATCAATGCCACAATAATTGGCACCCAAATTATGGCAACACGATTTGTTTTTTCTGTTTGATTATTTTTCATGCTTGATGGCTCCGTTGTTTTTGTAATGGGGCGAAGTTCAGCGACTTGCTGGGCTAATTCTGGTAAACGGCCGTGCCGCTCACAATACAACACCAATTCCCTTGCCTTATCCTGTCGTGTACTGCCGAGTATATCTTCGTATGAAATACCCAAATTAAAGCAAAGGTCTTTTATCTCAGACAAATCAAAAAGAGACCTAATGGTCTTGGTCAATGCTTGGAGGTCTATTTGTTGTGGCACTGCTCTCCTATCTCTTCTTCCCAGCTAATAAAACTCTATTCGACAACTTGTGGGATCATGTTTCCCGTCCTGATTTTGTCCCATATGGCTTACTTTTTGCCTTACTTCAAATAGAGTGGCCTGATTATAACATTTTTCTCGATCATCGGGCGAGAGGTTTTTGAGGTAAATCGACGTTTTACGCTAAAATTGTATGAACCATCCGTAACAAAGGGAATATCCTATGATTGATTCAGCCGAAATTGTCATTTGTGGGGCCGGGATAGCCGGGATTTCCGCCGCTTATCACCTGGCCGTGAAGCAGGGAATCTCTAACATCGTGTTAGTGGATGAGCGGGAGCCGCTGACGTTGACCAGTGACAAATCGGCCGAATGTTACCGTAACTGGTGGCCTGGTCCTGGTGACACGATGGTGCGCTTTATGAACCGCAGCATCGATTTGCTGGGCCAACTGGCCGACAGCAGTGGTAACTATTTCAATCTGAACCAGCGCGGTTATATCTTTCTTACGGCCGATCCGGCAAAAGCCCAATCAATGCAGCAGACGGCGGCAGAGATTTCTGCGCTGGGAGCAGGAGAACTGCGTTTGGCCCAAACAGCCGCTGATTACAAACCGTCTCCCGGAGAGGGGTATGATTTGGCGTTTGACGGGGTGGATTTGCTCTTAAGTTCAGATTTGATTCAGGCCTACTACCCATTTATTACTGATACGGCAGTAGCGCTGCTTCACGTTCGGCGCTGCGGCTGGTTAAGTGCCCAACAGTTGGGTATGTATCTACTGGCACAGGCCAAAGCCCACGGCGTTAGATTGGTGCGGGGACGGGTGACAAATGTGATTCAGGAGAATAATCGCATTCAAGCGGTTGAAATTGCGCAAAACGGCCGTACAACCCAAATTGCTACCCAACAGTATGTCATTGCTGCCGGGCCATTGTGTAAACAAGCGGCGGCAGGCATTGGCGTTGATTTGCCGGTTTTTAATGAACTGCATGGCAAAATGGTTTTTGAAGACACGCAGGGCGTTATTCCCCATGATGCGCCATTGATGATTTGGAATGACCCGGTGCATTTGGCCTGGACGGATGAGGAGCGGGCAGAGTTGGCGGCTTATGAGGATACGCGCTGGTTGGTGGAGCCGTTCCCGGCCGGCGTTCACTTTCGGCCGGAAGGCGGGCCGGGGGCGCAAACGGTGCTGGCTATCTGGACGTATGATGTGGCGGTGATGGAACCGGCCTGGCCGATTAACCTTCCGGATGAATATGCGGAAATTATCATGCGCGGACTGGTGCGGATGGTTCCGGGCTTGGAAGTGTATTTGGGGAAGATGGCACGACCGTACATCGATGGCGGTTACTACTGCAAAACCCAGGAAAACCGGCCGATCATCGGTCCGCTGCCGCCGGTGGAAGGGGCCTACATCATCGGAGCCTTGTCCGGCTACGGTATCATGTCTGCCATGGCCGCCGGTGAGCTGTTGGCCGCCCACGTTACCGGTAGTGTGCTGCCCGACTATGCATCGGCCTTCCTCCTCAGCCGCTACGATGACCCCGCTTACCAGGCCATATTAGCCGATTGGGACCCCACGACCGGCCAATTATAGAGCCATATTACCATTGCCTGACAGCAGTTGGGTGCTTACAATGTGATGAGTGACTAAAAATTTCGCCGCCGGTGGCGAAATCATAGCAATACTCATTGAGGAATCCAATGGAAATACAACTGCCAACGCTCAAGATAGAAGCCATAACGCCACAATTTTTGTACCGGGGCATTCTTCAGCCGCGTGGTGAATTATTTACATACTTAAATGATCGCCGTTACCTGACCTTTCATTTCATCGAAACAGTTTTTGGCCCTATGGCAACAGGTTATCGTGTAAGCACCCTTAAGCAGACCGGCATTAATGTGCCCTGGCGTAACATCATTTACATCGCCTTGCTGGATAAAGAGGATTTAGAACGAACCCAATTTATACAATCGGGCCGGACGGTTGCTTTTTATACCCGGGATTTAGCCATTCGTGGCGATTTGCGCGTTAATCCTGATGCCCACGAGAATGATTTGTTGGATGACCAGCGCGACTTTTTTGCGGTGACGGATGCCAATATTCTACCGCTGCATCCGTTGGCCGTGACGCCAGCGGCGCGAGTGCCCCTGCTGGCGCTTAATCGTCACCAGATTGAGAGCTACCACGTTTACCAGCCCAAGTAGCTGCCCTATGCCTCCTCTCCGGGAAACTCATTCACGGGCAGCGCGACTTTGCGCTATAATCGAGCCTATGCTATCGGCAAATGAGACGGAACGGAGGTCAGGTATCTGAAACAACAGCACGAAGGGATTGTTATTAAAGCCATCAGCGGCTTTTTTACCGTGGTCAGTGATGACGGTGAAATTGTGGCCCAACTGCCAGGCCGGTTGAAACAGGATTGGCAGCGTTCGACCATCGTCGCTGTGGGCGACCGGGTGACTGTTTCGGTGAACGACGATGGTTCCGGCAAGATCGAATCGGTGGCTGAACGACGGTCGGTTTTATCGCGGACGCGCGTTTCGGCTGAAGGCCGCCATTTGCTCAAGGATCAGGAGCAGGTGCTGGTGGCGAATCCGGATCAGGTGGTGTTTGTGTTTGCCATGAAACGGCCGTATCCCAGCCCACGCAAATTAGACCGCTTCCTCGTCGTTGCCGAAATGAATGATTTGCCGGCCATCATCTGCATCAACAAGGTTGATCTGACCGGTATTGACAAAGCGCGGGAACAATTCCAGCTTTATGAAGATGTTCAAAGGCATTTTTGATATGTGCCGGTGCACGGATCAGCGCATGGATGTCATGGACCAGTGCCTTTAGATTGTGCGGTACAACCAGGAGATTATCCACAGCCGGCGGGATGAGTT
>JBNKZT010000095.1:0-18021 GCA_050301775.1 Promineifilaceae bacterium (SeqCode)
TGGCCAGAGCGCGCATATCCTTTGCCCTGTCCGATTCATCAACGATCTCCCGTCCGATAATTTCTTCGAGAATATCCTCCAGACTGATGACGCCGGTCACGCTGCCGTATTCATCCACCACCACCACCCCATTCTCCAACGCCAACCCGGCCGCCTCCAAATTCAACCCGGCCACATCCGCTTTACGCCCGATGGCCAAAAACGCCATCTCGGCCGTGTGGCGGCTGCCATCGGCCAAAACGACGGCGATGCCTTCATCGGTCTGGTCAATATGGGACGCCATCTGCCCTTCGACCAGCTTGACGCCCCGTTTGACCAGCGTGTCGGCCATAAAACGGCCCGCTTCCGGATCGAAATCAGGCAAGACGCCAAACTGATCAACAACCCAGGTCACGTCCAGCCCCAGACGATTGAATAAATAAGCAAACTCAGTCCCGGTTGCCCCGCCGCCGACGACGGCGATGCTGTCTGGCAGCGCCTCCAGCGCGCTGGCAAAGCGTGGCGCAATGATCGTTTTGCCGTTGGGTTTCATTGTTGGCGGAAACACAGGCACGGATCCGCTGGTGACGATGAAGGCGTCGGCCTGGAGCGTTGTCGGTTCCTGGCCTTCTTCGTGGACAACCTGGATCGTGTCGGCCGATTCAAAGTGAGCGGTTCCGGGTACAAATTGCACGCCCAGCCCGGCCAGTTGCTCTTTTTGCTGTGTGTTCCAGCTTTTTTTGACTTCCCGAATCCGTTCCACGATGGCCGGAACGGCCAGGTTCAGTTCGTCCACATCGGTGATGCCCAGCGGTCCGGCCTCGGAAAACAGTGCCAGCGTATCGGCCGTGGTCAACCACACTTTGCTGGGCAGCAGGCTGGCCCAACCGGCCCGCCCGCCAATCGGTCCGTTGCTGATCATAGTAACTTGTGCCCCGGCTTTCGCCGCCGCTTTAGCTGCTTCAATACCGGCCGGTCCGCCGCCGATGACGATAATCTTTTTGCTCATGTTCACTTCCCCTTTTTGTTATGGGTTGAACCGTAAATAACTTTGGTGTTTCGGAAATTGCAATTCCCGAAACATGCTGTCCGAAGACGGGAAGTTAAAAACGAATGAACCCTATGATATTTTGGTGAGTATATGCGGCTGCAAACATATTGCAACCCGATTATGGTCAATCCCCGAAAATAATTACCCGGAATCAGATTTACTTCGGGGATTGGCTTGGTAGTTACTTTTTTGGAGCAGCCTTATGGCGTGGAAACGGCCGTTTTCGCTACCCAAAAATATTCCTCCGTCCGTAAATAGATCAAGTTGGCCGCTTCTTCGGCGCTGATGTCGCCATAAAAGGCGCGCTCGATTTCTTCATCGGCGACGCTTTCAATTTCCTGCCAGGTGCTGATGACGGGGACGCGCTGTAACGTGGCGGCATTGTTGATGAATACTTCTGCCCGGCTGGGCGGCAGGCCGGGATTGAGGAAGGCATCCGATTCGGCGACGGCTTTCAGGGAGGGAACGGTGCGCCCCGACCCGGCAATAATCGTTTGCCCAACTGCTGAATTGGCGAATTCGATGAAGGACCAGGCGGCGTCTTTGTGAACAGCCGTGTTCGATAAACAATAGGCATCACTATGCAAAATCCCGGCCGATTTTTCACCATTGGGTAGGGGAGCAACATCCCAGGTAAAGCGTTTGATTTCACGATAAGTGGGGACACCCCGGCGGCTGTTCAGAAACATGGCTGTCGTACCGGCCAAAAAGCGGCTTTCGCTGTCCTGCGCGGCCTCTTCTACCCGTCCCGGAACGACGCCAAAAACGTTATGTAAATCGGTAAACCATTGCAGTGCCGCGAGCGACGGCGGCCGGGTCAGCGTCAGCCGGGTGGGCTGGACTAAATCATCCACCAGCGGCGCATCATTTTGCCAGACGAAGGGGGCCAGCCGGAACAGAGACGGTTCCACCCCCAGGCCGTATTGGTCAATCTGGCCATCGCCGTCAAAATCTTGGGTCAGGGCAACGGCCGTGTCCACAAAATCCACCCACGACCATTTATCAGACGGGTAAGGCAGCCCGGCGGCATCGAACAAATCCTGATTGTAGTAGACCACCAGACTGGAAATATTTTGCGGCAGGCACATCAGCGTATCCTGCCAGACAAAACTGTCGATGGCGGCGGCATAGAAATCATCCTGGCTGATGAGAGCGCTTTGGTCCAGATAAGGGCCAAGTGGTTCCAGCATCCCGCTTGCGGCAAAACTGGCGTAGCGCCGGTAATTCATCAACGTCACGTCTGGCGGCGAACCGGCGGCGAACTCGGTGACCAGCCGGGTGCGGTATTCTTTGGCCGAGGGGACGTGGGTCAGCTCAACGTGCACATCAGATTGCTGGGTGTTGAAGGCATCGACCAATTCCTGGTAGGCATTGAATTCGGCCGGATCGCCGGAAACCATAAACGAGACTTCTTCCGGTTTGGCAACGGCCGTGCAGGCAGTAGAAACAAGCAGTAACAAAAGTAATACAATGGCGAAGTAATGATGTTTTTGATGAAACGGGTGGGTCATTGACTAAAGTTCCTTTTTGGGCTGCGATTAAAAATAGGCTGCAAGAGTAAAAACAGCCCGATAGGCACGATCATTGTCCAAACGGCGGCGGCCAGCATGAGCGCCCAATCGGAGCGGCTGAGCTGCTGCAAGGTTTGCAGGGCGACCGGCAGGGTGTAGCGGCTGCCGCTGCGCAGGTACAGGAGCGGGCTGATGAAATCGCCCCAGTAGAGGACGAAGGTGAGCAGGGCAACGGCAACGGCCGTTGTCCGGGCCATCGGCAGCGCCACCCGCCACCAGGTTTGCAAAACGCCGGCTCCCTCCAGCTGGGCAGCATCAAAGATGCCGGCCGGAATGCGGCGGAAGGCGCGATAAAACATCAGCACGTAGAACGGGCTGGTTCCCATCCAGGCCGGGGCAACCAGCGCCCAAACCGTATCGTACCAGCCTAACTGCCGGTAAATGAGAAACCGGGTTGACCACAAGGCAATGCCCGGCACCATCAAAACGGCCAGTGACAGAACGACCCAGCGCCGTTGGGCGGCTTGCGGCAGCCGGGCCATGCCCAATCCGGCCCAGGAACTGACGACCAGGGTGATAGGTACAGCCAGGGCAACTACCAGCAGGGAATTGAGGGTGTAACGGCCTAGCGGCAGGAGGTGGAAGATACGGCCGTAATGAGCCAACGTTGGCTGCACCGGCGGCAGCCGCAGCGAAGTGGGCAGCGGTTCGCCCGGCGGATGCAGCGAGGCGGTAATCATCCACAGCAGCGGCAGCAGAAAAATGATGGCCACCAGCAGGCGCAGCGCGGTTAGACCTTTGTGGTTAGAGGACAAACGTTTCCTCCGTTGTGCCGATGTGCCACTGCCGGGCGATGACGTACAGTGCGGCCACAATCAAGCCGGTCAGAGCATACATCACCCACATAGCGGCGCTGGCCGTTCCAAAGGCGCGCAAATCAAACCCCTGCTCGTAGATGAAAAGGGGCAGGGTGTAAGTGGCGTAATACGGACCACCCTGAGTCATCAGGTAAATGTGGGTGAAGGATTCTTGGAAGGTGAAAATGGCGTCGCGAAAAGCCAGCAAGAGCAGGATGGGGGCAATGAGTGGCAAAATGATCCGGCCAAGTAATGCGCCACTGCCCGCGCCGTCGATGCGGGCGGCGTCTTCCAGTTCGGCCGGAATATCATACAAGGCGGCCAAACTGACGATGAAGCCTTCGCCGATTTGCCACAGCCCCATCAGAACCAGGGATGGTTTGGCCCAAACAGGGTCTACCAGCCAGGCCGGCGGGTTTAGCCTGATGGTTTGCAGCAGCAAATTAAGCGGGCCGTACAGCGGATTGAGTATCCACAGCCAGGCCAGGGCAAAGGCGGCGGCGGGAACGACGGTGGGTAGGTAAATGATGGAACGGAACCAGGTGAGGAAACGGCCGTTACCTGAACGGCCGTTGCCCTGCATCAATCGTGCCAACAAAAAAGCACCCAGCACCCGTAACGGCACCGGAATCAAAATCAAAGAGAGCGAATTGCGGATGCTCAGGCTAAAAAGCTCATCGGTGTAAGCCAGAACAAAGTTCAGCGTTCCCGCCCACACCGGCGATGACAAGGCATCATAATGAAAAAAAGCCAGCCCAAAAGAGAGTAATGCCGGTATGACGACCAGTAAAATGATGCCAACCGCATATGGCAGCAATAATAACCGCCAGCGGGCCTGGTGTGATAGGTTGGTCAATGAAAAACGGTTTAGCATAGATAATTATCGGCAAAATTTGCGGCGAATTTAGAGCGGCATGGTTATAAGATTTTCCCCCGGAAATGTCAAAATGAAGATTTGAGGAACAAACACCGCTGTTCGGCCGTCTTTCCTGTTAGAATTCCGCATTGGAGAGTCTGTTTGCACGACTCTCCAGGCTATTTTTGATGGAGGTAAGTTTATGAAAATTATGTCATTTTTGGTTGTTTTAACGTTTGTCCTTTTTCTGGGGGCCTGCACCACCGGCGGCAGCGAACCGGCGGCAGAACCCCCGACCGAATCGCAGGAACCAGCCCCGGCTTTAGACAGTGTCACACCGGGCGGATTGGTTCAGCCCCCCAAATCCGATGCTCTCCAGACCCCGACTGCTGCGCTGCCTGAGGCGTATCCGGGCAGTGATGCGGCGGCCGATTCAGAAGTTGTCACCAGTCAGGCTTATCCGGCTCAAGTGGATTTGTCGCAGGTGACGCCGCCGCCGGTGGGGGAGGCTTATCCGGTTGAAGCGCCACGACCGGGCGTACCAGATATGGAAACGGCCGTTGCCCACCAGGTCAGCCAGGATTTAGCCCAGCGGCTGGGTGTAAACGTAAGCCAGGTGAGCATTATCACCGTGGAAGAAATCGAATGGCCGGACAGTTCCCTTGGCTGCCCCGCATCAGGAATGGTTTACCTGACCGTGATCACACCAGGCTATAAAATCAGCCTCGAAGCGTCCGGCCAATCCTATTCGTATCACACCGACACCCAAGGGAATTACGTCTTATGCGGCGAGGATGGCCAGCCCGTTTCCAACTAATCTTGTTTGTGCGCTCATTACTGGTAAAAAAAGAGGGTCTCACCAAGAGACCCTCTTTCTGTCACACTATCGCAAATTAACGTTAACGAACGACTTCAAAAGCGTCCATTGACTCACCGGCAAAGCCATAGAGTGAGCCATCCCAGTACATGTTGAAGGTACAGGTTGTTGTTGAGCCGAGTGTGCCGGGAGAGCAGGCGAAGATGTCTGCACCATCGCCGCTAACGCCGGTTACGGCAAAGGTCCCAACTGTGGTCAGGTAAACGTCGCCATTGACATCAACCCAGACGCCGTTCACGTCTTCACTGCTGGCATTATTCAGCCCCACATCGGAACCATCGAAGTACTGTGCCCAACTCCCGCTGGTGGTAGAGCCAAAGGCTGTCGCAGTGAAGATGATCAGGTCTTCATCTGCGCCAGAAGCCCCGGTTACGCTGTAAGAGCCGGTCGTGCTGATCACCAACTTACCATCCGTAGAAACTGACATAGCATCAATGTCTTCGCCGCTCGTTGTCAGGCCCACGTCAGAACCGTCAAAGAAGAAGCTAAACGTGCCGGCTGTGTTCGTTCCGGTTGAGGTGGGGGTGAACTGCACGATATCCGAGTCATCGACCGAACCGGCGGCGCCGGCGGTTGTCGTGTTGTCAAAGCTCATGAGGATAGAACCATCTGACAACAGCGTAAAGGCATTGATGTCGGTTGTGACACCCACGTCGGAGCCGTCGAAATACATCGACCAGGTACCTGTACCCGTGTCGTAAGCCACAATGTCTTCATCATTGAAGGCGAAGCCAACGTTGCCGCTTGTAGTTGAACTCATGTAGATGATTTCACTGCCGCCGGGCACGGGTGTGTTGGTGGCGGTAGGCGGCACGGCCGTGTTCGTTGCTGTCGGCGGGATTGGTGTGTTGGTTGGGGTATTGGTTGGTCCCGGCAGCGGTGTGTTGGTGGCCGTCGGTGGTACGGCCGTGTTCGTGGCTGTTGGCGGAACCGGTGTGTTAGTGGGAGCTGCGCCGCCTTCGGTGCAGATTTCCAAACTCCAGCCGTTCAGGCTGCCGCCATCCAGATTGGCATTGTCATTCACAGTCAGCGTCCAGGTACCCGTGCTGTTCTGGCCGTCAAAGGCAGACAGGGGGTTGCTGGGCTGGTAGGTGCCGCCGTCTGTCGGTGGGCAGGGCCAACTGCCGGCTGCGGCTTCGTCATCCAGATTCAAGTTGAAGTTATCCTGACTGGAACAGGAGCGGGCCATGATTTGCACGGCCGTTCCTTGCGGGCTGCTCAGGTTAAAGTCCAGGTCGTTAATCCAGGTGTGCGTGCCGTTCAGATTCAACACATTTACGTCGGCAATCGTACCGCCGGCGACGCTCAAGACAGAACTGACGCTGGGCGTCCCGCTGGTGGAAATCGTCTTGGGCACGTCGGTGCTGTTGTAGGTGGTACAGGTTATCGGGCCGGGCGTGTTTGTTGGCAGCGGCGTGTTGGTGGCGGTGGCTGTTGGGCCGGGTGTTGGGGTTGGTCCCACGTTACAATCTGACCAAGTGTGGGCCGAAACCCAGGTGGACCAACGGGCGGTGGCCTGGTTACGGGAATATTCACCCAGGTACCAGAAGGTTACGCCGTCCGGATCCATTGCCATACCAGTGTAGTCGCCCCAGCGGCGCGGTACACTATCATAAGCAGTGTAATAATCTTCGCCGGCGTGGACAAGTGTTTCATTCTTCAGTGTACCGGCAGCATCGGCGGCTTCACGACCGGCCACGTAAACACTGGGGTACATGCTGCTGCTGGTCATCGTATAGCCGACCATCATGTCGCCGCAGGCATTCACGCCCAGATCAGGAAAGCTGCGATAGGTGCTGCCGCTGGAGAAGGTTCCTTGCTGTACCAAACTGGGTGTACCGCTGCTGATATCGATTTCGTACCAACGGACACAATTGACGGTGCCGCCACCGGGATTACAGCCAATGGCATGGGTGGCCCACAATTTCCCACCCCAGTATTCGACATCGAGCAGTCGATTGTCGTTACCTTGAATATTGCTGCCGCCTTGTTGCGGCTGGTCCACGGTTAAACTGTAGCTGTTAACTGTTACAGTACCAACCGAAGTAAAAGAAGGCGTCCCCCAAGGATCGGAGAAGGCCCAAACGGTGAGTGTGTTTTGGTTGTTGCCATATTGAGCATCTACAAAGTAATGAGGCTCATTGGCGTTGGTCGGCCAGCCGCCAGTTAAGTAGCCTTTTAATTTGGCGGGTTGGATGGTGAAGTTGTTGCTGCCGACGTTAATTTTAACTGAATTGGCAGTTTGTCCAGCATACATTGCATCTTTATCGAAGGCAAAGACATGATTGCGTACGAAAGAAGTGCCGAACATATTGGACCCCAGGAAAAGGGCATCCTGTCCGATACCGATATGGGGGTAATCGAAGAAGTAATCTGTGCCTGTGCCGGGGTTGCCATCAAAGGAGTAGAGGTACCATTGGCCGGTGGCGCTGTCGGTTTGGGAGACGGCGATACAGGCCCACCCGTTGTCCCCGCCGTTAACGGCCGTATCATAAGCCGTGATACCCATGACGTAACGGCCATTTTCCTCATCATAACCAGAATACGGATCAAACATGACGACAGTGCTGGCGCCTGTGGCACAATTGTTGCCCCAGAAAGTTTCATAAAGGGTAGGGCCGACCAGACTGGTACCGGTTTTGTCAAAAATTTGGAAGCTGGTGTTGACGCCAACGACAATGTGATCTTTACCGACCATAATGTCCGGGTCTGGCGGAACACCTTGTTGTGACTGCGTATAGTCGATGGATTTGAAACTTGCACCAGCGTTCAGCATGCCCAAGGCCTGAATGGCGTTTGCCTGGCTCAGTTCCTGGCTAACATTATAGTTTTGGATGGATAAATCAACGCCTTGCTTTTTTGATTCCTCAACCATGGCCAGGAATGCGGCATCGCTGACTGGCCCTTCATTTAGTTCCATGTCGGCCAGACCCGCTTCATAAGCCTGTTTTAGACGATCAACTTCTGCTGGCTGACTGGGCAAGGTCAGCACATCGACGATAGCCGGTGCGGCTGACTGGCCGTATGTGACCAGGTTTTCTTGACCCGAATCAACGGCCGTGTCGGCGCCGCTGCCTGTACGGCCGGGGGCTAGGGCTAACTGCACTGCTTCTTGCCGGGCGGCCGTTTCCGGGGCTAAATCGCCCGATTGAAACAACAGCCAGGCGCCGGCCATGAATAAAGCCAGTATCACAACAATACGAAAAACTTTGGACGTAGACATACTACTATCTTCCTCCTACCTGAGATAAATTTAGGGACATTATTTTTGGAATATGTGGGGTGGGAATCGTAAAAAGGGGCTTGATTGAGAATCGCCAGATGTGTGCTAAAAGGTAAAATTCGTTGTTTTTAAGACGCATAATGTATACTATTAAACACACTGCTTATGTAGACCAAGAAAACGACAAATAATCCGTTTACGAAAATAGTCCCCATATTTTCGTGTGGATTTGCTGTCTTTTGGTTACGATATGAAAAATGTAGGGATAGTATATTATCTTCAGCCGCAGATTATGTAGAAAAAGGTTCCGAATTTACTCCGAATATTCGGAATCGAGAGCTGACTTATGACCAACGCCGCCGCCAACTTGTTTGCTCAGTTGTTGACAGAAGCAATTTACCAGATTCGGCATCGTGAATCGAAAAGTGTCCAGGCTGTACAGGATGAGTTGGGCTATGCTTTGGGTAAGCGGGGTGGCGCATCCATTGAATATTGGCGTAAAGGGAATCTACCGGCAAAGATGGCTGATTTGGAGAGTTTAACACGGGCTGTTGTGCAGCGCGGTGGGTTTTCATCTAATTGGGCAGCCAAGTTTTTAACCAGTGCCAATCATCCTTATCCGTCGCTTTTTTTGGGGCAATTGTTTGGTGATGAAACGGCCGTTTCCCCACTCCCGCATACCGAAGCGCAGCCTGTGTCACCAACCAACATTCCGGCACCGCCCACACCTTTTTTAGGCCGGAAGCGGGAATTGGCAGCAATTCTAAAACGATTGGATGATCCCGACTGCCAGATATTGACCCTGGTGGGGCCTGGCGGGATTGGCAAAACGCGGCTGGCCATCAGGGCTGCAGAAAAAAGAATGCCAATTTTCCCTGACGGCACATTCTTTGTTTCTTTGGATACCGTAGATTCACCCGATCTTATCATTTCCAGCATCATCAATGTCGTTCAACCTAACTTCGTCATTGAGGGCGAGCCAAAAGCCCAGTTTCTCAACTTTTTGCGCGACAAACGCCTCCTCTTAATCATTGATAATTTTGAACATTTGATTTCTGGTGCACCGTTAATTGCCGAACTGATTAAAAATGCCCCGTTTGTTCAGGTGATGCTCACTTCTCGTGAACGGTTGAATTTACAGGGTGAGTGGGTTTATGAAATTAAGGGGATGCAGTATCCGGCGCTGCCTTCGCGCAGTTCTGGATTGGGAACGGCCGTAGCCGACCCAGATTTAGAAAAATACAGTGCTGTTCAGTTGTTCATCCAAAGCGCCCAGCGTATTCGGTCTGACTTTGACGTGAACGGAACTGATGTCACCGACATTGTGCGTATTTGTCAATCAGTTGCTGGCTTCCCCCTGGCGATTGAACTGGCGGCAACCTGGGTGCGGGTTTTAACTTGTGCCGAAATCGCCCAGGAAATCATGCGCAACTACGAGATACTGGCGACAAGTTGGCGTGATATTCCGGCGCGCCATCAGTCGTTGCAATCGGTTTTCGATTATTCCTGGCGGCTGCTGTCGAGTGATGAGCGGGGTGTATTAAGCCGGCTGGCTGTTTTTCAGGGGGTTTTTAGCCGGAATGCGGCCGCTGCTGTGACGGGGGTTTCTTTGCCGATGTTGGGTGCTTTGGTGGACAAATCGTTTTTACAGGTAGTGAAGGTAATGCAAGGGGAAACGGCCGTTACCTGCTACGAGATGCACGAATTGATCCGATTTTACGCCTTTGAAGCATTAAACCACGATGCCTCCCTTCAGATTGGGGACGAACGGTTATCAACCGCCATCGTAGAAGCCCGTGACCGTCATGCCCGTTATTACGCCGCACGACTAGAGATTTACCAGCCGCGTCAATTTTGGAATCGATCCGACGATGTACCGGCTGAACTAGGCCTGGAAATAGAAAATGTACGCGCTGCCCGCAATTGGATTCTCCAAAAAGAGAAAAGCAAGCAGCACGCCGCGATAAACGGAGTCAACTCTCATTGAGCCAGCACCTGTTGGAAATCGGCAATATTTTTTGTAATTGATTGCGGCCCGCCAAAAACGGCACTGCCGGCGACCAGGACGTTAGCCCCGGCGGCCACGATTTCGGCCGCGTTGTTCGGTTTGATGCCGCCGTCCACTTCTAAATCGGCCGTGGAACCGATGGCGTCGAGCATCTGGCGCAGGCGGCGGATTTTGTCGGTGCTGCCGGGGATATAGGATTGCCCGCCAAAGCCAGGGTTAACAGACATGATTAGAACTAAATCCACGTCGGGCAAAATTTCTTCCAGCGTGGCCAGCGGCGTGGCCGGGTTGAGGGTGACGCCGGGTTTGGCGCCTGCTTCACGGATGGATTGGACGACGCGGTGCAGATGGGCGGTCGCTTCGACGTGTACGGTGATGATGTCGGCCCCGGCCCTGGCGAAGTCGGCCACGTACTGGCCGGGGTTTTCGATCATCAGGTGCACGTCCAGGATAACGCCGGTTTGGTCGGCTAACGGCCGTAATGCCTTCACAATTAGCGGCCCAATCGTAATATTGGGGACAAAATGGCCGTCCATCACGTCAATGTGGATATATTCAGCACCGGCCGAGGCCGCTTCAGCCACTTCATCGCCCAGCCGGGCAAAGTTGGCCGAGAGGATGGAAGGCGCAAGTTTAAGGGGATTCATCGTTATATTCTCCTTCGAAAATAATCCACAGATTACGCAGATTTCGCAGATTATTTCATCTGCGAAATCTGCGGTTTTCATTCATGGTGTTGAGCTTGCGCTCATGTCGTCTCCTCTGTAAATGTAGGTCGGATTGCCAATCCGACTTACGGGTTTCATTCATGGTGGTGCGCCATCGCCCATGTGAACTCCTCAAAAGAGCCAATCTTAACACCGTTTGAGCGGTTTTCAATCTACACTGCCCTGTGTTATCACGGCGGCATGTGTGGCCTGCCGGGTTAAGGCGGCTACCGGCGGCGCAAAAGGCATACGGGACAAATTTTTGTACTTACGCAGAACATGATACGTGATCAAAAGCTGTGTCAGGGCCAGCGGATGGCTGTGTTGATCCACTTTACCGTCAAAATAATTGCCAAACTGCGAATCATCTTCGGGGCGCAGCTCCGGCATGTGTTTCCAAATAGCGCTGGCCAATCGGTGGGCCTGTTCGCCGGATACACTGCCATCAATTTCCAAAATATCCACCGGTAAACCCTGATCCCGCGACAACTCCAAACGAATACCGCTGCCGTTATCACCTTCCAATAAATAAGTCAGGTCGGGGTGGGGAATGGTCGGGCGCAAGATCAACCGCACGTTCAGGTGCGAACCGGCTTCCTCCGCACTGACCTCTTTTGGCGGATAAAAGTTGACGACAATATCGGCATGTATTCGCTGCGGCCGGATGAATTGTTCTGAATCCGGTTCACGTCGTTGCAGGGCTTCGCGGACTTGGTCGGCCGTATACCCCCGCTTGCTCGTATCCCGATTAATCTTCCAAACCGTCCGCAGGTCTTCATTGGGGGCCAGATAGACCTTCACGTCATAAAAGCCGCGCATCACTTCTGTGGAATAGCCCAGCAGCCCCTCCACAATGACGAACTCGCCGGGCTGGACGTATTCCGGCCTTACCAATGATCCATTCGAATGATCATATTTCGGCTTCAAAATCGGCTGGCCGTAATGTAGCCGCTCCATGTGCAGCATCATGATATCCAGATAATTGCCATCATGATGCAAAGCCGATATTTTGTTTTCGGCCCGTTCTTGCCGGTCATACTTATGATAATCATCCGTACAAACGTGCGTACAACGATCCTGTCCCAAAATATGAGTCATCCCCCGGCTTATGGTTGTCTTACCGGCGGCGCTGTCGCCTACAATGCCTAAAACGATTGGTCGTTGCATGGTGTTCCTCCTTATCCTTCATCCGTAATCAGCGATCAGTAAATCCGATCACCGATTATGGATGACTGTTTACCTAACTGGACACTGGCGTTTTTTGAATTCCTCTCTGGTAGGGGCATGGCGTCGCCATGCCCCTACACTCGACTGAAATTTTATTTTCGCCAGACTCCAGTACCTAAATCATTTCTCTACGTCAAACTTCGCGTCAGCCCACAATTCCATCGCATCGCGCAGTTCGGGGCTGTTCTTGGCCGCCTCTTCCAGCGAAATGCTCTGGGCGCCCGGTGGCAACACGCACGGCTGCCACCGGGGTGTCCTTAAGTTACTGGGGCTTGGAGACAACAAACGCCATTACCATGCGTTGTTGCATATTGTCGTAAGCGGTAACTTTGATGTAAGCGTTGGGGTGCGCTTTTTTGCAGGCTTCCAATTCGGCTTGCACCTCAGCGGGTGTAGTGGCCTCGAAGAGGGGGAGTTTCCACCAGTTCCAGTACGCAAGCGCGGGGTTGGGAGCTTCACTGAACTCGATGCCAGGCACACAATTTTTATCCAGAAAGTATTGCACCTGTTTAGCAATCTGTTCGTCGGTCAAATCAGGCAGGTAAGAAAAAGTTTCGGTTTTCATAGTAGTTTCTCCTCGTGTAAATAAACCTCCGGGAGGTTTCAAATATGATTGAGGCCATTTGTGAAGCCTCCCGGAGGTTGGTTTTTACGCATCCAATGCGTCCACAGAATCGAAGTCGAAGGTGATGTCCTTCCAAGTTTCCATGGCGGCGCGCAGTTCAGGGCTATGGCGGGCGGCGCCGATGAGGATGTCTTTGCTTTCTTTAATCAAATCACGCCCTTCGTTACGAGCCAGAACACACGCTTCGAGCGCCACGCGGTTGGCGGTTGCACCAGCGGCGCTGCCCCACGGGTGACCGACAGTACCGCCGCCGAATTGCAAGACGACGTCATCGCCGAAGATAGAAAGCAATTCGGGCATATGCCAAACATGGATACCGCCGGAAGCGACGGGCATCATCGCCGGCATGTCAAGCCACGGCTGGTCAAAGTGGTGACCCGGGCATTGATCAACGGTGGCGACCCTGGTCTCGCGCATCATTTCGTTGATGCCGATGGTGGAAGCGCGGTCGCCTTCGAGTTTGCCAACGACGGTTCCGTTGTGCAGGTGGTCGGCGCCGACGATTCGAGCCATCTTGGCCAGAACACGCCAGTTGATGCCATGATTCGGCTGGCGGTCAATGACTGAGTGCAAGGCACGGTGGGCATGGAGCAGCATCCCGTTCTTACGCGCCCACTTGGAAAGTGAAGTGAAGGCAGTGAAACCAACGATTAGGAAGTCCACCATGATGATTCGGGAGCCAAGTTCTTTGGCGAATTCGGCGCGGGCGTACATTTCTTCCATGTCCCCAGCGGTGACGTTGAGATAGTGACCCTTGCGCTCGCCTGTTTCGGCTTCTGCCTGTTTGACGGCGTGCATCACAAACTCGGCGCGATCCCGCCAGCGCATGAAGGGTTGCGAGGTGATGTTCTCATCATCTTTGGTGAAATCCAAACCACCGCGCAAGGCTTCGTACACAAGACGGCCATAGTTTTTGGCTGAGAGACCGAGTTTCGGCTTCATCGTTGCGCCCAGGAAGGGACGGCCGTATTTATCCATGCGGTCGCGCTCGACGGCGATACCGTGTGGTGGCCCCTGAAAGGTGGCAAGCAAGGAAGGCGGGAAGTAAAGGTCTTCCAAACGGAGGGCGCGCAGGGGCTTGAAGCCGAAGACGTTCCCGACGATGGATGACATCAGGTTGCCCATCGAACCATCTTCGAATAATTCATTCGGGTAGGCGATGTAAGCCATAACCTGATCCGGTTTGCCGGGAACGGGTTTCATTTCGTAGGTGCGCGCCGAGTAACGGGACGGGTCTACGAGGTAGTCGGACCAAACGTTTGTCCAGGTAGCAAAGGACGATTCGGCGGCTACAGCGGCAGCGGCTTCCTCGAACGATACGCCTTCTTGCGGCGTAATGCGGAACGCAGCAATCACCTGTGTATTGGTATCTGGCTTGTAGCCGGGACTCCAATAGTCGCGCCCTTCAGCACTGTAGTCATTCACGCCAGCGTTGAACAGGGCTTTGCCTTCTGCGGGGGTTTCAGGGGTTGGGGTGGAATCAGACATAATTGTTTTCTCCTTGTTTATGCGTGAAACGTGAAACAACTGGTGATTTATCACGCTTCACGTTTTACGTTTCACTTTTAACGATAAGGTACGGCGCTAATTGCGCTTAATTTATCCCAGCGGTGGTGTGATTCGACCAAACGCCAGGTTCCTGAACGAGAACGAGAGACGAGGGAATGGGTGACGGCGCCGGTGGCAGTGTAGCGGACGCCGCGTAAAAAGTTGCCTCTGGTGATGCCGGTAGCGGCAAAGGAGTGGTCATTGCCAGCAACAAAGTCGTTGATGCCTAATTTGCGTTGCAAATTCATACCTGCGTCTAAAATGCGCTGCATTTCATCGACCGATTGGGGGGCGAGGCGGCCTTGGATGTCGCCGCCCATGCCGTGCATGGCGCAGGCGGTAATGACACCTTCGGGCGTGCCGCCGATGCCCATAACGGCGTCAATGCCGGTGTCGGGCAGGGTGGCCATGAGGGCAGGGGCGACGTCGCCGTTGGTGATGAGGCTGGTGCGGGCGCCGGCGGCGCGAATGTCGGCGATGAGTTGGGCGTTGCGGGGGCGATCCAGGACGACGACGGTTACTTCGCTAACGTCAATGCCTTTGGCCTGGGCGATAGCGTTGATGTTGTCGGCGACGGGAGCGTCCAGGTCAACTTTGCCGGCCGCTTCAGGGCCGACGACGATTTTGTTCATGTAGAAGGCCGGGCCGGGGTCCCACATGGTTCCGCGCGGGGCCAGACCGATGATGGCGACGGCGTTGTCGATGCCTTTGGCTAAGAGGGTGGTGCCTTCGACAGGGTCTACAGCGACATCGACGGCGGGGCCGCTGCCGTTGCCTACTTTTTCGCCGTTGAACAGCATGGGGGCGTCATCTTTCTCGCCTTCGCCGATGACGATAACGCCATCCATGTCTACAGCGCCGAGCATGATGCGAAAAGCGTCTACGGCCGCTTGATCGCCTTCTTCTTTTTCGCCGCGTCCGACCCAGCGAGCGGCGGCTAAGGCGGCGGCTTCGGTGGCCCTGACTAATTCTAAGGCGATGTTCCGATCGGGTTGTGTTCCCATATTCCTTCGCTCCATCTGTTCTTGTGACTAATTTCACAATCAGTGTAGCAGGATGGTCTACCTTATAGAACATGGGAATGGGGAGTTTATGGGCTGTCGGGGTGGGTGGGAACGACTACCTGTCTGGGTAGGTTAAGATTCGTTTTGCACTGGCACAAATATTTCTCCGCATGATGGGTTTGCAAAATCAGGGAAATTATCGTGCCGTTCTACTATGAAGGGATGGGACAATGTTAAGTTTGATTGGGGCAGCCAGGTGTGGATGATGTAGTCGAGAGCGAGTTGGCGGGTGGCGTAGAGACTGGGGGATTGGAAACGGCCGTACATCCCCGCAGGCACTATTTTCATCACCAACGACTCAGTTGGCTCAATTTCTGCCCCCGCCATGTAAAAATGAGCAGATCGCACCGCATTTTCGCATAACCATTTTATCCCACAGCACGTGTTTGGGGGCGGCTGATTTAATTTTGCCACCAGATTGGTCCACAACTGAGACGTGGCGGCTTGTTCGTCGCCATCAATCCAACTCATTAACCCGGCCAGTGACATTGCTTCCCGGTGGGCCGGTTTGTGGCGAATGAAGTCTGGCTGGTTGCGCTGCTCTAAATGGGCCGGCGTCAGCCGGGGCATGATGCGGTAGGCGTGTTGGATGCTGCTCTTTCGCCACTCACTGGGCAGTTGGCGAAACAGGCGTTTGAAGGCACGAGAATAGGTTTCGAGGCTGTTGAATTGGAAGGTAAAGGCAATGTCGGTGATGCGCTGGTCGGTTTCGAGTAGGAGCCGGGCGGATTCGGACAGGCGGCGGCGGATGAGGTAGTCGTAGGGGGTGTGGTGGACGATTTTGTTGAAGGTGCGGCAAAAGTGGAACAGGGAGAAGGATACGGCATCGGCCATGTCGGCGACTTTGATGTTTTCTTGCAGGTGGTCTTCGATGAAGGTAACGGCCGTACTCATCGGCTCCAGGTTTAACATGGCTTATTTGGGTTGGACGGGGATGTACACATCCAGGCTGGATTCAGCCAGGCGATCCATGCCCTTAAATTGGCCGGTGTGGTACTGAATATGATATTGATGCGACAGTTCGTAGCCGGATTGGGGCAGCCATTCGCCGTAGATTTGCATTGGCCAATCGCCGACAATTGCTTCTCCATGAATCGTGAAAATGGCATAGGTCGTGGCCGGTAACACCTTGATGAGCATGTCCAGCGGCGCCTGGCTGGCATCGGCCAATTCTGCGCCCACAAAGACCTCAAAAAGGCCCTTTTCCTGGGTTTCTTCGTTGTAAATATGCACTTCGTAAAAAATGCCGGGATTTTTGATGGCTGGGCCAGCGCGTTCGCCGTGCTGTTCCAGATAACGCAAAAACCGCTGCCAAAGCAGGCCGATTTCATTGTCTTCTGTCCAGCCGGGACTCAAACGCAGCGGGTCGCCAAAGAAACTAAACCCAATAAGTTTTGTTTGCGGTTTGTCGATAAATGTCGGTTCCCAATCCATGATACCTCTAAATTTAATCCACAGATTTCACAGATTACGCAGATGAGGGGCAAAATCTGTGAAATCTGCGTAATCTGTGGATAAATTAACTATTCATAGACTAAAAATTATCACGCTTCTTCATATTCTTCAAAGAAGCCCATGCCTTCGTCGGGCAGCCACTCGATGCCCCAATCGAGCCAATCGGGGATGTGGGCATCTTTGACGCGGTCGCAGACGGGGAAATAGCCTTTCAAGTCGATGATGGGTGTGCCTTCAAAGGCGTCGATGTTGACAATTTGAACGATGCCTTTTTCTTCATCAACGCCGCTGATTTCGCAGGTGGTCATGCCGATGGGGTTGGGGCGCTGCGGCGAGCGGGTAGCGAAAATGCCAGTGAGATAATCTTCGGCGTAGGGCGGGTGGCATTGTATGACGCTGCGGCCCTCATCGTTGTCTTCCTGGTCAGCCCACCACAGGACGATGACGTGGCTGAAATGTTCTAGTTGTTTAAGAGCAGGGCGGAATGGCTCGGCAATTTGCAGGATGAGGCCGCTTTCAGGGCGCTGGACTGTGCCGATGGATTGCAGTTGGTATTTCATGTGTTTCTCCTTGCGGGTTTTCCCCGTCGTGATTTGTTATTGATAGGGTAGGGGAGAAACGGCCGTTCTGCTTGATCCTCCTTGCTCATGTCCAGAGGGAAAACAACTTTGTTCACGTCAAAAACCGACAAAATTTGCGCCAGGCTTGATTTTCCAGATACCAGCGCCTGGTTTCGGTGCGGTTGGTGACGTTCATGTGAAGATACGGCACAAATTTCTCGCCATTGCATTCTATAAATTTATTCGTTTAAGCTGAATAGCAAATTTACGGCTTGCATTCGCCGACGAAGCGAATGCTTTTTGCATTTTAAGGAGTATGGAAAGCATGAACAAGATTATCTCAACTAACTTTTTAGTAGCTTATTCACAATGCCCCCGCAAAGCATATCTACTGCTTTGCACAAAGCAGAAAGGCGAACCTCACGGGTATGTGCGTATTTTGCAACAAGAGAAGATGGCCAACCAACGCCAAT
>JBNKZT010000096.1:0-18011 GCA_050301775.1 Promineifilaceae bacterium (SeqCode)
CCGTTTAAGCTCAATTGAAACGCCCACGCTTATTCTATGGGGCGCAGAAGACAACACGGTTCCCCTGCGCGATGCTGGCGTGGTGGCCGATGAATGGCCGGGGGCGGACTTGCGCATTTTGCCTAAAGCCGGCCACTGGCCCCACTTTGAAGCCGCCGAAATCACACGGCGGCAGGTAGCGGCTTATTTGGGACTGCCCCGGTTTAGTGATCAGTTGTATACGGCCGTTACCGAAGAAGAACTGGTCGAGATAGACGAAACCGCCCAATTCCTGGCCCACTCTGATATTGGCAACGACTTGAACCTGGCCCAACGCACCCGACTGGCCGCTCAATTGCAGCGCAAAGCCTTCAAACCAGGCCAGACCATCGTTCACGCCGCCGACGTCGGCTACGAACTGTACATCATCCAATCCGGCATCGTAGAAGTGTGGAAAGACCCCGAAGGCATCGAACCCCGCCTGCACACCCATCAACAAATGCAGCATATGGCCAATCTAAAGCCCGGACAAATCACCGGTGAGTTGTCCATGTTCGACCAGGGAACGCGCAGCGCCGATCTGATTGCCGGGCCTGAAGGCGTTACGCTGCTCACTATCAACCGCGAAAAACTGTTGGCCTTGTGTGAAGATGATGCCGTTTTAGGCACCCGCTTGATGTGGAACATGTCCACCGCCATGGCCAAACGAGTCCGTTTCGTCCTATGGCAGCTCAATCGAGCCGAAGAACGCCGTGTCGCCACGCTTGAACAACAAAAAGCGGCAATGGAAAGAACATTTATTGGGTCAGTCCCCGGGTTTTCAATAGACCAAATTCAATCAGGCATTGAAGCTTAGGCAAGCGCAGTTTTTAACTTGTGCATTTTGAGTGGAAAAAACTGTGCTTGCTTGAGAGGAATCGTTTTCTTTTTGAAAAGTTATTTGTAAACGATTCCTTAATACGAACAAAATTTAACCAATTCGCCAGGAATGTCCCTTTGCCATTCCTGGCTTTTTCATGCCCGCAATTTTCCGTTATAATAGTACCAAAGTCCTATCGAGGGTGAACGGTAAGAACCAATCTCTACTGACAGTTCTTCATGTTATACGCTTAAGGCAATTGATCAAATCATCCTGAAAACTGTACTGTTTCCCCCGATAGAGGATTTTGTAATTTTTAATTCGTCGTGTACTATCTAAGTCTTGGAAGTTTATGCTGCCTAACACAATGGGGATAATATGAGTCAGAAAAACCAGCTTCGGGTGCTGATTGCCGATGACGTCATGGAAACACGACGTAGTACCCGGTTGATGTTGACTATGGTTCCTGAAGCAAAATTGGTCGCCATTGCCCAGAACGGCCGTGAAGCGGTTGAAATCGCACATAAACAAAAACTGGATATTGCGTTGATGGACGTGAGCATGCCGGAAATGGACGGGGTAACGGCTATTGAGCAAATGCTCAAAATTCAACCTGGCATTGGCTGCATTGTTATCTCAGCGGAACGGGACAGCGAAATATTACGCCGGGCTATGTCTGTCGGTGCAAAAGGATATTTGATTAAGCCGGTAACGTCAGATGAATTTATCGAAACAATCCGGCGGGTGGCCAATCTTGTCCAAACAGGCCAATTACAAAAACAGCAAGTTAAACATAATCAGCATGAGCGCAAAGTTTATTTGCAGCAAATGGCAATGCAGTACGTTAAATCACGGCGCACAGATGACCAAGCGCTGGCTGTTTTTGAAGAATTGGCAGCAGACCCCCATTGTGAAGTGCCCTGGCTGCAATCGCTGGCTGTCGTTTATATTTTCCGGCAGGAATGGCACAAATTAGGTAAGTTGGCAAACAGACTGGCCCAATCAACGACTTAAAAAAACAAATTTTTGAGGTAGATGCCTGAGCAGGCACAATGAGAGGAATAAAAAACGGCCGTTTCCCAAACAGGAAACGGCCGTTTCATTTTATTCGAACCGATTCAACAACTACCAGTTACGATCGCCATAACCACGGTCGCCGCCGCCACGATTACCACCGCCGCGACGGTCACCACCACCGCGACGGTCACCACCACCGCCGCCACGGTTAAAACCACCACCGCCGCCACGACGACCACCGCCGCCACGATCTTCACGCGGCTGCGCTTCATTCACGCGTAAGCTGCGACCCTGAAAATCCTGGCCATCCAATGCAGCTATCGCACTGGTTGCGGCGCCTTCATCCATTTCAATGAAACAGAATCCACGAAAACGACCGGTATCCCGATCCGTAATCCAGGCCAACGACTCAATTGTTCCATGCTCTGAAAACAGTTCACGAACTTCGTCCTCTGTTACATTAAAGGACAGATTACCTACAAAAAGTTTCTTACTCAACGGTCTACTTTCTCCTAAAAACGAACTCTCCATACTGTGAATCAATCGAAGAACTGAATCCAGACGGAATCTATTAAATCGAACTAATTATATGCTAAAAATAATTATTTTGTCCACCCTTCATTCAAAACCCGATTTCGTATCATTTATCAAGGCGATTTGCTTGCATCTCCCGTTGGCAAATGGTATGAATAGATCATGTCTAAGGCGTACGATTTTTCAGCAATGCGGGCCAACATGATATTGACCCAATTAAAGGAGCGTGGGATTAAAGACACGGCCGTTCTCCAGGCCATGAACACCATCCCCCGTGAAGCCTTTGTAGATGCCGCATACAAAGAAATGGCCTATCAAGACAACCCACTGCCCATCCCCGCCAACCAGACTATCTCCCAACCATATGTCGTGGCGCTGATGATCAGTCTGCTGGCACTCAAGCCTGAACATCGTGTCCTGGAAGTTGGCACCGGCTCCGGCTATGCCGCCGCCATCCTGAGCCAGTTGGTCAAGGCAGTTTACACCATCGAACGCCATCAAATCCTAATCGATTACGCCCAGGAATGTTTGAAAACGATTGGCTGCGAGAATATTTTTATTCATCATGGCGATGGCACCCAGGGCTGGCCGGAACATGCGCCCTTTGACGGAATCATCGTCGCGGCCGGCGGACCAACCATCCCAACCGCACTGCGCCAGCAATTGGCCGTTGGCGGCCGGCTGGTCATGCCCGTCGGCAAAATGCAGCGCCGCCAAGATTTAATTCAGCTGACGCGCCTCAGTCAAGATAAGTTTAAGCGGAAGAATTTTGGACCGGTGGCATTTGTGCCGCTGGTGGGCAGTGAAGGCTGGCCGGAATAGATACTGGTTGCCGGCAAACCCGACCAACTGCCAGCAACCAATTACCAATTTACTGCGGCAAGAAAATCAAGGCGACTCCGGCAATGGCCACGGCCGTTCCCACCATCCCCCGTACACTAATCGGCTTTTTATACACAAAATACTCAATCGGAATCAACAAAACCGGTGGCAGAGCCATTAACGTTGCCGCAATGCCCAATCGCGTTAACTGGATGGCAATCAACGACAACCAGATGCCCAAAAACGGGCCAACAAACGCGCCGCCCACCATCGCCGGAAACGCTTTGCGATCACGCCATTTGCTAAACGTGTAGCCTATTTTGCCGCGCAGCAGCGCGAATCCCCACATAACCACCACCGCCACCAAAATGCGGATAATCGTGGCTGAGATACTGGGAAAACCACCTACCAAGCCATAACGCGCCGTCACCAAATTGGCCACCTGGCCCAATGCCCCCAACAAACCAAAGAAAATACCCGCCTTGAACTGCTTATTTTCGACAACAGTCCGGCCATGCTGTTTTTCAGTGACCACCCAGCCGATACCAAATACAGCCAATAAAATGCCGGTCATCTCGATGCCGCTGACCGTCTCGCCAAACAACAGCCAGCCAAAAAGGGTGCTGTAAATGGGAACGGTGGACATGAGCAGCATGGAAAGGCGCGGGCCAATGAGAACATAGGCTTGAAACAAAAAGGTGTCGCCCAAAACCAGGCCCAAAATACTGGAAACACTAAACCAGAACCAGCGAAACCCCTCCACGTGCTGCGGGAACAGGCTGCCTTCCAGCAGCAAATGGCTGATGGAGAGGAACAGGAAGGCGAAGAGCAGCCGGCTGCGGTTGACCACTTCGGAACCGACGCGCCGCCCGCTATAGCTGAAGAACACGGCCGTTAACGACCACATCACGGCCGTTCCCATCGCCGCCAATTCACCAAAAAACATAACCTTTACCTTCGCCGCATCCGGTCGGCAATTTGTTGAATGTGCGCCGGGCTGGTTCGGCAGCAGCCGCCAATCAGCGCCGCCCCCTCCTTGCGCCACTCCCGGCTGAATGTGCCAAACTCGGCCGGAACCGACTGGCCCATCCACACTTTATCCACCGCATCATACGTTTCCCCGGAGTTGGGATAAACCACAATGGGCTTCTGCGTCATCGAACGCACTTCACGGATGAGACTGGGGATGAGGCTGGGCGGCGTACAATTAATACCCATAGCACCAACCTGCTGTACCCCATCCAAAAAGGCAGCGCACTCGGCAATGGATGTACCGTCATTGATATGCTGGCCATCCCGGCAGCTAAAACTAACCCAGGCCGGCACCTCCGGCGTTTCGGCCATCAATTGGACTAGCGCCCGCATTTCGTTATGCGAAGGGATTGTTTCGCAGGCCAGAATATCCGCTCCACTGTTGGCCAGAATGTGCCAGCGCTGCCGGTGCCACTCGACCAGGCCAGCTTCGTCCAAATCATAGTCACCAGTGTATTCAGAGCCATCGGCCAAAGCCGCACCGTAGGGACCGACGCTGGCGGCGGCAATAGGACGTAAACGTCCTGGCCGATTGGGCGGTTCAGCCCAAAACTGGTCGCGGGCCTGGATGACCAACTGCACCGAGAGGCGAATTAGCTCGATGGCTTGGGCTTCGCTCAAGCCGCGAGCCATGAGGGCCGGGATGGTGGCCTGGTAGCTGGCGCTGATGCCGCAGTCGGCCCCGGCCCGGTAATAGTCCAGGTGCACCTGCTGAATCAGGGCTGGATTTTCCAGCAGCAGCCGGGCCGACCATAGTTCGTCGCGCAAATCGCAGCCGCGGGCTTCCAGTTCGGTGGCCAGCCCGCCGTCGAGGATGAGGGCATCCTGAAAATCGAGAAAAGGGTGAATGGGATTGTTCATGATTTAACCAAGTCCTACCACGCAGGAGTGTTGTTTGGGGAAGAGGATATTGAGGAGGATAACGGCCGTTGTTTCATTCGCTATATCGCAGTCTGCCCGCGCCGCCGCTAACTCATCCGCCGTCCGATAGCCAAACAAAAGCTGTAAAAATGTCAAATCGGGAAAAGCAGCGCCATAATCAAAAAAATGGGCCACTTCGTAGGGAGCGATCTCCACCAATTTGCCGCGTTCCCATGTCAACCGCAGTTGGCTTTGGTAAAAATTCAAGCGCAAATCCCCGCTATGCCCGGCCAGCACGCTGTTGGCCAGCCGTTTTTCTAATACGGGGGCAATATGGCGCAAAAAACCAGGCAAATCAGGCACGCGGACATACCAGGCATAGGCTGGAATCTGCTTTTCCAGCTGCCGGCCTAATGCTTCGTAAACGGGATGATCATAACCCAAATTGAAGCTGATATTGTCAATCGGTTTGGGGCGGCCTTTGTTGAGTTCGCCAGCCTTTATTTTCAGAACACGGGCGATAAAAAGCGCCACCGCCCGCCAGGAATGGCCGGGCCGCACGCCCAACTCGCGCACGATAAAACCGGTTCCCCACTGCTTATACTCAAAGTAAGCGACCACATCACCATCCGTCGTTTCAACCATGTAAATATCCCGCCGCGTCTCCGAGTCGGGGTGGGTTTCGATCAATTCATAACGCCATAGTGTCTCGTCACGAACACGAACAATCCGGCTGCGGGCACAATGAGCCTGGTACAGTGTTTGCAGGATGGGAATGTCCTCCAGCGTGGCTGGGCGCAGTGAGTAAGCTTCTTTTTTGACTGGTTTGTTATTACCTTTACGGCCCCAAAAAAATTGGCGGCTGCCGCCTAAATCCAGCCCCATTTCGTAGCCGAACAGGCGATAATACCAGGGGATGCCGGTGATGGCCTGCACCATTTCGCCGCGAGCCGCACTTTTGGCGTGGACGGCTTCCATTTGGGCGCGCACCAGACCGCGCCGCCGGTAGTTTGGGTCGGTTCCCACAAGTTCTGGCCGACCTACGCCGAATTCAATCCCATCGTAGGCCCAGGTTTGCGAGATAATATTGAGACTGGAGACAATCTTGCCGGTGTTCTGGTCGATGACGACGGTGAAATCATCGGCTTTGGTGGTGGGGTGACGGCCGTTCATCAAATCGTGCGTCCAATGAGCCAAAAACTGATGCGGCTCATCAGGATTATCACTGTGAATGCGCACATTAAACTGGCCTAATTCCTCAGCATCTTCGGGCCTCCCCCAGCGCAGCAGCAGCCCATCGCCCAGGTTGCGCGGCAGGCCAAACTCATCAACTTTCATCAGAATTCCTTTTTCTTGCTAACAACAGCGTGTGTCCGCCTTCTCCTTCAGGGATAAAACGAGTCCACAACAGCTCAAAGTGTAAATCAGTCAGCCACTGCCGGTAAGTAGCTTCATCGGCGTGGCTCCAATACATTGCCGCGCCCAGCCAATCAGCTTCGGTGCCCGTCCAAGCGGTGTGACCAACGGTGGCCATGAAACAGCCGCCAGGTTGCAGCCAACGGTAAATATTGGCCAGCAAATCCGGCTGCTCGGCCAGCGGCAGGTGGATAATTGTATAGAAACTGATGATGGCGGCGAATTGTTCGTCGAGGAAGGTTAATTGGCTTATATCGGCGGTGCGGAAACGGCCGTTTCCCACCAACCCTCTCGCCCGCTCCACCTGCACCGGCGAAATGTCCACACCCAGATAATCGTAATCCGGGGCCAGGATTTGGGCCACCGGCACGCCGCAGCCGCAGCCCAGTTCGAGCAGCGGCGCGCCCTTCGGCAAAAGCGGCGTCAGTTCGGCTAACCAACCGGCATAGTTAGAAGGCATGAAACAGCCGTTATCCGACCGATAATTGTAAGAAATCTTGTCATATCCCTGCCGTACAATCTCTTTTGGATCCATCGAACATCACCTCGCCCGGCAAATATACCCGCCTCTCATCTGGGTGTCATCTAAATACCCTAAAAGTAAGATGTTCATTGGAAACAGAATTAGCATATTGACGACAGTGGCAACAATATGCCAAAATGAGCGTATAAATTTCTATCAAAGGAGATATCGTATGGGAACTTTTATAATGGAACATTGGTTACAAGTTATACCAACTGCACTTACAGGTTTGTATCTCCTGCGCTTGATGCAAAAAATTTACCAACAAAAAAGGCAGCCCAAACCGGCGCCTATCGTTATTAGAAAGGATTAGAAAAAAGATGTTCTTCGACCCGCTTTATCTGGTTTTTGCCTTGCCCGGGTTGCTCCTGGGCTTGTGGGCACAATCCCGTGTCAAAAACGCGTTCAATAAATATTCGCGCGTGCGCACCATGCGCAATGTCACCGGAGCTGAAGTCGCCCGTGCTTTGCTGGATGCCCAGGGTCTGTATGATGTAGCCATTGAGGAAACCAACGGCTTCCTCAGCGACCATTACGATCCGCGCAGCAAAGTACTGCGTCTCAGCACCGACGTTTACCGCACACCCAGCATTTCCGCTGCTGGCGTGGCTGCTCACGAGATGGGCCACGCTTTACAAGATGCCGCCCATTATGTACCGCTCAACATTCGCAGTGCCCTGGTTCCGGCCGTACAGTTTGGCAGCACATTGGGGCCGTGGGTTTTCATAGGCGGATTTTTGCTCCAATTTACAACCCTGGCCTGGATAGGTGTGATTTTGTTCGCCGCCAGCGTTGTCTTTGCCCTCATCACCCTGCCGGTTGAATTCGACGCCACCCGCCGCGCCAAGCAGCTTTTAGTCAGTAATGGTATCTTGATAGGCGATGAAATTAAAGGTGTCGATAAAGTATTGGATGCAGCGGCTCTAACGTATGTCGCTTCAGCCATCGCCGCTCTTGGCACCCTACTTTATTACGTATTCTTACTCACCGGTGGCCGCCGCAGATAAAAAAATCGACTCGTCCGAAAAAAGCCCTTCAAGACCAAAAGTTCAACTTTTCGCCTCGGCAGAAAGTTTCAATTAATGACAAAAAGTTGAACTTTTTTCGGTGTACTCAAATTTAATTTTGAACGCCCGTTGAAATAGTCGTTTCAGCGGGCGCTTTCTTAATCTTGCATCCCCTTACACCTGAGCTATAATTTATTGTCCGCTGGAAAGTACGACGTTGATCGGCACGACGGCTTTTCGGCAATATCAAATTATTATTCTGATGGAGGAATATCATGCCTTTAGATTTGGCAGAAAAGACCGAATTAATGAAAGAGTTTGAAACGCACGATGGTGATACCGGTTCGCCCGAAGTACAAATCGCCATTTTTGACAAACGTATCAAACAGTTGCAAGAGCACTTGAGTGCTCATAAACATGATCAAAGTTCACGCCGAGGCTTGTTAAAGCTAGTGGGTAAACGTCGTCGTTTACTCAAATATTTACGCAAACGGCATCCTGAACGGTATCGCGAGATCGTTAAACGACTCGGTTTGCGTGGCTAATTTATCGTGAAATGTAGGGGCGAATTGGATTTCGCCCCTATTTCGTTATTTTACATTCGGGGCAACACAGCAAGGTTTAGGAATTGGGTATTGTTTCATAACTGGAATGGGCCAGCTTTATGAGCCAATCCCCAGTCCCTAACCCCCCTTGTCCCACAATTTAGTTCAACCAGACAGTCTGGTTAAGTTTGCATGTAAGCAGGTTTGCGAGTATGTAAGTTTGCCATCGCGCGTTTGAAACGGCTTGTTTCATGACGCTGTGCCATCTTAGCTTCTGCCTTCTGATTTCATGCTTCTGCCTTTGCCTGGTTTGAACGGCGTAATCTCGGAGGATTATATTAAATGTTACCAGAATCAACTTTTACTACCCGTTTGGGTAATCATGACGTGACGTTTGCCACCGGCAAGCTGGCTGAACAGGCCGGCGGTGCGGTGACTATTCGTATGGGCGATAGTATGCTGCTGGCAACGGCAACAATGTCAAAAACGGTACGTGAAGGACTCGATTTCTTCCCGTTGAGCGTGGATTTTGAAGAAAAATTGTATGCCGACGGCCGTATCCCCGGCAGCTTTTTCCGTCGTGAAGGCCGCGCCACAACAGAAGCCATTTTGGCTGCTCGTTTGACAGACCGTCCGTTACGGCCGTTATTCCCCGACGGTATGCGCAATGAAGTCCAAATCATCGTTACCTCATTGGCATCAGACAACATCCACCACCTGGACATCATGTGCGTCAACGCTGCCAGCGCCGCTTTGATGGTATCTGACGTCCCCTGGAACGGCCCAATTGGCGCGGTTCGTGTCGGTTACATTAACGGCAAATTTGTCGCTGACCCAACCATCCCGGAAATGGAAGAGAGCAGCCTGGATTTGCGCATGGCCGCCTCAAAAGATGCCATCATCATGGTCGAGGCTGGCGCTAACGAAATAACCGAAGATGTTATGATTCAAGCCCTGGCCTTTGGCCATGAAGCGATTCAACCGTTGATTGCCATCCAGGAAGAAATGCGTGCTGCTATCGGTAAAGAAAAACGCACCATTGCCTTGGCCGACACGGACGCCGAATTAACGGCATCGGTCAAAGGTCGCATTGGCAGCCGAATTAACGATGTTGTGGCCACTCATATAGATAGAGACGGCCGTAACGAAGCAATGGACGAACTACGCGAAGAAATTGTCAACAGCTTCATGGAAGAAGATGAATTGGCCGACCCCAAAGCCATTCGCGAAATCATTGCCAGCGACCTGAAAAAGAGCATCCGCAGTCGGATATTAAACGATGGCATTCGCCCCGACGGCCGTGATTACACTACCATTCGCGAGCTATCATCTGAAGTAGGCATTATCCCGCGCGTGCATGGCTCCGGTCTGTTCCGTCGCGGCCAAACCCAGGTGCTGTCTATCGCCACACTGGGTATGCCTCGTGAGGCCCAAAAGCTAGACGGCCTTTCCCCGGAAGATAGCCGCCGCTACATGCACCACTACAATTTCCCCCCCTTCTCCACTGGCGAAACCTGGTTCTTACGCGGCCCCAAACGGCGCGAAATTGGACACGGCGCGTTGGCCCGTACCGCTTTGTATCCAATGATCCCCGACGAGAAAGAATTCCCCTACACGATCCGCGTTGTGTCTGAAGTGCTTTCCTCCAATGGCAGCACCAGCCAGGCTAGCGTCTGCGGTTCCACTCTGGCTTTAATGGACTGCGGTGTACCAATTAAAGCACCGGTTGCCGGTGTGGCGATGGGCCTCATCAGTGAAGGTGACAAATACGCCATCCTGACCGACATCCAGGGCCTGGAAGACCATATCGGCGACATGGATTTCAAAGTGGCCGGATCTGCCGCTGGCATTACGGCTTTGCAGATGGACATCAAAATCTCCGGTTTGTCGCAAGAAGTGATGGCCCGGGCGTTGGAACAAGCACGCATCGGCCGTTTACAAATCCTTGATTCGATGTTGGCTACAATAGCCGAATCACGCAAAGAACTCAGCCCGTTTGCGCCGCGTATGATGACTGTCTCCATTGACCCGGAGAAGATTGGTGCAATTATCGGCAAGGGCGGCTCCATGATTCGCAGTCTGGAGGAAACGTATGAAGTCTCCATCGACATCCAAGAAGATGGCACGATTTTCGTCGCCGGCGTCGATGGCGAAAAGGCCGAGCAAGCGATTTACCATATCGAATCGTTGGTGGAAGAAGCAGAATTAGGCGAAATTTACACGGGTAAGGTTGTGCGCATTACCGATTTTGGTGCGTTTGTGGAAGTTATTCCCGGCACCGATGGTCTGGTTCACATCTCGCAGTTGTCTTCAGACCATCTGCGGCGGGTGGAAGATGCAGTGCAGTTGGGTGATGAGATTATGGTTATGGTGACCGACATCAGCCCGGAAGGCAAGGTGCGGCTTTCACGTAAGGCAGTGCTGGAAGGCTGGACACTGGAAGAGGCGCAAGCCAATGATCAACCCAAACGCAGCAGCGGTGGCGGCAATCGTGGTGGTGACCGTCGCGGCGGTGGACGCGATCGTCGTCGTTAATCACAAATTCCAAGCTAAATAAGAAACATGAGCCATCTCCCAAAACCGTAAAAAGTTAGGGAGATGGGTGAGCAAGCCACAAGCAGCTCAAGATAGATTGAACTGGAAAGCGGCATCGAGACAACTCGGCGCCGCTTTTCAGTTCTAACTCTCTGTGTATTTTCACTCCATAACAAAATGACCTGACAAAAAGCCAGGTCATTTTTATTTGAGCCAAAATTTGAGATGGCTCATGTTTCAACAAGAAATTTTACCAACCACGGCGTGAAAGCAAGTAAACACCCGCACCAATAATCAGCATCGGCCAGAAAATGGCATTCAGCCAACCAGCCCAGCCAAATTGATTAAACAAAAAATAGATTCCCAACAAAATCAAGACCAAGCCGACCGTGTTGGGACGGCCAAACCGATCCAATCGCTTGGATACCGTTTCGCTCATCTCTTCAATATTGTCATGGATGACTTCCGAACCCAATTTATCGGCCTTCGCCTCACTGGGCATAATAACCCACATAATCAGGTAAATGGGAAAGCCAATCCCACTGGCAAATAATAAAACGACAAAAGCCAGACGGACCAAAACAGAATCCACCTTTAAGTAAGCAGCCAATCCGCCACAAACCCCGGCAATCATCCTGTCGGTTTCACTACGTGTCAATTTTGTTTCAGGCATGATAAATACCTCCGCTGTTTGTATATGTGCACCTATACGCGCCTGATTTCTGAAAGTTGCAGTTGGGTTTTTACGTATGAGAATCAGCTCTATTTTATGCCTACGGGCTGGCTTCCACCCTCATTTTTGCTATACTGCCATCTTAATCAAATTTATCTAGCTTTCTTGGAAGTCTTGATGATAAAGGAGAAGTATCGTCTCAATTTGGCTAATTTAACGTCTAGCAAAAAGCTTAGGGTTGCCCAATTGGTGAAGCTGCCCCTGTTAAATGGTTTAATGAAATGGGCTATTCGCCTTGTCGTCCCCCGGCACCGAATTGGGGTGGTAATGGTTGTAATGAATGAAGCAGAACAGGTTTTGATGCTGCGACATGTTTTTCATCCGTATACACCCTGGGGCTTGCCCGGCGGCTGGCTTCACCGGCAGGAATCACCAGTCGAAGGTGTGCTGCGGGAATTAAAGGAAGAGACAGGGTTAACGGCCGTTCTCAACACCATTATCCTCGCCGGGCAACAGCCCAACCCACCCCATCTCGGCATCGCCTACCTGGGCCAACTACATGGCGGCTCATTACAACTAAGCAGCGAAATCGTTGAAGCCGGTTGGTTTTCGTTTGATCAACTGCCCGGTCCCCTGCTGCCATTTCATCGGGATGCGGTCACGGCAGCGGCAGCAGTCCACCGCCAAGGAGCCTTTTCACACACATGAACCGAAGTTCCTCCCCCGGATTAGGCCAATGGCTAACCGTCTCCCTCATGGTCGGCATCACCATCTTTTTGCTGGCCAAACTGTACCAATTTGCCGGATTTCGCCAATTTTACCCGGCAGGACTGACCGTTGCCGGCGTAGATGTTGGCGGTATGACCCGCGATCAGGCCAGCGAACTCCTTAACAATCGCTACATCGAAGCGCCCATCACCATCTATCACGGCGAAGAAAAATTCGACGTCAGCCCGGCCCAGGCCAATTTCACCCTCGACCGGGAAACAATGCTGAGCGAAGCCGATTTTCAGCGCATACAACAAGATTTCTGGGCAGGGTTCTGGGGCTTTTTGTGGGGCCGCCCCATCGAAGTAGCCCCGGTGCCACTGGCCGCCACCCATGACCGCGAAGCGCTGCGCGAACTGCTGCAAGAAATCGCCAATCTTAACGACAAACCGGCCCAGCCGCCGCAGCCGGTTCCCTCCTCCCTCAGTTTTCAATTTGGCGAAGCCGGTACACGTACCAACATCCAGGCCAGCTTTGCCGACGTGGAAGCGGCCATGTATCGTCCCGTTGACCGGGAAGCGCACCTTATCATTGAACCACAATCACCAGAAAGGCCAGAAATCAACCTGCTTACTCGACTCCTGGTTAACCGAATGCAAGATTATGACCAACAAACCGGCGGCGCATCCTCAGTTTTTGTTTTGGAATTGGAAACAGGCCAGGAAATCAACATCAATGCCGATATTGCCATGTCGGGAATGGACTTATTAAAAGTACCATTGGTTTTGGAACTGTACCGGGTTTTAGATAATCGCCCGACATTATCACAACAAAAGCTTATCTCAGACACACTGGTCGTCCAGCCGGATAATCTCAGTGCCAATGCCATTCTCAACATCATCGCCGGCCAGGATGATCCTGATTTAGGTGCGGCGTTGGTCACGCAGTCGATGCAGCGGCTGGGCCTGGTAAATACGTTCATGGTCAAGCCATACGATGATGAAGGCGGTATTGCCCTGGTAACACCGGCCAATTCAGTCGAGGAACCAACGACTCAGCCCACACCACAAATGCAAACGACGGCCGAGGATATGGGGACACTGCTTTCGATGTTGTATTACTGTGCCCGCGGAACCGGCGGTGCGATTTCGGCCGTCTTTGAAGGCGCCGTTACGCAGTCAGAATGTGCCGAAATATTAAATCTAATGCAGCAAAACAAAATTGGCAGTTTAATTGAGGAAGGGGTGCCGCCAGCAACGGCCGTTTCCCACCGCCACGGCTGGATTAGCAATACACACGGCGACGCCGCCATCGTCTTCTCACCCGCAAGCGATTACGTCCTCGTCATTATGCTGTACAAACCCGATTGGCTGGAATGGGAAATCAGTTCGCCGCTGTTAACCGACATTTCCCGCACCGTCTACAACTACTTCAACTTTGATAATCCCTATTTGGCTGGTTCTCAAACCAACTAACCAACGACGCAACATCATGCTCAAAGCCATCCAACGATTTCTAACCATCACTTTGCTCGTTTTAGCGGTCATTTATCTGGGCTATCAGGCCTTTTTATACAGCTACGCCCGTGCTCTCCTGCCGCAAAGCTTAACTGTCGCCGGACTCGACCTTTCCGGCATGTCCCGCCCCGAAGCCAGCGAAATCCTCAATGAACATTACATGACCCCCATCGTCGTCTACTACCAGGAAGAGCGCACCGAAATTAACGTCGAAGAAATCGGTTTCCAAATTGATGTAGAAGGAATGCTGGATGAGGCAGTTGCGGCTAAAGGGGAACAAACCTTCTGGAATGGATACCTGGAATTCCTGTTGCAGCGCGCCATCGAGCCAATCAACATCGAACTACGCGCCACCCACGATCGGGAAGCGTTGATCGAACGACTGCAAACCATCGCCAGCTTTCTGGATAAACCGGCCAAAGCGCCGCAGCTTTTGGCGGCTTCAACTACGTTCCAGGCCGGCGAAGCCGGTTACGTGATGAATCTGGAAGCCAGCTTGCCCATTGTCGAAACTGCTTTGTACCAACCAGATAATCGGGAAGCGAATCTGGTCATTGAAGACCAGGTTGAACCTTCCTTTAGCATCGACAGCCTGCGGTCTAACGTGATTGGTCAACTGGATGCATTTAGTGGAATGGGCAGCGTATTTGTGATGGATTTGGCGACCGGTGAAGAGTTGGACATTAATGCTGATGTGGCCATGTCCGGCTTGAGCATCCTCAAAATCCTCATCTTTTTGGAAACGTACCGCGTGCTAAATAATCCGCCGGATGAATATGTCCAACAGCTTTTGGAAGATACAGCCATTCGCTCCAGTAATTATGGGGCCAACCTGCTGCTGCACGTCATCGCCGGGGAAAATAACACATACAAAGGAGCCGATATCATCACCGAATCGGCCCACCGGCTGGGATTGGTGAATACGTTTATGGCCATACCTTATGACGCAACGGCCGTTTCCACCCGTCCCAGCACCTACACCACCCCGGCCAACTCCCGCCCCGACCTGCCCACCCGGCCCGACAGCGCCATGCAGACCACCGCTGAAGAAATGGGCACACTGCTCTCCATGATCTACTACTGCGCCCAGGGCGGCGGCACACTCCTGGCTGTTTATCCCAACCAAATCACCCCCGACGAATGCCAGGCGATCATTGACTTAATGGTCCGCAACGAAGAGGGCAATCTGATCCGCTTTGGCGTGCCCGAAACCGTGCCTGTTTCACACAAACACGGCTGGGATTTTGTCACACATGGCGATGCCGGCATTGTCCTTTCGCCTGGGGCCGACTACGTCATCGTTGAGTACGTCACCGCACCGGACACAGATTGGCTGCCCTATGAAATCGGCTTCCCCATTTTGCGCGAAATCTCGCGAGCCACGTATAATTATTTCAACTTTGACAATCCCAATCTGGAAGACCCGGAAGACCGCTCAGCACGCGAAGCAGAAGCCCGCGCCGCCGCCGAAGCCACTGCCATCGCTGAATCGGCTGCGGCAGATGCTGCGGCCACAGCGACAGCGGAAGCGCCAGCAACGCCGGAAGCCACCGTCGAGCCGCCCATTCAAGCAACAGCGACGGCGACACCGTTACCCTAATAAATCGGAGTGCAGGCAGCTTGCCTGCACCACATATTGGAGCGCAGGCGTCCCGCCTGCAATCGCACGAATTAAAGCGAACGGGACATTTGCGCTCCCAGAGGAGTAAAAATGGAATACCGACGATTGGGCCGTACCGGCCTCAAAGTTTCAACAATTTGTTTAGGGACAATGCAGTTCGGCTGGACGGCCGATGAACCAACCGCCCACGCCATCATGAATCGCGCCGTCGAGTTGGGCTGTAACTTCATCGACACGGCCGACGTTTATTCGCGTTGGGCCGACAATAACGACGGCGGCGTCAGCGAAACCATCATCGGCAACTGGCTGGCCAGCGGTGCGGTGCGGCGGCAAGACATCGTCCTAGCGACTAAGGTGCGCGGTCAAATGGGTGATGGGCCAAACGACCAGGGACTCTCCCGCCAGCACATTCTGGACGCCGTGGAAGCCAGCCTGGACCGGCTGCAAACTGACGTCATTGACCTGTACCAGGTTCATTTCCCCGACGACGAAACGCCGCTGGACGAGACGCTGACCGCGCTCAATGATTTGGTGCGATCCGGTATGGTTCGTTACATCGGCTGCTCCAATTTTCCCGCCTGGCTGCTGGCCAAATCGCTCTGGATTAGCGATGTGAAAAATCTGGCCCGCTTTGACAGTTTGCAGCCGCACTACAGTCTGGTACACCGCGCCGAATTTGAGCGGGAATTACAGCCGCTCTGCCTGGATCAAGGCATTGGCGTGATTCCTTACAGCCCATTGGCGGCAGGGTTCCTGACGGGCAAATACCGCCGCGACACGCCGGCACCGGAGTCGGCACGAGCTGAGGGGGTACGCCGCCGCTACATGAACGAACAGGGGTTTAGCGCGGTGGAGAAGTTGGAGGAAATTGGTCAGGGTCATGACGCGACAATTGCTCAAACTGCAATTGCCTGGGTGTTGGCGAACACGGCCGTTACCTCCGCCATCATCGGGGCCAACATAATCGAACAACTGGAAGACACGATGAAAGGGGCCGAAGTCAAACTCAGCGACGAGGAAAAGAAAGCGCTGGATGGCGTGGCAGCCTGGCAGTAAGAAACGAAGGTTTCGTTATGCTAAAATCAAGGCATTGGACAACAACCTTGTAGTAAAGTAGCGCTGGACGCAGTTACGGCGTGGAATTAAGACCAAAATCAGGCCGATCACGCCGCCCACAATAAATCCAACCTTACCTCCGAATTGGTTGAAAACTGATAAAATGCCTCCAAATCTTCTCAATTTAAGGCTGTTTGATTTATCCATCAATTTCTGTGGCATTACCACCTAGACCGAAGCGTTGCCAAAAACTGACTTCAGAGATCTGGAAACCAGGCGGATGAGTGAAATCATCCTCACAAACTATGGTAGCCCCCGATTTTTTCTGGTCCCAACTATCAAAACGGAGACGATTTTCCCGTCATGCACCTGTTCTTACTTCAATTCCGGCAGCTTATCCATGCCAACTTGGACGGCTAGATTACTCATCATTTGGTGTAATGCCTGTTCTTGGGAAGGAGGAAGTAACGGCCGTTCATACCCCCCAATCAATTCATCCACCCGCACCTTCGCCCGCTGGAACGTGTCACTGCGGCCCGCCTCCTGCCAGGATCGAACCGAACCGCGCTCAATCACCGCCGAGGGCAAATGCTGCTCTTTGCGGAACAACTGCCGGGTGATTTTCTGCTTCAAAAAGTCGCCCTTGAAATCAATCCCGGCAAACATGGCCGTGGCCAGCGTCTCGGTATGAACCTGGACGCCGTCCAGCAGCCGCTGGGCCATGGCGATGGCTTCAGCATCAACGACCAGTTTTTCCGCGCTTTGGCAGGCCAGGAAATCGAGCATTCCGGCTCCCGAAATCATGTTGATGCCCGATAGTGCGCCGATAACGGCCGTTACCCCACTCTCCAATCCCGCCTGATAATCGACAACCTTGGCGTCACTGGCGCCCAAATAGGTGTGCGTCGGCAGGCCCAGCGCCTTGCCCACCTGGGCGTAAGACGCGTCAATCATCGCCGTTTCGATGGCCCCCATCGGCGTCGTACCCTGGCGCATGTCAAAAATGGCCGGCGCGCCGCCCCAAACGATGGGCGCGCCCGGCTGAGCCAACTGGTGAATGGCGATCCCGCTCAGACACTCGGCGGCATGCTGCACCACCGACCCCAAAATTGTCACCGGCGCGGCGGCTCCGGCCAACGGCATGGAAACGATTTGCGCCGGGACGCCGGCCCGCGCTAAATCCATCAAGTTTTGCGCCCCAAAATGGCTCCAGATGAGCGGCGGCGACGGGCAAACGTCAAACACGGCCTGCGGTTTTTGCCGCAAGCCATCCCGCCCACCGGTGAAGATGGCCAGCATGTCGAAC
>JBNKZT010000097.1:0-18001 GCA_050301775.1 Promineifilaceae bacterium (SeqCode)
AGAGTCTGAATACCGCCGACGCCGGTACCAAAATAAATGCCAATGCGTTCCCGATTATCATCGCTGACGGTAAGGCCTGATTGCTGCATCGCTTCTTGAGCAGCGACAGCGGCAAATTGTTGGAAACGATCACGGCGGCGGGCTTCACGGCGGTGCAAATAATCTTCCGGGTTAAAGTTTTTAACTTCGCAGATGGCGCCGGACGTATGGCTCCCTTTTTCGATTTGGGTGAATGGGCCAATACCGGATTTACCGGCCAGGATAGCCACCCAGGTATCGGGGACGTTGTGGCCAATGGGGGTAATCAGGCCGGTACCGGTGATGACGACGCGATGTTGTTGGTGATTATTGTTCATTTACCTTCTCCAAAATGAGGAAGGCTGAACGATAAATGATGGATTCCCCATTCATCATTCCGCATTCATACTTCCAAGATGTCTTTTTTCTTGCCAGCGCTGTTCGTATTTTTGCAAGGTGGCGGTGAAGGCATCGTCTAAATCGACGCCGGCAGCGGTTGCGAGCTGGCAAAGGCTGTACAGGGCATCGCCCATCTCGCCGGGAAGGTTGGGGGTGGCTTGCAACGGCCGTTTCCCATAATCCGTCCCCAATAAAATCTCCTTAGCCACTTCGCCCAGCTCGCTTGTTAAATCTAAAGCATAAACACTGGGTGGGTGGTGTAAGTTGTGGTTTTGGCTGAATTCGGCGGCTTTTGTTTGCCAATTACTCATGATTAATGATTGAAGATTGATGATTGACGATTAGAATGACAGGGTTTTAGTCATCAATCTTTAATTATCCTCTTCCGTCGGCCGGTAATGGCCTTCCACCCAGATACTTTCGTCCGGTCCGACTTCCTTTTTCCAGACCGGCACGATTTCCTTAAGCCGGTCGATACCATAGCGGGCGGCGTCAAAGACGCCCTGGTCGCGGTGGCCGGATGCGCAGGCGACGAATGTTGTCGTCTGCCCCACCTCCAGCCGGCCGATGCGCTGGACAATAGCGATGCCTTTGACCTGGGGCCAGCGCTGCCAGATTTCGCGGGCAATTTGGGCCATTTTGCTTTCGGCCATCGCTGAGTACGCTTCATATTCCAGGTGGATGGTTTGCGGCGGCAGGCCGTCGCGCTGCGTCTGGCCGCGCACGGAGCCGGTAAAGCTGACGATAGCGCCCACGTCGGGTTGGGTCAGGCGGGCATGGATGGCGTTAAGGTCTAAATCGTCTTCGGTGATGGCAAAATAGGTGGGGTAAGGCAAGCTGTCGTCTTCCGACAGCCCGCTGCCACCGCTGACGGGCGGGAAGATGGCGACTTCATCGCCGGATGTGATGGGTGTCGTCAACGAGGCGAAGTTTTTGTTGACGGCAACTAGAGCGGTGGGCAGGATGGGGGCCAGGTTAGGGTGTACGGCCGTCATCACAGCCAACAGTGTTTGCACAGTCGCCGGTTCATCCAGGCTGACTTCAATACGGTCACGCCCGGCGCGATCTTTAAGGGTAGCAAATAGACGAATTTCTAATTCCATCATTCCTCAATCGTAAATGTTCCGCTTTGGCCGCCGGATTTATGGACGACGCGCACATTGTTGATGTGCATTCCCCGGTCAACCGCTTTGGCCATATCGTAAATGGTCAGGCCGGCCACGGACACGGCCGTTAACGCTTCCATTTCTACCCCTGTTTTACCGCGCAGCCGGACGGTAGCCTCAATGTCTACCCGGCTTTCAGCCTCATTGGGTGTACAGGTCACGTTGATATGGCTCAACAACAGCGGATGGCAAAGCGGGATCAGGTCACTGGTGCGTTTAGCAGCCATCACCCCGGCCAACTGGGCAACGGTTAAAACATCCCCTTTTTTCAGGTTTCCTTCTATAATGAGCCGCAATGTTTCCGGCTGCATCGTAACGCTGCCACGAGCCACAGCCACCCGTTCCGTATCGGTTTTGTGGCCAACATCAACCATTTTGGCCCGGCCGGATTCATCAAGATGGGTTAATTGTTTGGACATGGACACGATATTATAGAAGGAAGGACAAGTCGGCAAGTGGCGAACATCAAATCGTTTTACAACGCAATTTACCTCTCACCTCATCTAGATGATGCGGCCCTTTCTTGTGGTGGGCAGATTTGGGCGGATACGGCCGTGTCCCAATCCAGCCTCGTCGTCACCGTTATGGCCGGGGATCCGCCGCAGGAAACCCATTCCGAATACGTTGACAGCCTCCACGAGCGTTGGAATCTGGCAGCCGGTGGTGCAGCCGCCGCAGCGGCTCGTCGCCAGGAAGACATGGCCGCTTGCCGCGTATTGGGGTCTGATTATTGGCATTGGGATGTGCCCGACTGCATTTATCGGCATCATGCGGTCACTGGCGATCCGTTTTACGTGTCCGATGCCGCTATTTTCGGCGACATTCATCCCCAAGAAATGGGATTGGTCGAGCAATTAGCCCGGTTGATTGCCGCACTGCCGGCGCATGAGCGATTGGTTGTGCCCCTTTCGGCCGGCCATCATGTCGATCATCAATTGGTGCGGCTGGCAGCCGAACGCAGCGCCCGTCCGGATCGTCTGGTTTATTATGAGGATTATCCTTATGTGCGGGATGAAGCCGCTTTAGCCGCCGTCATTCCTGCCGGGACGGGCGATTGGCAGGCCCAGGTGGTTCCGTTAACGGCCGCGGCCGTTGCCAGCAAAATAGAAGCCATCGCCGCCTTTCAATCACAACTCAGTACGTTTTTTAACGGCCGTGCCGATTTGGCCGCACAAATCACTAATTACGGGCAAAAAGTGGGCGGCGAACGCCTATGGTACCGATTAACCACTTCCAAAACAGACAATTAACGCTTTTGGCACGGCGACACCTTGATTAATTAGGCCTGGTCAACTTATAATTGGGCCAGGAATAAAAAGGTAAATAAAAAAATTATGGGGCGATTAACAACCAGACAACTAGCCACCAAGCGCAGTCGCAAAAAAAGGTTAAGCCAAAAATCCAGCTTACAGCCAGGTGATATGCTGCAAGATCGATACCGCATCGTTGGCACTTTAGGGGTAGGCGGTTTCAGTTCAGTTTACCAGGCACGTGACATGCGGTTTTCCAATGTCACCAAACTATGTGCTATCAAAGAGATGGTCATCTCTGCCCCCGATCCCCAAATCCGCGAACTAACCATTAAATCATTTGAACGTGAAGCCAGCATGTTGGCTATGCTCGATCATCCAGCCATTCCTGACGTATCCGATTATTTTACCGAAGGCGATCGCAGCTATTTGGTGATCGATCTGATTCGCGGCAAAGATTTGGAAGTATGGTTGGAAGACCAAAAAGATTACCTGGATCAGGAAACAGCGCTGGAATGGATGACCCAATTATGCGATGTCCTGGCCCATCTGCATCACCAAAAACCACAGCCCATCATTTTCCGTGACCTCAAACCTTCTAATATTATGCTGGATCAATATGCCCGCATCCGCATCATTGATTTTGGTATTGCCAAACTGTTTGAGACCGATCGCAAGGGTACGATGATTGGGACAGAGGGCTATTCGCCGCCGGAGCAGTATCGCGGGCAGGCCACTCCAGCCGGTGACATTTATGCACTGGGAGCCACATTCCATCACCTGTTAACACGGCAAGACCCGCGCCTGGAGCCGCCATTCACCTTTGCCGAAAGACCGATTCATGCCGTGAACCCGCATGTCACACCCACTTATGAGGCTGTGATCATGCGCTGCCTCTCTTACGATCCGAAAGATCGTTATAAAGATGCCTCAGAACTGTTGGAGGCGCTGCTTGTTGTAAAACAAGCCGACCAACCAGCTACGGGGGCAGGAGGTGTAACGGCCGTATCCCCCCAAATCATTCCCCACGCCATGGATGGCAAAGCCACCCCGGCCCACTCGGAACAAAGCCCCGTCATTGTTAAAAATGGCCACATTCAGCCTATCTGGACGTTTAAGTGCGAGGATGAAATCCGGTCGAAAGCCGCCGTTACCAAAGATACCGTTTTGGTTGGCGCGTATGACAACAATCTATACGCCCTGACACGAGAAAAAGGGGAGTTTATTTGGAAGTTCCCGGCCCAGGATGGGTTTGGCTCCTCACCGCACGTTTTCCAGGATTCGGTATTGATCGGGTCGGTAGACAAGCATTTATATTCGCTGATAGTGAAGAACGGCCGTGTCAACTGGAAATTCCAGGCGCAAGCCCCCATCTACTCCTCGCCTGTGGAGCGCTTCGATCACATCTTCTTCGGTTCAGATGATGGCCACCTTTATGCGTTGAGTTCCCAGGGACGGCTGGTATGGAAAGCCAACGCCTACAGCCCGGTCCGCTCAACCCCGTTTGTAGATGATGAACGTGTCTATTTTGGCACAGAAGGCGGCTATGTCTTTTCTCTGGAACTGGCCAACGGCAAGGTAAAATGGCAAACTCAGGCCAAACGAGCCGTGACATCTTCCCCGGTCGTAGTGGAAGACATCGTGTTTTTCGGCTCAATGGATTCGACAATTTATGCACTGGATGCCGCTTCTGGTTATACGATCTGGCGTTCCCGCACCCGGCGTCCCATCATCTCTTCACCCGTTGTCAAAGATGACATGGTCATCATTGGTTCTTCTGACGGGAGTCTGTATGCTGTTGATTTAGGGACAGGTCGTCAAATGTGGACGTTTGAAACAGACGGACAGGTAACTTCTTCTCCGGCCCTATGGGAAGATTCAGTTTACGTTGGCTCAACCGATGGTTGTATCTATTGTTTGAGTGCCAAACGAGGCGAACTCCGTTGGAAATTTAAGACCCAAGGCCCTGTCATTTCGCCGCCAACTATCGTGGATGGCGTCGTTTATGTCGGTTCAACCGATCATTTGATTTATGCCTTGCCGGTTTAGGTCAATTTTTCGTTTTTTGAAATTGGCTGACTAGTGTAGTTTGGCGCAAATAAACCCACAGTTACGATAGCCGCCAGCGCCAAACTGCTTAAGTGCTTCGCGGCATTCGCCATTTGTTGGTTTATTTACACTGCGAAACACTAGCTGAACTGCTGACAGCTGAACGCTTACCATTACATTTGATTTTGCACATAATCGCTGGTAAAAGTGACTGTGGCCTGAATAGATACTAAAATTGGTAATAAACAATGAATGAATCCGCACCCATGACTGAACAAAATAACTTTGATAGCGGTATCCCGAATTCTGATGATACTATGAATGATGAATATGCCGATCTGGATGGAATAGATTCTGGCGCGGTTGAGGACGAAGAAATTATGGGCATTATTGAAATACCCGGCATAAAAAAGCCATCGGTAGCGAATGCGGAAGATGTCACGAATACAGCCAAACAGGATGCCAATTTATCTGTGTCCTATGGTTGCTCCTTAGGCGCTGTGCGACAACGAAACGAGGATTCTTGCCTGGTGTTTTCAACCGGCGCCGGCGGTCATTTTTCTTTAATGCCGTTCGGGCTGTACATTGTCGCCGATGGCATGGGTGGCCATACCAATGGTCATGTAGCCAGCAAAACGGCTTCCCGTGTAGCCGCCCGCTATATTTTGGAACGGATTTACTTACCATTGCTGCATGATGATAGCGGTCTAAATCAAACTCCGATTCAGGAAGTTTTGGTCAATGCGGTACAGGCAGCAAACACGGCCGTTTTCCAGGCCGACCTCGACTCAGACAGCGGCACAACCTTGACCATCGCCCTCGTAATGGGCCGCCGCCTGCATGTTGCCCACGTCGGTGACAGCCGCCTTTACCTGTTGGACAACAATGAACTACGCCCTGTTACCAGCGATCATACGCTGGTACAGCGGTTGCAAGATATAAACCAACCGGCCGACGACATCACCTTTGCCCAAATTCGGCATGTGCTGCTCCGGGCCGTGGGGCAGGTCGAGGATGTGGAAGTAGATACGTACATGCGGCTGCTGCCGCGAAATGGCAAATTGCTGCTGTGCTCCGACGGCTTGTGCGGCCCTGTGTCGGATGAAGATATGCAAACGATTCTTCAAAAGGATATGTCACTGGAACAAATGGTTGATGAATTAACAGACGCCGCTATGGAAGCCGGCGGTTACGACAATATCACCGCAATTGTCGTGGATTTTGCATTTTAGGTAAACCACACATAACATTTTGAGGTGAAATTTATTCATTTTTTGTAGTTTGCTCAGGGAAAGAGGGAAATGCATTGTCATTTATTTCAAACAACTTTCCTTCTTTTACCTAACCTGGATAAACCAGAAAAGACTCTGGCACGAATTTCACGAATGAAGAAAAAAATTAGTGTTATTCATGAAATTCGTATCGAGAAATTCTTGTACACCATGCAAGAATCTCACTGATACGGTACTAATTGGCAATCAATTAATGTCTGACGAGTTTGATTATTACACGATGCTGGGCGTACCAAGGGATGCAACCGACAACGCCATTCGCGATGCCTTTGCCAGCAGTCTGTCACAGTTCCCTGCGGACGTGAGTAAGCAAGAGAATCCGGCCTATGAACAGATCATGCTTGCTTATTCTGTATTAAGTGATCCTGTACGGAGGGAAACGTACGACTCGCTTGTAGCGGAAACGGCCGTGTCCCCTCTACAAGTCACTGTCCAGGCCAGCCGGGATCAACTTCCCATTTCCCCATCCCCACAACTCGTCTATTTGCTCGTCAACGTTAAACCACCACAAACCGAAACCGAAGCCAATAAACCCATCAACCTCAGCCTTGTCATCGATCGCAGCACATCCATGAAAGGCGAACGCCTGGAATACGTCAAGTCAGCCCTGGAACTCCTCATCAATGAACTGTCCCCAGAAGACAACATCTCCATCATCAGCTTTAGCGACCGGGCCGAAGTCATTGTACCTTCCCAGTCTGCGGCCGATAAAAAAAGCTTGCTCTTCAAAATTAGAGGTATCTACACCTCTGGGGGTACTGAAATCTTTCAGGGCCTCAACGCCGGGATGAAAGAGATCCGTAAGGCAAACTTAACTCACTACAACAGTCACCTTATTTTATTAACCGACGGTCATACTTATGGTGACGCAGATCAATGTTTGAGTCTGGCCCAACAAGCCGCCAAACTGGGAATCGGGTACAGCGCCTTTGGCCTCGGCTCAGAATGGAACGACCGATTTCTCGATCAACTTGTCTCTCCATCAGGCGGGCAATCACAATACATTGAAAACCCGGCCCAAATCCTCGAACACTTACAAAAGCGCATCAATGGTCTGGGGACCATTTATGCCCACGACCTCTGCCTGTCGATGGAATTCCCTGATTCCATTACCCCCAGATTTGGCTTCAAATTATCTCCTTTTGCGCAGCCCATTGATGTAGATACAGACGAATTGAAGTTAGGCAATATAGAGGGACGTCGTTCGGTCACCTTCTTGCTCGAACTAAGCATCGAACCGCAAAAAATGGAAACTCGATTGACGGTTCTATTCAACTTTACGACAAGCAACCCTCAGCAAAACTTCAAACACCGCCACCAGACCACCGTATTAGAAAATGTTACCCCGCAGCCACCACCAACTGAAATAGTGAAAGCCGTTCGCCTCTTAAATATGTATCGAATGAACGAGAAAGTGTTGGATGAAGTCGAAGCGGGTCAATTAGAATCAGCCACAAAACGCATGAAGCACTTGACAACCCGGTTGCTGGAAGCCGGCCAAACCCGGCTGGCCCAACAAGCCCACCTTGAAGGTGAGCGGTTGTCCAATATGGGATCATTATCATCAGAAGGGCGCAAGAAATTAAAGTATGGGACTCGTTCTTTGCTGGCACAGACCATTATTAACCTGGATTTGGATGCAGAATGATGATTTGTAAAGAGTGTGGTTCATCCCAAGAAGATGGGACGCTGTTCTGTAATGAATGCGGCCGTTACCTCGCCGAAACTTCGGCCAAAACAACCGTCGTCCTGCCTTTTTCCGATTTTGCGCAGCAAGCCCCACAGCACCCCCTGGCTGGATTCAAACCCGAACCATTCACCGAACCACAGTCCATCACATTTATCATCCCCAGCAGCCGCCGCCGCTTCAAAATGGAATTGACTGACCAAATTCGTATTGGCCGCCCCGACTCCGTTTCCGGGATTTTGCCCGAACTTAATCTGGCCGATGACAGTGCGGCAGAAATGGGTGTATCCCGTTTACATGCCATTATTCAAGCCTCAAACCAGGGGCTAGTCCTCATCGACCTGGGCAGCACAAACGGAACATTGTTAAATAACTCACCCTTATCACCCCAATTACCCTATCCGCTCAAAAATGGGGATGAAATTCGGTTTGGTGATTTATTGGTTCACATACTATTCTAATTAATAACGACTAAAATAAGCGAGTAAGAACAAGAGGTTGAGATGATATCAGTAGTTGTACACATTGCGAACGAAGATGCCATCGTTTGTGAATTAGACGAAATACCAGGATCAACTGATCGGTATATTCTCATGCAAAATCCCAGGCGTCGTGATGGCAAAGACATTCATTACCTGGATGAAGAGGTAACGAGTATGCTTGTTCCCTGGCACCGGATTAACTTCGTCCAGCTTCTGCCTTCGGCGGAAGCGGAAGAAATCATTGGTTTTGTAAGGGAATAAGTGAATGCGAAAGAGTTCTTGTACGCAAGATATTAGGTTTACGTTCTAATCGTAAAATTGTGTGGTTTTCTTAAATGGTTGAAAAAATTCCTTCTTCACTAGAGCCGAATGTGCCTCGTCTACTGTTGATCGTAGATGATGAGGCACGGATGAGGCGTTTTATCCGCATGAACATGGAGCTGGAAGGCTATCAGGTTATTGAAGCGGAAAACGGACTTAAAGCGCTTGACCAAATCCGCCAACATACGCCGGAACTGGTCATCATGGATGTGATGATGCCGGAGATGGATGGATTTGAAACGCTGAAACTACTGCGCGAGATTTCGACTGTACCGGTCATCTTACTCACTGTAAAAAGTGATGAAGAGGACAAAATTCAAGGTTTGGGGCTGGGCGCAGACGATTATATTACAAAGCCGTTTAGCCCCCGTGAATTAATCAGCCGGGTAACGGCCGTACTGCGCCGCGCTGAATGGCCAGCCCCAACACCAAGAACCATCCTGCGTATCGACGACCGCCTGTCAGTAGACTTTAACCGCCATCAAGTCATCGTCAATGATGAACGCATTGATTTACGCCCAACCGAGTACCGCTTACTCAACCACCTCATCCAAAATGCTGGCTGGGTAGTTCCTCATGACACCTTGTTAGCCAAAGTATGGGGCTACGAATACCGTGAAGAAACCCATTATCTACGCCTTTACATCAACTACCTACGAAAAAAAATCGAGCGCGACCCGGCAAATCCGGATTATATTTTAACAGAGCGAGGGGTAGGCTATCGCTTTGTCGATTATAAACAGAGTTGAGGAACTTAATGTCAGACAAATTCCTTCACTATCAAATTCATAACCGGCCAACAAATGACGATAGTGCAGCAATTGATATTATTCCTCAACCACCTCCTTTAAACTATGGATTATCAGGTTACTTCAGACGGGGCACAGTTTTTTGACCAGACCCAAACCTATCTTAGCGTAGAGGAGCGCAGGCGCATCCAGAGTGCATTCACATTGGCTCGTCGGGAACACGGTGATCAACGCCGTAAATCCGGCGAGCTTTTTTTTACACACCCTCTCACCGTGGCGTATTATTTGTCACAGTACCATTTGGATGCGTCAGCGTTAACGGCTGCATTACTGCACGATGTTGCTGAAGACACGCGAGTTGCCATCGAAGAAATCGAAGAGGAATTTGGCTCGGAAGTCGCCATACTGGTCGACAGCGTTACCAAATTAAAAGATGTTTCTCTGGGCGTCGCCCAAAATCACCGCCTAACCCGCAAAGAAATTGAAGATGCCAGCTTAACCAAATTGTTAAGCATTATGACCAAAGATGTGCGGGCTGTCATTATCAAACTATTTGATCGGCTGCACAATATGCGCACCATTAGTGCCACACCTTATGACCGCCAGGTTTACAAGGCCAATGAAACACTGTCTGTTTATGCTCCATTGGCCAATCGGCTGGGCATTTGGACGCTTAAAAACGAACTGGAAGCACTGTCACTGGAAGTGCTAAACAGCAAAGCCTATCACACCATCAAAAATCGCCTGGAAACAATCCATAAAGAACATCAAAAAAGCCATGACGTCATCAGCGGTCAAATTTTCAACTGCTTGCTGGATGCGAACCTGGATGTGCGCAATGTACTCCTTTCCCCAGAAAACGTTTATACTGTTTACCAGGATCAGATTCGCAGCGGGGCTTCCTACCGGGATGTAGACAAAACAATGCGCCTGGTGATTTTAATGGCCGATTGGCCATCATGCTACCAGGCGCTGGGACATTTACATCAGATGTGGAAGCCGGTTCCGGGCAAATTTGACGATTATATTGCTGTTCCCCGTGACAACTTATACCGCTCCCTCCACACAACAGTCATTCACAGCAATGGCCAGCACTTAAAACTACGCATCAGGACACCGGCTATGGATAAAGTGTCGGCAGTTGGTGTACTGTCCCGCTGGTTGTATGCCGATACGCCCTTCTGGACGAAAAATGTTGCCGATCGGGTTGAAACTTTTTTGTCCAATATTAGTGGCAGTATCAAATTAGAATCGCAGAACCCTACAGCCGCCGTCAAAGGGATTGTAGAAGATGTGTTCAGCAAGCAAATCCGCGTGTACACACCACGCGGCGATGTCCTGGAACTGCCACAGGGGGCAACACCACTCGATTTTGCCTATGGCATTCATACCGGATTGGGGGATCAATGCCATACTGCATTTGTGAATGAAGTCATGCATCCTTTGAACAAACCGCTCCAAGATGGCGACCGGATTCATATTGTGAAAAAGCTGCGGGCACAGCCACAACGTTCTTGGTTGGATGAAGATTTGGGTTACATTACGACAAATTATGCCCGATCTCATGCCCGGCGTTGGTTCCGTCGGCTGCCGGCAGCAACGGCCGTTTCCCAAGGCCGCAAACTACTCCAATACGAACTGGCTATGATCGGCTACCCGCAGCATCCTCACCAAACCATCGCCGCAACCTTCAACTTTAAAACAACCGCCGACCTGTACTATAGTTTAGGCCGGGCAGAACTGCTCCCCACCGTCGTATCTACCCGCATTCTGGAAGACAAATGGAGTTATGGGCCATCGCGTACACTCGATCATGTCGTTTACACACCAGAAGGCGAAAAACTGTTCATCACCAACGCCCACAATCGCAAACTACATCTTTGCGGTACCTGCCAGCCAGAATCACGCGATCCAGTCATCGGATTTGTCCGGGCCGATGGCGGGATAACCGTCCACAAAGAAGGCTGCCGCACCTTGCGTACCGAACGGCTGCCGGGTCGCACACTCAAACTGGGCTGGAGTGAAGCTTCAGCAACACGCCAGGTACAGATGGTAACCATTCAAGTCGAAGTATACGATCGCCCCGGCCTCTTGTTTGAAATCACCCATTTAATGCAGCGGCAGCAAATTAATATCGCCTATATTCACACACCACCCAGACTCCAGGGTGAAATGCATATCATTTTAACCCTCGAAGTACTCAGTCCCCGTCAATTAGTGCGCATACTACACCAAATTCATGCCTTATCCAACGTGTCGGGCGTTCACTGCCTTCACCAGGGACCACCCCCTACCCTCAATGACACCCCCGCTTCACTCTATCGGCCGGAATAGCTTGCCTGCCCAAGACACTCCTGGCACAATCCAGAACAATGAAGTCTAGAACGATGCGGATTTTGTACCGGCGGCAGCGTCGGGAACAAAAGCAAAGTAATGTACGAACCGGCTGCCGTTGGTCGGGTGGATTGCTGCTGATCGGTTTTGCCGGTTTTGCTGTTTTCGCGGTTGTGCTTTGGGGGACGGGCACGGCCGTTTACCAAACCATCACCGCCGACCTGCCCACCTTCACCGACCTGAGCCGGTTGAACGACCCGACCGCTACTAAATCTACCCAAATTTTGGCCTGGACCGATTCCGACCAACAGCAAACCATCGTCATCGACGAAATCATCGATCCGCTCAACGGTCAACGTCAATGGCTGACCCTTGATCAACTTCCCCAAAGCATCATTGACGCCACAATTGCCGCCAAAGAGCCTGATTTTTGGACCAGCCGCTTTAGTTTATGGCAGGCAGGGCAGCAATTCCTTGCCTTTGCCAGCGGAGAAACCGAACCAGAAAATCCACCCCTGGTACAGCAGCTAGTCCATGACCAGCTAAATCAGTCAGAACAAAGTGTCACCCGGCAAAAATTGGACGAACTGTTCTTGTCTCATCGTGCAACCAGCCTGTACAGCCGCGAACAAATCCTGGAATGGTACCTAAACACCCACTATTACGGCAATTTGGCCTTTGGCATTGAGGCCGCGGCCCGCGTTTATTTCGGCAAGCCGGTGACCGAGTTAACGCTGGCGGAAACAGCCCTCATGGCCGGATCAACATCGACCATGAATCCTTTTGCTACGCCAGACCAGGCTAAACTCGGCCAAGAATCTGTACTGGCGGCACTGGCCGAAACAGGGGTGATTAGCCCGGCCAGCGCACTGGCGGCCCAAACCAGCCCCATTCAACTCACCCCCCGTGCGGCTGCCCGGCAAGAGACCATCGCCCCCCATTTTGCTGAGTTTGTGCGGTACGAATTGGAACGCCGCTTTGGTCCTGAACTTCTACTGTATGGTGGGCTGCAAGTCTACACATCGCTGAATCTAACGCTTCAAGGACAGGCGGAATGTGCGGCCCGGATACAAATCAACCGGCTGTCGGGGCAGATTGGACCGGCACTTCCGGCTGATGAATTGGCGGCCTGCCAGGCATTGGCTTTTATGCCGCCACCGGACACGGCTGTTCTCGGTATCAATCAATCGGTCAACAACGCCGCCGTCATCGTTCTGGACGCCCAAACAGCCGAAATCCGGGCGCTGGTCGGCAGCGTCAACTATTGGGACGAGTCGATTGATGGCTCATTTAACGTGGCCGTAAACGGCCGTCGCCAACCCGGCACAGCATTTACACCCTTCACCTACCTCACCGCCCTCAGCCAGGGTTACACAGCGGCCACGATGGTACTGGACGTGCCGGCGGACTTCAGTACGGCCGTTTCCCCCGCCGCCTACGAACCACAAAATGCGGATAGCCAGTTTCATGGCCCCCTGCGGCTGCGCCAGGCGCTGGGCAGCGATTATTTCTTGCCCGCCGCCCAAGTCGCCAGTTGGGTAGGAATGGATCGCATCGTCAACACCGCCCACAGCCTGGGCCTGACCACATTAGCCGCCACGCCGGGCAGCTATGACCTTTCCCTCAACCTAGGCGGCGGCGAAGTGTCGTTGCTGGATATGACCTACGCCTACTCTGTTTTGGCCAACATGGGCGTCATGATGGGGCAGTCGGGCCGCAGCCAGGATCGTCCACTGGACCCGGTGGCCGTTGTCCGCGTTGAAGACCAGACTGGCGCGGTTTTGTATGATTATTATGAACAGGTGCAGCAGCGCGACATCCTCACGCCGCAGTTAGCCTACCTGATGAATGACATGCTGGCTGATCGGAGTACCCGCTGTGCCGCCTTTGGCTGTCCCAACGTGATGGAACTGCCCGCCAACCGACCGGCGGCCGTTAAAACAGGCGTTACGAATGATTTTCGCGACGCCTGGATAATTGGCTACACGCCGGAATTCACCACGGGTGTCTGGATCGGTAACAGCGATAATCAGGCGATGGCCGGCGTGACCGGTGTAGATGGCGCTGCTCCCATCTGGCAGGCGGTGATGGCCTGGGCGCTGCAAGATGAACCGGTTTCGTCGTGGGCACAGCCGCCGGGTTTGGTGGAAACGGCCGTATGCGACACCTCAGGTCTTTTAGCAACCGACATCTGCCCCACCGTCGCCGAACTGTTCATTCAGGGAACCCAGCCCACCGTCTACGACACCATCTATCAGGAATTTGCCGTCAATCGGGAAACAGGGCGGCTGGCCACCGTTTACACGCCATCAGACCTGATAGAAAATCGTATCTACAAAGTCTACCCGGAAGCGGCTGCGGCCTGGGCCGAGGCCAATCAAGTAGAACGCCCGCCAACTGAATACGATACGATCAGCATCGCCAGCAGCAGCAGTCCTGATGCCCAAATCACTATCCCGCAGCCGCTGGCTGTTATCAGCGGCACAGTGACTATTCGGGGTACAGCTCGCGGCGCTGACTTTGCCTATTACCGGCTGGCCTATTTCCCCGGTCTGGTCCCCACCAATTTGCAAAGTATCATTGAAAATGTAACGGAAGCCAAGACAAATCAATCGTTGGCTGTTTGGGACACCAGTAATCTCAACGGGTTGTACACAGTTCTGTTGACGGTGGTGAGTGAAGACGGCCGTTTCCAGGAAGTCACGCTGCCTGTTACAATTGAGAATTAATACAATCAGGCAAACAAAAAGCCTTGCGGGAGCAAGGCCTTTTGCGGGAAGAGGAGAAAAAGGAGGACATTTTCTATAAATTGTGGAGCAAATGATTAATTTACTCAATGATGTCCACATTATAGTAGATGATTCCTGAATTTGAAGGCAATCTTAATACAATCGATATGTAAACTATTTTACATTTGCGAATAAAGGATTATTTTGTGACGTACACATGCCAAAACTGTGGACAGCCGGCCCTGGAAACCGATACGATTTGCTGGCACTGCGGTCAGTCGTTGGCCGGAAAAAAAGACAAAACAAACCAGGCGGCAGAAGAAACGGCCGTTTCCCCCGAATCGCTGCCATCACTGCCCCTACAAAGCATCGCCGCCTATGGTGGACTCACCCTAATCATCATTATTGCTCTGTTATGGGTGATGCAGGCCTTGGGACAGCAGCCGCAAGTAGTCCGCGGTCTAAGCAGTTCGCTGAAGCCGGGCTGGACGGCCGTTACCGACCACAACCGGCTCTTTACCCTTAACATGCCCGCCCAATGGCAAAAACTGGATCGCACCGACCCGCTGCAAGAAGAAGCCTTCATAACCACACTACGACAAAACAACCAGTATCAGTCAGCACTGGCTCCCTATGACGCGATGGCCGACGATCGCCAGCTTTTACTGCTGGCTCAGGCCGACCAAACAGAGACGGACACAGAAACGGCCGTGCCCGCCTTCATCCTGGTGACACGCAGCCGTCAAATCAGCCAGTTAACGCCGAATGAGGTCACTACACTGCTGGAAGCAGGCCCGGCCGGCCTTGATTTGCAGCGGGTGAATTTGGAAGCCAGTATTGACGGCCGTGAACAAGTCACCTACATTGCCGCACTGCCCTACGAAAATCAAACCCTGCGCTGCCAGCAGCTATTCTACCTAAGTGAAAACGACAGTGTAAACGGCGAATACCCCGCCAGCTACCTGATCATCGGCTGCGTTTCACAAGATAGCTATCCGACTTACACCAACATCTTCCACGATATTTTAGTCAGTTTCCAACCGCTGCTTCGTTAAAAAAACAACCCGTTAGTCCCGTCTATTTGACGTTCCTGCCCCCCCTCAGTACAATGCTTACCTATGTCCAATTCAAATGAAGAAATTTCAACAAAATCAAGCGCACCCACCCCGTTCAATTACGGTGGGCAAGCTGTTATCGAAGGCGTTATGATGCGCGGTTCCAAAGCGCTGGCCGTTGCGGTTCGCAATCCGACCGGCGAGATCGTGATTCACACCGAACCGCTTAACGCCCGCATTTACGGTGGACGAATGGCCCGTATGCCCTTTGTACGTGGGCTGACCCTGCTGTGGGATGCATTAGGACTAGGCATCAAAAGCCTTATGTTCTCCGCCGATGTCGCCCTGGAGGAAGAAACAGAAGCCGGCGCGGAACCAGCCAAAGCTTTCGAGGGGCCAGCTCAATGGGGAACAATTCTGCTCTCGCTCAGCTTTTCCATCCTGCTCTTTTTTGTTTTACCCACTTTTGTCGCCCACCAACTTGCTGTCTGGCTTAATCTGGGTAAATCACAAATCGTCGAAAATGGCATAGAAGGGTTAATCCGCCTGGCCTTGTTAGTTGGCTATGTTTGGGCCATCGGCCTGATGCCCGATATCAAACGTCTGTACGGTTACCACGGCGCCGAACACAAAACCATCAACGCCTATGAAGCCGGCGCCGATTTAACACCTGCATCTGTCGCAAAATTTTCGCTGGAACACCCCCGCTGTGGCACCGCTTTTCTCCTGACAGTGGTTGTCATTTCAATTCTAATTTACAGCGTACTGCCGCCATTAGGCCTGCTGCTGCGCATCGTGTCGCGCATTGTGCTGCTGCCAGTTATTGCCGGCATTGCCTACGAATTTTTACGATTTACGGCCGCTCATCAGGACAAAGCCTTTATTCGTTTCATTACCAAACCTAACCTGGCTTTGCAGCGGTTGACAACCCGGGAGCCTGATGAAGGCATGCTGGAAGTGGGTATAGCAGCTTTTAAACAAGTGCTGACTTATGAACAAAGCCAGCAAATCGCACCAGATACAACAATCATCGCCGACACACCGCTAGGCCAGCCGGTTTCATAATGTAAAGGATTGGGCCATGACGACTCAAAAAAACAGCCGCCAGGCAGCCGAACAAAACAAAGCCGGACTCGATTTCTACGAAACGTGGGAATTACAGCAAGCCGTCGCCGCCTTCCAGACTGCGATCAAAGCCGACCCCGACAACCCTGAATCTCATCTCAATCTGGCGCGCACTTACGCTCGTCAAGGGGATTTTGGCCAGGCAATACAGGCATTAGGCGGCTATTTGCACAATGAAACCCAGGATGATGTGGCCGCCCGCTACGAACAGATGTTTTCATCGGCATTGGATACCGTGGAGGAAGCATTAACAGAAGTCATGCCTGCCCTGGAGATGACGCTGCCACAAATGGGGAAAGCCTTGCAAATGTGGCTGGAATATCGCATTGTGGCTGGTCGTAAGCCGCTGCGCATCCTCAAACCAAAAGTCTGGGCGGCAGCTATCACATTTTCCCTCATTAAGGTGAATTTTTTGGGGATCAGCCTCGCCGATGTGGCTGCGGCTTACGAGGTAACAGAAGCGGCGCTGAAAAAGAAGCACCTGGAATTGGTTGATATGCTGGATTTGATGCCGGGGGATTTCCGTTATTATTTGGGGGAAGAGAACCCGTTGGATCAGGTCCTGGACGCCGGCGAATCACCGGAAGCGGCCGCTATTTTGGCTGAATTGGAACGTCGGTTTAAGAGTGGAAATGGGTAACCCCAAAGATCTCACTTTGTTGTAAACGGCCGTGCCAACCGCCACACCTCCCACCGCAACCGTAAATTTGCCAAACCTCCCCGCCACGTTGTGACGCTTGACGCACATAAGCCACTGGCTATAATCAACTTGGACATAGAATTTGAATCCCCAGGTAAAAACAACCCTGAGTGCATTAACTCACCAAACCGGTTTGAAATTGAGAACTGTATGCTAGATAAAATTGCCAAAGTCGTTGCTCGCTACGACGAAATTGAAAGACAAATGAGTGACCCGGCCATCTTAGCCGACCATGTCAAACTGACAGAACTGGCTCAAGAACGGTCCGATTTACAGCCCCTGGTAGAAACATACCACCAGCATCAAGCCCTGAACCAGGAACTGGCCGATGCCCGCGAAATGGTCGAATTGGAAGAAGATAAAGAGATGATCACGCTGGCCGAAGAGGAAATCAATCGGCTCACAAAAAAAATGGGGCAGCTGGAAGAATATATGCGTTGGCTGCTTATTCCCAAAGACCCCCATGATGGTAAAAATGTCTACATAGAAATCCGGGCCGGGGCGGGTGGCGACGAAGCCGGCATCTTCGCGGCCGATTTGCTGCGTATGTATGCTCGCTATGCCGAAACCCGTAAGTGGAAAATGGAAATCGTAGATGAAAGCAGCACCGGTGTTGGCGGTTACAACAAAGTCACACTGGCTGTC
>JBNKZT010000098.1:0-17867 GCA_050301775.1 Promineifilaceae bacterium (SeqCode)
CAACGCCGTCGCCACCCGGTTGGTCAAATCGGAGCCGCCATGCACCAGGACCAACTCCTCCCCAGCAGCCGCCAGTTCGGCCACGTCAGCGCACACCGCATCCAAATCAATCCCTTCACTCCCCCCAACTTTGACTACAATCATGATTCACTCCTTAAGCTGATAGCTGATAGCTGAAAGCTGATGGCTGACAGCTAAATGGGATGCAATCCCACAAATTCCAATCCCGTCGTTTCCGGCCAGCCGAACATTAAATTCATGGACTGCACGGCCGTTCCCGCTGCCCCTTTCATCAAATTGTCAATGGCGCTGATGACCACCAGCCGGTTTGAGGCTTCGTCGCGGACAAAACCGACGTCGCAGAAGTTACTGCCGGCCAGGATTTTCGGTTCCGGCAGGCGGTAGATGCCGCTGCGCTCCTTCACCAGGCGGATGAATGGCTCCTCGGCGTAGGTTTGCCGGTAGAGTCGCCAGACATCTTTATCTTGCAAATCCCGGTTGAGGAAGACGTGGGCCGTACACAAGACGCCGCGCACCATCTCGACGGCCGTTGCCGAAAAATACAGCGGAAACTCGCCCAATTCCTGGCGCATCTCAGCCTGATGGCGGTGGCTGGTGGGGGCAAAGGAACGCAGCGCGCCGCTCCGTTCCGGGTGATGGCTGGCTTCGCTGAAGCTGTTGCCGCCTTCCGACGACCCCACTTTGACCTCGGCCACGACCGAGTCGATGACGCCGGCCTGGGCCAGCGGATAGAGGGCCAGGTTGACGGCCGTAGCATTGCAGCCCACCCCGCTCACGTAACGCGCCCCGGCCAATTCGTCCCGGTGCAGTTCCGGCAGGCCGTAAACGAATTGTTGGAGCCAACTGGGATTGGGATGGGAACGGCCGTACCACTGCTCATACAACGCTCCATCCCGCAGCCGGAAATCGGCCGATAAATCGACAATCCGTTCGGCTAATCCGGCAAACTGTTCGATTTGGGATGCGGAACGGCCGTGGGGCAGCGCCAGAAACAGCAGATCACAGGGCTGCAATTCCTCCACCGCCGAAAACTGGAGCCGCGCCCCGCTCCCCCCCAGCGCCAGCCGCAAATTGGGATGCACACCATGAACAAACTTGCCCGCGTACCGCTGCGACGTCACCTGCGCCACCTCCACTTCCGGATGGCCCAGCAGCAGCCGCAGCAGTTCACCGCCCACGTACCCTGATCCGCCTACGATGCTAACTGTTATGGTCATACTTTCTCTCCAGGCCATGCGTTATGATGCATGATGCATGACCCCTTGCCCATTCACCGGCACAAACGCCCCTTCGCCAACCGCCACCGCATACTCCACAATCCGGGCCGGAATATCGACGCCGGTGGGAGCGATGCTGTTGCGGAACTCCATCGTGTAATTGACCTCGTTCACCAGCAGTTGGCCCGATGGCGTCTCCAGCAAATCAACGGCCACCACGCCACCGCCAACCGCCCGCGCCGCCAACCGTGACAGCCGGTCAATCTCCGGCGTGATGGGACAAACTTCGGCCTGCCCACCCCGCGCTGTGTTGGTGATCCAGTGCGCCGAATGTCGCGTGATGCCGCAAATCGTCTCATCGCCGACGACAAAGGTGCGGATATCCCGATCCGGTTTGGCGATGTATTCCTGCACGTAAAAGATGGAATGCTGGTAGGAACCGAGGGTGGATTTGTGCTCCAAAATCGCTTCGGCCGCCTCGCGGTCGTTGACTTTGGCCAGCAGCCGCCCCCAGGAACCGACGGCCGGTTTCAGCACCGCCGGGTAGCCCAACTCCTCAATCGCCGCCAGCGCCGACTCCGGCGTGAAGGCGATGCGGACCTGGGGCGTGGGCACGCCGGCCGCCGTCAAAGCCAGGTTCGTCTCCAGTTTGCTGCCGCACACCTGGGCCACATGGGCGTTGTTGACGCAGGGAATGCCCCACATCCCCAGGATTTGCAGCGCCGTTAGCGCCGTCGAATGGCTGACGCAGCGTTCCAGAACCACGTCGTACTGCCGCCAGGGTTCGGGGTTATCGAGATCGAAAACGGCCGTTCGCACGTCAATCATCTCATAATCCAACCCCCGCGCTTCCACCGCCTCGACGATCAGCTTCTCCTCCGCCCGAATCCGTGAATATAAAATACCTATGCGCATCATTTAGACCCTTTCGTAGAACGTAGTGCGTATTGCGTAAACCAAATACTCATTACGCACTACACATTACACTCTACTCCCCCCAATCCTCTTCCACCTCTGGCGCCAGTTCCAACGTCAGCGGCGAAACGCTGGTCACTTCCAGTTCCGCGCCGCAGTCGGGACATTCCAGAATTTCACCGACCATCACATTTTCTGCTACCAAAATTTCACCTTCACATTCGCTACAAATTGCCGTTGTCATGATTAAAAACCTCCAAAGTTTTGTTAAATAGGCAATAAAAAAGCGGGCTTACCAATCTGTCTGGTAAGCCCGCTTGTAAAAACGATTTTAACCTAAAGCAGTTAAAAACAAGCGCAACGAACCAGACACCTGTCCGGCTTGTTCTTCTTGTTCTGCTTCTTCAACTGAATGGTTACTAACATTCTTAATTCCTGATGTATACCTTTATCTGCGTTTATCCGTGTTAATCTACGTCCAATTCCCAAATAAAAAAGCGCCCCACCGGCCTTGGTGGAGCGCTTTGCATTCTAATTCCTGGGCAAGCACAAACTACCAGAGGGCCAGTTGGTCTCCGTGGTTCTTCTTGCTCTTTTTGGTGAATGTGCTTGTTTCTAACATGGGGGGCAGTTTAGCATAGGGGAACGGCCGTGTCAACCACCAATTTACAAATGCGTATAGCGAGAAATCGCAATAGCCGGTCTTCGTCTCCACTACTCTTTCACAATTGGACATAACGATAGTGAAGCAACCCCAAATTTTTTCCTAATACACAACTCCGTATCGACATCCCCCAAATATGGGGCTTCCTAGGGTGATTTCAAAGCAACTCGACAAATATACGCCGACGACAAGAATAAATGTTCTACGCAAAATACGGGGGAATGGGAGGCAGCCCCACCCCACAATTGGGTATCAACGGGTTGAGTCAAGGGGGCAACCTTAAAAAATTCGGATTATTTAAGGTTGGGGAACCCTAAAAATGTCTGAGGTTTTAAGGAAAAAAAGCCGGTTTTCCATTGATATAAACGCCGCCATTTGATAGAATCTATAGACCATTGCCTCACACATCTCTACAATTTGATCGGGATTTTTGCGATGATCAACTCGGTGTCTATCATTATTTTTAGTACGCCTATCGCCTGAGTTCAGGTTGGCATAGACGCATTTGGGCAGAGGGGCCTCGTGTGTCCTTTCTCGTGAGCATTGGCTACGATATTCAAATATCAACAAAATTTATTCAATTTGCGGGTTACGGCCGTTCTACTAACGCGCACCTACTTATCAGGATTTGTATTGTTATGTCTGCTAAAAAATTAACTCCTGAAGCAGCGTGGAAAGCGACGCTTGGTGAACTAGAGCTACAAATGACAAGAGCCACATTCAACACATGGCTTAAAGGCGCGCGGCTGCTGGCCTGTGATGACCATGAGTATGTCATCGGCGTTCGTAATGACTATGCCAAAGATTGGCTCGACAACCGGCTGCACGACACCATTGCTCGTACTCTTGCAGCCATCACTGACCAGGAAATCAGCATCCGCTTCGTTGTTTGGTCAGACGAACTCATCACGCCGCCACCACAGCCGTTTGAGAAAGAAAAATCATCTGAAGAAAATCGAAAAACATTGTCAGTAAATGGCGCTAACAGCTCCAACGGCACCTTGAATCAACGATTCACCTTTGCCAACTTCGTTGTAGGCAGCAGCAATCGGCTGGCCCATGCGGCAGCCCTCTCCGTTGCTGAAAATCCGGGACAAACCTACAACCCGCTCTTCATTTACGGTGGCGTCGGCCTGGGTAAAACCCATCTACTACATGCCATCGGCCACCGCTGTAACCTGGACGGCCGTAACATCCTTTACATCTCCTCCGAAACCTTCACCAACGACTTAGTACAATCTATTCGGTCCAAACAAATGTCCGAATTCCGCGAACGCTACCGTACGCCGGACGTTCTCATGATTGATGATATCCAATTCATCGCCGGTAAGGAAAGTACACAGGAAGAACTATTCCACACCTTCAACGAACTGCACAGCCAGGGCAAACAAGTCATCATCTCCAGCGACCGGCCGCCAAAAGCAATGGCTACGCTGGAAGAACGGCTGCAATCTCGTTTTGAGTGGGGATTGATGGCCGACATCCAACTACCAGACGAAGAGACGCGCAAAGCAATCTTACAGGCCAAAGCTGAAACCATGAACGTCAATGTCCCCGACTATGCCATTGACTTGATTGCCCATCACGTTCACCAAAACATCCGTGAATTGGAAGGAGCGCTCAACAAAATAATGGCTTATGCCCAACTATCGGGCAGCGTTATCGATGGGGATTTAATTAACATGGCCCTGGCCGATCTGGTAAGACGGCCGCAAAAATTAACCGTGGAACAAGTCATCGACGCTGTCTGCGATCATTACAACATCACCAGTGACGCCTTGTCTGGCAGCAGCCGTGCCCGTGTTGTCGCTTTCCCCCGCCAGGTTGTTATGTACCTGGCCCGCACGGAAACCGACGCTTCCTTGCCCCAGATTGGTACCCGATTGGGCAATCGGGACCACACCACCATCATGTATGGCCATGACAAAATTTCAACGTTGATAGAGAAAGATCCGGCTGCACGCCGGGAAATGCTGCAAATCAAGACGATGTTGTACGAAGGTGTCAACGCATCTGCTTAAAATATAACCAAACTGGTTATTAGTTCCCTACAGCCAGAAGAGACCGGGTTTTTATTGGTAAAGACTCGGTCTCTTCGTTTTGTAAACCGCAGAAAAACGATCTCTTTTTCATCCGAAAACTGTCTGCGGTTTACCTAACGTACACGGTTGGGATCGATGATGTACTCCCACCAGTTATTGGCTATCCCCCCGGTTTGACCGCTGACGTGAGGCAAATGACCCAGCCACCACAGATGATGCTGGCGAATATCGCCATTGCCCCATTCCTGGCAGTTAACATGACGAGGCGGGCCATCTAGATGGGGAAAGTTGAGCCAATTATCACAGGTGCTGAGGACGGCACGGCCGTTTCCCCAATCATAATCTCGTTCACTGTTCGGCGCGAAATGGACCGTGCCGCAGGCCGCCTGGCCCAAACGAGTCAAATCGTAACGGGTAAACCGTTCCCATAAATTTGCGTCGTTCCGCTTATGCCGGTATACCTGCTTCATAATCGATTCCGCCCGATGCCCCAGGTTTTCCAGCATTTCACCGGGGCCGCGCTCATAGCTAAACCCCATGATGACAAAACGTCGTTCACAGTCACCAATGTTGGTCAACGGCGGGGCATTACACCAAAAAGCCCCCGGTCCGGCCATGACCGACTCGTAATAGCCGGCATAAGGGAAAGCCATCAACCATACCTCATCAATCTGACCCAAATTCACCCGCTCCACCACACCGAACTGGTTCAAAAGCCGGGCGTAATCAACCCGATCGGGCTGGTGAAAACCGGTCCGTGTCCGCCAGCGGAACAGGTAACTTTCGGCGTCATAGACAAATCCGTCTTGTTTAACCGGGAATTCATCCACTTCGATACGCTCAACGATTTTATAATTGACGGTGCCGAAGCTGGCTGCTTCCACGTCAAAGATATATTGGCTTACCAAATTGTCAGGATTGTTCCAGTTGAGGAGTTGGTGCAGGTAACGGCCGTTCGCCGACACCACCTTAGGCGCATGAATAATCAGCAAAACACGAGGATAGACCGGTTCCGGCAGCGCACCCACTTGCTTGACCGAACTCGACTGCCAAAGTTGCTGAACCCTATCCCAAAAACGCATGATACTATCTTAACCCTATCCCTTTTCCTTGTCACACAGCTGCATGATCTTTGTCACTGATTGGTATGACAATCTGCACTAGGCGATCTTTTACTATCAGGATAAGCTAGAGGCAGGTCATACAAAATCGTAGTGGAGCCAGAAGGTGAAAAAATGACAGACTCTAATTCAAAATGGGTTCCAATCAAAAAACAATGGTGTGACATCTTACAAGATGAAGCTGAACTGCTGGAACAACGTGTTTATCCCAGTGAAGTCATTCCTGACATGGAAGGCTACCGTGTTACCGGCCATAAATGCACCGCAGCGATTACCTGTAATTTAATTGGCTGCCAATGCCAATGGTCCTACACCGGTCCGGGCACCGATCGCTTCGCCGAATAAAATTACCTGTATCATCCTTCCTCCTCCTTATTGTTAAATGTGTGACAAACAGCCACCTGAATCAGGTGGCTGTTTACCATTCTGTAATTGACATCTTTTGCTATATGGTATTATTATTTGATAAAGTAAACTAATGCATACGGCAGGAAAAGGGAATGGAAGAATTACTAACAACCAAACAAGTACTGGACATTTTACAAGTTGACCGGACAACAATTTACCGGATGCTGAAAGACGGCCGTTTATCTGGCGTCAAAGTTGGGCAGCAGTGGCGCTTCCCCCACTCCGAAGTGGAAGACCTATTATCTGGAACGCCATCAACGCCTTCGGAACCGACTCGCTCCTCCCGACAACCCATTACCCGCGATGTCCTGCCCATTTCCTGCCTGCAATCGGTTCAGGACGTCAGTGCCGAAACAATGGAAGTCGGCGCGATCACGACCGATTTAGACGGCCAACCCTTAACCAAAATCAGCAATTCCGGCCGTTTCTGCAACCTCATCCGCAGCACCAAATCGGGCAGTCAGGCTTGCAACAATTCCTGGCAAAAATTGGCCCACCAGCACGATTCCGCGCCCCGCTTCGTCACCTGCCATGCCGGCTGCCATTATGCCCGTGCCCGTATCGAACTGGATGAGACGCACTACGCTATGCTCGTCACCGGGCAGTTCTACATCATGGCCCCCGACCCCGATGAGGTCAAACAGCGAGTGACCAAACTGGCCCAGCTTCATGGACTGGACGAAGGTGAATTGGCCCGTGCCGCCGCCGAACTGCCCATTTTAAGTCCCAAAAAACAGGGGAAAATCACCCACTGGCTGGAAAAACTAGCCGAAACCTTTTCGCTGCTCGGCCGGGAACGGGCCGACATGCTCGACCGCCTGCGCCGCATCGCCTCAATGAGTTCAGTCGCGCTGGAATAATCTCGCAAGATGGAAACCCGACACGAATAACAGGACCCCAATTCGTGTTATTCGTGCCATTCGTGTCAGAAATTTTGCTCTGCTGATTCTACGATTTACGCCAACGGAATAAACCAAAGATTACGGCCGTTACCCCCACCAGTCCCCCCAACACAGTCACCCACTTACCCACGTCCGGCTTCACTTCCGCATTTTTCACCGATTCCACCACTTCCACAACCGGTTCCACCCGCTGCTGCCAGGTCACGCCAAAAGCCAGCCGCATGATCGCCTTGCCCAGCTTGTAATGCCCCGGATAGCGCATCTGTGTCGCCAGATCAAAGGGCAGCGGCGGCCAGCCTACCGCGTACGAGCGCAAATGGGTAAATTGGATCACCTCATCCTTACCGTGTGTCCGCGCATTGCCCGACTGCTTCACCCCGCCAAAAGGCAGTTCCGACACCGGATAATGGGAAATAGCGTCGTTGATGTTAACCGAACCGACCTGGAGCCGGTGGGCGGCCCGTTTGGCCTGGCGCATGTCACTGCTCCAGACGCAGGCGCTAAGACCATACTCATTGTCGTTAGCCAGCCAGATCGCTTCCGTTTCATCCTTCACCTTCATAATCGGCAAAATCGGGCCAAATGTCTCCTCGCGCATCAGCTTCATACTGTGGTCAACATCTACCACCACTGTTGGCTCCATGAACAGGCCATCAATCTTGCCGCCGGTGAGCACATTGGCCCCTTTGGCGATGGCATCGCCCAGTTGTTCGCGGACAATTTTCACCTGGCGCTCAAAGGTCAGCGGCCCCATGTGGTTGGGGTTGTTCAGCGCGGTCGAGTAGCCCATTTTGATTTTTTGGGTTTCGGCGAGCACGGCCGTTACAAATTCATCATACACCGCTTCCACCGCATAAATCCGCTCTACGCCCATGCAAGTCTGGCCAGTATTATAAAACGCCCCCCACACACCCCACTTGGCCGCCGCCTTCACGTCGGCATGTTCCAGGACCAGCATCGGGTCTTTGCCGCCCAATTCGTAGAGGAACGGGGTCAGGGTTTTGGCCGTTGCTTCGGCGATTTTTTTGCCGGTGGTCGTCGAGCCGGTCAAAAAGACCAGGTCAGGACCCGATTCAACGACAGCCGCGCCAACCCGGCCATCGCCATGCAACACACGGACGTAGGGAGCCAGTTCCGGTACGCGTTGGAACAATTTTTCGATGAGGACGCCGGTAGCGGCCGTTACCTCCGATGGCTTCAACAATACTGTATTGCCGGCCAGCAGCGCCGACAACACCGGCGACATACACAAATCAAACGGGTAGTTCCAGGGGCCAATGACCGCCACCACGCCATACGGATGTGGCTCAGTGTAATATTGGCGGAAAATGTACAACCCTGGCGGCACACGGCGGCGGTGCAGCCAGTTTTCGGCATTGCGGTAATAACGGTGCATCCTGTCCACGACCATCATCACCTCAATCAGGCCGTCCTGGCGGCTCTTGCCCGCATCTTGATTGATTACGGCGCTAATTTCATCCACCGAATCAATGATGACTTCTTGCAGCAGCCGCAAAATGCGCACCCGGTCGGCCACCGATTTGCGCCGCCACACCTCAAAATTCAACCGCAGTTCTTTATGCGCCTGTTTGATATCCTCGTCGGTGGCCATCGCTATCTGACCAAACTGTTCGCCGGTCGCCGGGTTTACGAATGGTAAAGTAGTCATCAGTAAATTCTCCAGTAATTGGGACACGGACGAGCGCGGAATGGCGCGGATTTTGTCGCTTTGCTTAGTTTTTCCGCGTCCATCCGCGTATTTCCGCGTCCTATGCCTTTTTCTGTTTGAGTAGTTTCGCCGCAATGAGTGCGGCCGGTACGGCCAGGAGCAACAGGGGCGCTTTTTTGCGCAGGTCTTCGGCGCGTTTGTGGTGGCCGTTGTTGATGTAAAAACCGGGCGGAGCGGCTAACGGCCGTATCGCTCCCTCTGCATCCTCTTTTTTGGGAATCCGACTCATCGCCCGCTCAGCCATCGCCGTAATCGTCAGGCTGGGATTGACGCCCAAATTGGCCGGAATCACCGATCCATCGGCCACATACAAACCAGGATAATTGAACACCTCATGATTGAGGTCCACCACGCCATCCGTCTCATCGGCCCCAATGCCGCAGCCGCCCAAAATATGAGCCGTCGAGGGCGTATTAAGCAGCATTTCGTTGACCGGTCCTTGAGCGATGCCATCTATCCGCGCTGCAAACCCTTCCAGCACTTTGCGCCCGGCCTCAATTACCGCCGGAATGGGCAGGCTGTGATCCCGTTCGCTCACCAATCCCTGGCGGAACAACGTAAACACGCTGCGCCCGCGCTTCAAGCGCATCCGGTTTTCCAACGTTTGCATGATCAACAAAATCGTCGTATCCCGCGCCCAATCAGGCAGCAGTTTGGCTTTGAGGAAGTCGTACGGCCGTTGCACCCCATACTCAACAAAACGCCACAACTGTTGCCAAAAAGTGCCGTCCTCGTTGGGCAGCAAGGGCATAGCAATGTTGCGGATAAACGACGAACCACGCGGATAGCGGCATGGTTCCACACTGGTCACCTCGTCCACCCAAAAGTGGGAGGTGATGGCCACGCCTTGCGAAAAATCGTCACCTTCATGGCGGGCGGTGACGCCGGTCAACGCTTCGCTGTTGCTGCGGACCATCATCCCCAATCGCGGCGATAATTTGGGCAGCGAGCGGGTTTCGTCGCGGCATTGCAGTAGCAAATCGACCGTGCCCAGCACCCCGGCGGATACAACGACGTTGCGCGCCCGCACGCTGCGGCGACGTTTAATGACCCAATCGGTTGTCCGTTCGGTGATGATTTCGTAACGGCCGTATTCGGGATTCTGGTTATATAACGGCCGTATATCGAGTACATTGGCTTCCGGCCGCACTTCCGCCCCCCACTTCTCGGCGAAATAAAGATAATTCTTGTCCAGCGTATTCTTGGCATTGTGCTGGCAGCCAACCATGCAGCCGCCGCAGTGAATACAACCGGCGCGGGCCGGGCCATCCCCATCAAAAAACGGATCAGGCACAGTTTCCCCCGGTTCGCCAAAGAAGATGGCCACCGGCGTCGGCGCAAACGTATGTTCCTGTCCCAATTCTCTGGCAATGTCTTGCAAAATGTAGTCGGCCGGCCAGAATTTAGGATTTTCTGTCACGCCCAACATTCGATTAGCCGTCTGGAAATGAGGCTCCAATTCCACCTCCCAATTGGCCAATCTGGCCCATTCTTCTGCCTCGAAAAACTTTTGACCCGGCTTGATGTGAGTGCTGGCATAAACCAGACTGCCGCCACCCACGCCGCTGCCGTTTAGAATCATGATGTCATCCAAAAAGTTGATGCCCATGAAGCCAAAACAGCGCGCCGCCGGCAGCCACAAATACTTAAAAATGTTCCAGTTGGTTTTGGGGAAATCTTCGGCCCGGAACCGTTTGCCCCGCTCCAGGACCAGCACCTTGTACCCTTTTTCGCTCAGGCGCATGGCCGAGACACTGCCACCAAACCCGGAACCAATAACGACAAAATCATAAACTTCGTCTGAAACAGAATTGGCTTGAACCTTGCTCATAAGTTTGCCCTCAAGGAGCCGGTATCGCTCCCCACAAGTTAGGATGGGATCTAATAATCCATCTACCCTTCTCTGCAAGCATTATAACACAGTGCGTCATATTCTGTACAGACCATTAATTTCTAAACGGAAACGCCTGGTTTATAATTTGCCACTTGACAAACTAATGATAAAAGTTTATAAACTAACTATATTAGTTTTTTGTAAAAAAGTGGAGATTAGGAGATTTGGGGATTTTACTAAAGTTTATCCCCTAATCCCCCAATCCCCGCCTCTTGTAAGGAGATTCATCTGATGAAATTAACACAACATGGACAAAATTTATGGCAGCTGACCCGGCTCGCTGCTTTTAACTGTTATTTGGTAAGCGAAGATGATGGTCTGACCTTGATCGATACCAATATGGGCGGCAGCGGACAGGCTATATTACAGGCAGCCCAAACCATTGGCCGGCCCATCACTCGCATCACCCTGACCCACGCCCATGGCGATCATGTGGGGTCGCTGGATGAGGTGGCAGCGCAGCTGCCGGACGCGTCAGTGGCTTTTGCGCCCCGCACGGCCGAATTTCTCCAGGGCAAGCTAACCCTGCACCCGGATGAACCACAGACCAAACTGCGCGGTGGCTTTGTAAATCGAGACACGCAGGCGGCGAGGCTCCTTCATCCGGGAGAGAAACTGGGGTCGCTGCGAATTATCGCCGCGCCGGGGCACACGCCCGACCACATCGCCTTTTACGATGAACGGGATGGCACGCTGATTGCCGGGGATGCTTTCCAGACGCAGGCGGGAACGGCCGTTTCTGGCGTCACACGTTGGCTTTTCCCCTTCCCGGCGATGGCTACCTGGCATTTACCAACGGCACTGGCAACGGCCGTTGCCCTGCGCAATTTGAACCCCACTCGATTGGCAGTGGGACACGGCCGTGTACTAGAAAACCCGGCCGCTCAAATGGATGCAGCAATTCGAAAAGCGGAGGCAAAAGCAAATGGGCAAACGCAGACGGCTTAATCGGGAGTTGGTGATTGCCAAGGCAGTAGAAATGGCCGATGAGGCGGGAGATGGAACGGCCGTTAGCCTGGCCGCCCTGGCCCAAACGCTGGAAATCCGCCCGCCGTCACTCTATAACCATGTTGCCAGCCTGGAAGATTTGCAGGCCGGCATGGCTGCGTTCGGGCTGAGGCAGCTCATCACCGGCCTGCGCCAGGCATCGCTGGGGCAGGTCGGGCAAGAAGCCGTTGTGTCCATCGCCAACGCCTACCGCCAATTCGTCCACACGCATCCCGGCATCTACCCGCTCACTATCCGCGCCCCGGAGCCGGACGAAACAGAACGGGTGGCGCTGTCACAAGAACTAATCCAGATGCTGCTGCTGGTCATGGCCTCAATGGGACTGCAAGGTGACGACGCCATCCACGCCATTCGTGGGCTGCGGGCCATTTTACATGGCTTTACCAGCTTGGAAGCCGCCGGGGGCTACAAAATGGCGCTTGATCTAGAGGAGAGCTTCCAGCGCCTGGTTAGCGCTTTTCTCAATGGCTTGAGCAGGAGCAAATGACAATGGCCATCTTGCGAGCGATTAATCTGGGAATTCGGTTTTTGTTAGAGTTGTGCCTGCTGGCCGCATTAGGCTATTGGGGCTTCCATCTGGATCATAGTTGGCTGATTCGTATTGCAGCGGGGTTGGGAGTGCCGCTCCTGATGGCGGCAGCATGGGGCATGTTTGTGGCTCCAAAAGCAGCCAATCGGCTGGCTGATCCCTGGCGTTTTGGATTGGAAATCGGCTTGTTTGCGTTGGGAGCGGGGGCATTGTATCTGGCGGAACGGCCGTTTCTCGCCGCCATCCTTTTCATCAGTTTTCTCATCAATCGGGTGTTGATGATGATCTGGGCATAAGCTCAATTTTCGATGCGGTTGCTTTGGTTCGCTACCATCTTTGGAGAACCTTGAAATTCGTGAACTCACCTGTCGAAAGCAGATTTCGTCTAATTCCAGACCCGATTTTGCCCGGTCTGGTGGAAACTATCTGTTACGCCAGGTGAAATAGACAAAGTCGAGTTTTCGTGCTGGTGACTTTTTCCTGATAAACGGTGGTGCAGCCGGCCGTCTGCAGAGCATCTAATTGCAGGGCTAAATCCTGGTCTGGGGTGCTGACACGAGCATAACCAATCTTCATGGTAAAAGCGTCTATTAAAAAGGTGAAAAGATAGTTTGTTGCACCTTGAATAATCACACAAGTTTTTTGGACACGCTTACCAGGGAGAGACCAGGGCTTATGAAGCTGTACAGAATAACCAACGTTTTTCTGTACCCTCCATCAGGGTTCTGTTCAAACAATGTCCAGGAATTGGCGACGTACTCCACCCATCAACTCCGACCAACTGGCTTACTAATATACTATGTTGGGGGATATGCAAAAATACTCAAATAGCTCCCAGCGGTTGCCCCAATAACCTTGAACCCTTGTGGATGCGTTACAGCCACCAAAACTATATGGGAATTTCCAAAATAATCACAGTGCCATAATCAACGGCCGTTTGCATTTCCAATCGCCCGCCAATCATCGCCGCCCGCTCCCGCATCCCGGCCAGCCCCAAATGGCCCTGCGCCACAAACTGTTGTGAATTGAATCCGCCCGGAATACCTCGACCATCATCCGTTATGGTCAGGCGCAGTCGATCCGGGTAAGGCGTCAGGCGCACCGCAATTTCAGATGCATCGGCGTGTTGAATGGCATTGTGCAGCGCTTCCTGCACAATGCGATACAGGGCGAGCGCCATTTCCTCCGGCAAGGTGGTTAAATCAGGCGGTACTTCAATTGAAATCGGTGCCTCAGAAACGGCATCGAGCCGTTCTACCAGCGCCTTTAATGCAGCGGGCAGGTTATTTGGCAGCAAAGGAGGGCGCAAGTTTTGACAAATGGCGCGTAAGGCCGTCACCGCTTCACTGGAATTGGAAATAAGTGGAGAAAATGAACTGCCTTCAGTTGATTGTGTGGCGAATGCTTTCAGATCACGTGTGACGGCACACATATCTTGCAACACACCATCGTGCAGTTCGCGTGACAGCCGGCTGCGCTCAGACTCTCGCGCCATGACCGTGCGCCGGTAGAGTGCCTGCATCTCGTTCGCTAACTGTTGTTCATGGACCGCGTATCGAATCGTCTCCAGCACAATGGCAGCCTGTCTTGCCAGGGTTGTTAACCAGCGCAAATCATCCGGGGCAAAAGCGACACCATTGACCCGTTTCCCCAACAGCCAGATGCCTTGCAAATCAGTTCCACGCATGAGGGGTACCCAAACGGCCGTCCAGTTCAAATCCAAACGCCCCTGGGCAATCAATTCACGCAGTCGCCCGGTCACACAAACCGCCTCACCACCGGCCGCCACCAACCTTACCGCCGCGTGGTGGATGGGCAATTGCAGTTCACCATCATTCGTCGCCACGAGAGTATGCCCTTGGGGTAACAGGACCACAGCTTGTAACACATTAAGCGAGCCGGGAACATCTACTGCCAGCATACGACCTACTGCTTCTCGGTCTAACAAACCGGCCATCTGATGGCCGTATGCGATTAGCAGTTCCTCGTGTGCGATGGGCAGTCCATAGCGGCGCTGCCGGTACCAGCGTTGAGCCTGACGCAAGATGCCCATCCCAAGTAATGTGCCTAAAACACCCGCTAACATCCACCCGATTTGTGTTATCAATACAACTCTCTTTTTTCTCTCTCCGTAACTTCGCGTCTTCTCTGCGAACTCTGTGTCGTTCTGCCTCTTATATCAGGCCGCGTTTTTCAGCAACCTCAAGAGCCTGGTGGCGATTATGGACCCCTAACTTGCGGTAAATGGTGCTCAGATGGTTGCGCACGGTACCTGCCGAAAGATGAAGCGACTGCGCGATTTGTGGATTTGGCAAGCCACGCACTGCCAACCGCAAGACATCTTGCTCACGCTCTGTCAGCAGTTCGCGGTCACTTGCTTTATGGGCGGCTAAGGCCAATGCCTCGTGTGCCTGTGGGCTTAAATAGAGCTGGCCCGCAGCCAAATTACGGATAATTGTTTCGATTTGAGAAACATAGTCATCATCTTTGAGGATGTATCCGCAGACACCGGCTTGCAGCAAGTCGCGCACATAAGTTGGTTCAACGTGGGCACTGAGCAGGCAGATTTTCACCTCTGGGTATTGAGCACGCAAATCACGCACGCTGCTTAATGCATCAAATTCCGGCTCGATCAATAAATCCAGCAAAAGCACGTGCGGACGCATATTCTTTACCAGAGCCATTAGTTCGCTGCCCTGCCGGGCCTCGGCAACAAGCCGGATGTCTGTTGTTTTATCCAACAAAGCCCGCAGCGCAATGGCTACGTGGGGGTGATCATCGACGACCGCAACTGTGATCATGTGTGTACAACCGTCCTGTTCCGAAACCCGTTGGGTAAGACGCTGTCTTGCCCCGATTTCAGCCAAATTTCTCTATTTGACCATCTTATCTTGTCGCATTGCGGGAGTCAATTTTGCTGGAAGATCGTGACAGTTGTCATGGGTCGATATGACAGCCGCCTACAGCATATGACAAGTAATTTTAGTATCCTTGGACGTGTAAGCAATTATTTTAACCATACGATGGCGAAGGCTTTTTAACTTCGGGAGACGATATGTTACGTGGAGAGAACTTAACTTTAACTTTTCAAGATGGTGATGCAACGGTTAATGCCGTGCAAGATGTGTCAATTATGATTGAAGATCACCAGTTTATTGGCATTTTGGGGCCTTCCGGGTCGGGGAAAAGCTCACTGTTGTATCTATTAAGCGGACTGCGCCAATTCACCGGGGGTGAGATTTTTCTGGATGATCGTGCCTTTAGCAAAATGTCGGCGCGGGAGCGGGTGGCACTGCGCCGGACGGAATTTGGCTTTGTGTTTCAACAGCACTTTTTGATTAATTATCTGACGGTGTTGGAAAATGTGATGGTGGCGGCTCCGGTGCAAAATGGCGCACACGCGGCTCAGGCCAAAGCACTGTTGGCTGATTTGGGATTGGGTGACAAGCTGCACCGGTTCCCGTATGAGCTTTCGGGTGGTGAACGGCAGAGAACGGCCGTTGCCCGTGCCATGATCCACCGCCCCCGCGTCATCTTTGCCGATGAACCAACAGGATTGCTGGATCGACGTACAGGTTTGCAAGTGATGGCGCTGCTGCGTGGCTATCGTGAGCAAGGGAGCCTGATTGCCGTGACGCACAATCCCGAAATTCTGGCTGAAGCGGACCTGGTGATTACCTTACGTGACGGCAAGACGGCCCGTGTCGAAAGCCGATTAGCAAGTGCAACGCAAGCCCCCTTAACACAACAGGTCTTATCATGAACCCATTATCACCGCTTACTTATTACCGGCGACACATCCGTAACACAGTCCTGCTCATTGCCCTGATTAGCCTGTCCACAATTGGCCTTTATTTGATGGTGGGTGTGTTGGATTCAATTCCATTGCGGGCGAATACCAACGATTTGACGCAGGTAAGTCGTGTCAGCCCGGTCGGGGGCGGTGTATTGCAGTCAGGTGTCATCTCGCAAATTCAGGTTAACCCTGATGTGGAGCGGGTGTTACCGGACAACGGCCTGCATATCGCCTACCCGGTGCTGATTGGTGTGGAGACGCTTTATTTGTCGGGTGTTTCCCCGGATGATGCCGACTATTTGATGAAATATGCGAATCTGCGGATAAAAGAAGGTCGCATGTTTGCCCCACGCACCAATGAAATTGTGCTGACGGATGCGGTGGCGCGGGCGTTGGACTTGCAGGTGGGTGATGAGATTGACCGATCTATCAGCGAGGAGTTTTATTATCGAGTCGTTACCCCCTTAACAGTTGTGGGCATTTTGGAAGGTGATCCGACAGCGGATGTAGAAGATGGCCTGACACCCCGTTTTGGTTTTATTTCGGGTGACTATTTGGACAGCCACGAACTATATGCGCCTCGGCAACATGGTCTGATCGTGGTGCCGAAGGCGGGGCGGCTGACTGCGCTCAATGAGTTTTTGGAAACGGCCGTTTCTTCCAGCAATACCGACGTGGTAACGATTAACGAACTGCTGCGCTTTGTGTCGATGGCTCGCCAGAGTTTGTATGTCATTTTTGGCCTGATGAACACGCTGGTGGCCGTGGTGGTGGCGTTGGTGATGGCTGCTATTAATCGGATTGCGTTGATGCAGCGTGTGGAGGAGTTGGGGGTGCTGAATGCGTTGGGTTTTGACAGAAAGACTTTGACGCGGCGCATGATTGGGGAAACGGCCGTTATCACCACATTCGGCTGGCTCGTCGGATTAGTATTCTCCCTGGCTTGCCTGGTCTATCTGCGGGATACAGTTTTATATGCTCGGGGAGCCGATTTAGGCCTATGGAACCCGGCCCCTCTCTTTTTTGTGATTCCCATACCGCTGGCGATCATCATCTCAGCCATGGTCAGCGTGCGGCGCGTGTTTGCCCGTTTGGATGCGGTGCAAATTTTGGAACAGGGCAAACTGAGCACCGAGTCTGAAAAACCTCGCACATCTTCGGGACGCTCGGCAACCAATCCCCTTTCGTCGCTTACCTTTTACCTGCGCCACCGGCGGCGGGGTGCTTTGTTGGTGGGCACGATGGCATTGATGATTCTGGGGGTGGCATTTCCCGCCTTTCTCATGCTCACGTCTATCAATGCCATGAAGCCGGAAACAGAAACCTTGCGCCACATCAGCCAGGTCTATCCGGTGCAGGGGCAGGCGGTTGATGCCGGTGTGGCGGCCCAAATTCGCAGCTATCCTGATGTGGAACAAGTTGTTCCAAGCATTTTATTGAGTATGCAAATGAGCGTGCCGCCCGGTGGCGCGACCGGCGTTTCTGTTTTTGGTGTTTCGAAAAGTGCTTTTTGATCTACCTGATTTTTGATAATGTCATCAAAGGTCTCACGCTCCCGAATCAAGTGCGCCTTTCCTTTGTACCACAAAACTTCTGCAGGTCGGTACCTGGAGTTGTAATT
>JBNKZT010000099.1:0-17705 GCA_050301775.1 Promineifilaceae bacterium (SeqCode)
ATCACACGGCTGGCAAATTTAGTCATGCGTGGGTCATGGGTGACAAAGACAATGGTCATGCCATCACGATTCAAGCTGGAAACCAGTTCCATAATGGCAAAACCGGTTTCGGTATCCAGACCACCGGTCATTTCATCGGCGATGAGAATGGGAGGGTCGTTGGCCAGAGCACGGGCAATGGCTACACGCTGCTGCTGCCCGCCTGAAATCTGATGCGGGTAACGCCGCATCACATTAGCTGCATCAGGCATATACACGCGTTCCAGCATCTGAATACACCACTCCGTCGCTTCATCTTCCGGCATATTGCGATGAACGGTCAACACCTCTTTCATCTGTTCACCCAGACGCATAGACGGATTCAGAGCCTGCATAGGGTCCTGGTAAACCATAGCAATCTGGTCGCCGCGCAGCCGCCGCAGTTCTTCACCCTTTTTGCCCACCAATTCCTGGCCCTGGAACTTAATACTGCCTCGTTTTACATACCCATTCGCGCCCAGAAAATTGACAATAGCCCAGGCCACAGTGCTTTTGCCGCAGCCCGATTCGCCCACAATGCCCATTGTCTCACCGCGATAGATTTCGAAAGAGACATTTTGTACCGCTTCAATTTCACCGCCGCGCACTTTGTAAGCAACGGCCAAATCTTCTAATCTTAAAACGGGAGCGCCCTTTGGTTTTTGTATTGAGTTTGTCATCGGCTCTCCTTTATTTTTGATAACGGGTTAATTCTTCCCGCAAGCCATCGGCGAAAAGATTCAGACCAATCACCAACGTGGCAATTGCCAGCGCCGGCCAGATAACGGCCGCCTGGTTAATAAATATGTTGCGCCGCGCCTCATTAACCATATTGCCCCAATCTGGATCGGGCGGGGGCAGTCCAATACCCAGGAAGCCCAGGGTGCCGATGGCAAAGATAGCGTAGCCCACGCGCAGCATGGCATCCACCAGCAGTGGCCCGCGCGCATTGGGTAAAATCTCGCGGAACATAATAAACCAGACGCTTTCGCCGCGCGTCTCGGCGGCGCGGATATAATCCCGCGTTTTAATGTCCAAAGCCAAACTACGGGCCAGCCTGGCTACACCAGGCGCGCCCGTCACCGTAATTGCCAGAATCACCACCAGGTCGCCCTGTCCCAGCGCAGCAATCACAACCAGGTAGAGGACAATGCGCGGAAAAGCAATCAGGGCATCCAGAAATTGCATAATGATCTGGTCCCACCAGCCGCCGCGATACCCGGCATTTAATCCTAAAACAGCGCCTAATGTAAGCGATCCCAGCACGCCCCAAATGGCCACGCCGCCGGGAATAGAGAGTTCAGTTCCGGGAATACGGGTTTTTAGGAGAATTACCTGCGTTCCCTGCATCAGGCGAGACAGAATATCGCGTCCCAGGTGATCTGTACCCAGCCAGTTTTGGCCATTGGAAGGCAGGTTTTGGACAAAATCATTGGCGTTAGGCGGATAAGGCGTCCAAAAAAGGGAAATGAATCCAAGAAGCAGCCAAAAAAGGACCATAAACATGCCAATCGTAGCGACACGCGATTCGAAGATGATAGAAATGCTTTTCCACCAGCGCTGCCACCGGGACGGTCGTAATGAGGCGGATGTGGTTGGTTGTGCTACAGCCATAGGAAACTCCGTTGTAAGACAATTTGCCAAATTGTCCTACTAAGCATAACGAATTCGTGGGTTAAGGAAGGTATACGCCAGGTCGCCGATAAGCCGGGTGGCGATGGCAATGGTGACTGTGACCATGGCCGCCGCTTCGACAGCATTGAAGTCGCCAAAGATAGCGGCATCATAGATGTATTTGCCCAGCCCCGGATAACCGAAGATGACTTCGACGACGACCAATCCGCCGACCAGCCAGTTCACGTGGAGCATGATAATGGTGATGGGAGCCATGAGCGCATTGCGGATCGCGTGGCGCATCACGACGCGGCGGTAAGGCATGCCTTTGATGATGGCCGTGCGGATATAAGCGGAGTCCATGACTTCGACCATGCTGGCGCGTGTCATGCGGGCGATGTAACCGAGTTCAACGGCCGTTAACGTCAACACTGGCAGCGCCAACAACGTCGGGTCTTCAAAAATAGCGTCCGCACTGGTAAAAATCGCCACTGCCGGCAGCCATTTCAACCAAATACCAAAGATAAGGATCAAAAAAATGCCGGTCACAAATTCAGGTGTAGCCGTCGCCCCCAGACTGGTGATGGAAATAATGCGGTCTAATGGTTTCCCTTCGTTAATACCAGCAATGATGCCAAAAAACAGCGCCAAGGGCATGACCACAACAAACGCAACACCAGCGAGAACGGCCGTATTCCGCACCCGTGGCACCAACGTTGACGCAACAGGCCGGCCAAATTGCAGCGACTTGCCGGCATCCCCGCGCAGCAGCCCCTTGCGCAGTGGGATATATTGCTTCGGACCATCGCCCTCTTTACGTAAGCCTGCTTTCGTCAGCACCCAAACTTCAGCCCCTTCACCTCGCACCCACTTCACGGCATTGTTCTTGGTGTCCAGGCCCCAGAAAAACTCATTCCCAGCTTCATCAACCTGCCAGTTTCCGCTAACCAAATGTTCTGAGGTTGATCCATCCTCTTGCCGTTTCAAGGCCAGTAAGCGACCTTCTTCCAATTTCCAGCGAGTTAATTCGCCATCAACGTCGGCCCACCATTCATTTTCGCCGGACTGGGGATTATGGGCCGTGACCAACGGATAGCCCACAGCTGACTCCGCCCGCCAATCATTACCGGCCAACCAGTCAATGTATCGCTGCCAGGCCGGCGCATCCAGCCCCAATTGGGCGCGATAAGAGGCCCGCTGCTCCGGCGTGGCAAAAACACCCAAAATCTTAACCGTGATATCGCCGCTGCCAACTTCCAAGAGAAAGAAGAGAGCAATGGAGACCAGGAGCATCGTCACGATTGTAGAAATAATGCTTCGAATTAAAAAACGTGCCATAGGATTGCTCCTTCAAAGGAAATGCAGAGCGGCAAAGCTGCAAAGTAACGACGTCTTACTCTGCAACTTAGCCGCTTTGCAACTTGATTATTTATTCGTCAATCCAAACGTCATAGAGCAAGTCATAGGCCGTCGGGTGCGGTTTGATATTCTGGAATTTTTCGTGAGTGATATTCCACACATTCTTCCAATAACTGTTCCCAATGGGACCACGCTCTTGCATAATCTCTTCGATTTGGCACATGATGGCGCGGCGCGCTTCCACGTCCAGCGTACCTTCCGCTTCACGCAGCAGCGTCTCAAACTCAGGATCAGACCAGCGTGTCTCATTCCAGGCGCCGATCGCCTCCTCAATGTAAGCCAACGGCAGCACCATCGTACCTAAAGCACGGTGCGTCCAGGAAGTGATACCCAGGTCAACCTCTGTCCAACGGTCCCAGTAACCAGCCGGATCCGTAATGTCCAGGGCAATGTCAAAACCACCCGGCAAGGCCAATTCCTTCAGTGCCTGGGCGATTTCCGGTTCGGCCTGGTCATTCTTGGTAGCCAGCGTAACCTTCAACGGTAATTCAATGCCCTTCTCGGCGGCGTATTCTTCCAGCAAGGCTTTCGCACCTTCCGGATCGTAGGCCGGAATTGGTTGTTCGCAGTATTCGGGATGCGCTGGAGCAACATGGGCATCAAGTGAAAGATCGCCTTCGCCGAAGTAGGACAATTGCAAGATTTTTTCCCGATCCTGGCACATCTTGAGCGCTGACCGGACCCGGTTGTCATCCCAGGGTTCCAAATCAACGCGCATACGCAAAATAAGCGCCTGTGCCGTACTGGCTGGTTTGACAGACAGCCCAGGTACATCTTTCAATGCCTGGAAGTCGCTGGGACGGGGGTCGTAAAGCGAGTCAACCTGACCGGATTGCAAGGCAGCAACGCCGGCATCCTTGTCGGTAGAAACGTAAACAATACTGTCCAGATAAGGCAGCGGGCTGCCGTCTTCACCCATTTGCCAGTAATCTTCACGCCGTTTGAAGACTGCTCGTTCACCTTCAGCATACTCTTCCAGCAGGAAAGCGCCGGTACCAATAGGCTGTTTGATGATGTCGCCTTCAAAGTTGCGGTGCAAAACGATGGCCGGGTAATGGAAAAGATGTTCGGGCACACCAATGTTGGCCGTCTGCAAATGCAGGCGGATGTGATGATCATCGACCTTTTCCACATCCTGCATACCGCTCAGGTAAGAAAGCAGACCTAACATGGAAGACCCAATATCAGGGTTCAGCCACTCGCCAAAGGTAAACATCACATCGTCGGCGGTGAAATCATCGCCATTGTTGAACTTGATGCCCTGGCGCAGATACAAATCCCAGGTCTTAACATCTTCGCTGGCTTCCCAGCGTTCCAATAGATAAGGATGGGTGATGTTGTTGGAATCGGTTTCGGTCAAGTATTCGCCAATCTGGCGGACGATGTTGGCCCCTTCCACCCAGGATAACCGGGCCGGATGATCCAGGAGCTGCAACTGCATGGACTTGGTAAGCGTTCCGCCGCGTTTGATACCGCCGCTGGGAGCAGCGGCTTCTTCGCCGCCTGTCTCTGCTTCGCCGCCTGCTGCTGGAGCAGCAGGTTCTTCAGCAGCGCCACCGCCACAGGCGACGGCTAAGCTGGCGGACATGCCTAACAATGTGGCCAGACGCATAAATTCGCGGCGGGACACACGTCCCTGCGCTAGTTTATCGTAGAGATCAGGTATGTAAGGATGGATTTGTTCCATCTGTTTCTTAGATACTATGGGTTTTTGCATGTTTCTCCTCCAAAGTGGATTGAATATGCGATTGGGCTATGAAACACGTCTCTGACGTGATTTTTCACCCAACCTGGGAAATCAGTTTTATTAAGGCAAAAAGAATGAGTTGGTTTTGGTTGTAATTCTGGATTGATTTACATCACCTCCTTGAATGTTAACCAGATATAATTTAGATATATCAGAAATGGGTGACCAAAATACAAAATTAGCTCGCCCAATTAGAACCTGATGGTGTCATAAAACAATTAGATGGGTGGATCGTTTTGAATAGAAAAGTTGGTCAACTACGTTTGCGAAGTGAACTGGATAAATAAGAGCGCAAGGCTGTCAGGAATGATGACTATTGGTGGGTCTGGTGATAAGGGTTTGTAATGATTAAAACCATATTGTTTTGTGCGTTGTTAGCATCGATAGTACCATAGTAACATGACTTTCCTTCCATGCCAAATCGAACATATGGTTTTGGTTGATGATTTTAACCTGGCTTATCTGGGGAAATTTTGATGCTGACGATTCATGACGCATTGAAATTGCCGGTGTTTATGCCGGCGAGGCTGGTGGCGGGGCATGCCGGACTGGACAACCTGATCCGGTGGGTGCATATTGTTGACATTCCCGATACAAGTTATGAGTGGCGGCGTTCTGGGGTGCTGCTGCTGACGGCCGGTTTTGGGCTGCGCGGCGACCCCGAACGGCAGGCGGCTTTAGTTTCTAAGCTGGTGGAGCAGGGTTTTGCCGGGATGGTGCTTTGTGTTGGTTATTACTTTGACCAGACGCCTGAAGTGATCCGGGAAGATGCGGATCGATTGGGTTTTCCGATCATTGAAACGCCGCCGGATTTATTGTTTATTGAGATTACGGAAGCAGTTCTGGAACGCATTGTGAATGAGCAGTATGCGGTGCTGCAACAATCGAACCGGATTTATGAACAGTTAACAGATTTGGTACTGCGGGGGGCAAATTTAACAGACGTGGCGGAGACGTTGGCTGGTTTGTTGCAGCGGTCAGTGACGATTGAAGACCCGGCTTTTTATATTTTGGCGACTGCGCAGCATGGGCCAGTTGATGAAGCAAGGGAACGGAGTGTGAGTAACGGCCGTACCACTCCCGAAGTCTCCAAATACCTGTTTGAAGCCGAAATTTACAGCCAGCTCTTAGAAAAAATGGGGCCGATGCGGGTGTCGCCTATGCCTGAGCTGGGTATGATGATGGAGCGGTTTGTGGCTCCCATCATCGTGGATCGGGAAATTCATGGGTTCATCTGGATTATTGCCGGCGACCATCCGCTGACAGAACTGGATGAATTGGCCATCAGTCACGGGGCGACGGTGGCGGCGCTTATTTTGTTTAAGGAGCAGGCGGTGCGCCAGGCCGAAGAGACGCTGCGAGGTGATTTTTTTGATGCTTTGCTGCGGGGGGAAACAGATGGCGTGGCGTTTTGGGAGCAGGCGAATCGATTGAACTTTGACTCGGAACGGCCGTATCAAATCTTAATCGTTCACGGTTCACCCACGGTTAGCGGTAGCAATTACCCGCTCCAGGATTATGTTAATAACTGGCTGCAAAATAATGGACGAAATGCCCTGCTAAGCTGGCGTTCTGGCGATTTGATCGCAGTTTTGGAAAGCGGTGAGGATACGGCTGGCCAGCAAGTTGCCCAGGCAATGGCCCAAGATTTGGCGCATCCGGCGCAGTCACTGTTGATCGGTGTAGGCAACCCCTATTCTCTGGTCGCCAATGAAACTGGCAGTATCCGGCGCAGTTACGAAGAAGCGCGGGAGGCGCTGCGAATTGGCCAGGCGATGGGGCAAACAGAGGGTGTTGTCTTGTTTGCTGAGTTGGGTTTGCTGCACTGGTTGTACCAACTGCCGCCGGAAAAGTGGGCCGGCAACGTCTACCTGGAACGAATTCAGACCTTGGCGGCCTATGATGCGCGGCGGGGAACGAAATTGGTACAGACCCTGGAAGTTTATCTAGATCGGGGCGGGTCGTTAGTGGAGGCGGCGCAGGCGCTTTTTATCCATCGTAACACGCTCCTGCACCGGTTAGAGCGGATTGAGAAGCTGTGTGAAGTTAGTTTACGAGAGCCTTTACAGCGGTTGAATATGTATACGGCCGTTAAAAGCTACCACCTCCACAAACAAAACAACAATCATAAAGATTAGCTTCTTCGCCTGGCCCTTTTCTCCGGCACTGTCCCCAACTGGCGCGGCCGGGGCAGCAAACCAGCTTCCTCAATAATTTCCGCGACCAACTCTTCTTGCCGGTAAGCCATGACGTGTACCCCGGCAATCCCCTCAATTTCCCGCACCTGTTGAATGATTTCCACGCAAATCCGCTTGCCTTCGACTTGTTTTTGCGCTTTGGGCGTTTTGCGCAGCCGTTCCACCACTGCATCGGGAATGTGCACGCCGGGCACGTTATCGCGCATAAACTCTGCCGCTCGATCCGAGCGCAGCGGACCGACGCCAACCAGGATGAACACCTTTTCATGCAGGCCCAGGTCGCGCACTTGCTGCATGAATTTTTGCAGGCGGGGCACGTCGAAACAATACTGCGTTTGAATGAAATCAGCCCCCGCAGCCACTTTTTTAGCCAGGCGCAACGGCCGCCAATCATAAGGTTGAACAAACGGATTGGAAGCCGCGCCCAAAAACAGTCGGGGTGGTGTGGTCAGCTTACGCCCGCTCAAAAACCGACCTTCATCGCGCATGATTTTGATCGTGCGCAGCAGTTGAATGGAATCGAAATCAAAGACGCGTTTAGCCTGGGGTTGGTCACCGGCTGTTACGTCGTCCCCGGTCAGACACAACACGTTGCAAACGCCCATCGCCGCCGCTCCCAACACGTCGCCCTGAATAGCAATGCGGTTACGGTCGCGGCAGGAAACCTGGAAAACCGGAGCGTAACCGGCCCGCGTCAGCAGGGCGCAGATGGCCACGCTGGACATGTGGCAGTGCGCGCCGGAAGCGTCGGTGGCGTTGATGGCGTCGCACACTTCAGAGAGGACAAGGGCGGCGTCATACACTTCTTGCGGATCGGCGCTGTCTGGTGGATTAAGTTCGGCGGTGACGGCGAATAAGCCGGCGCGCAGCACACGTTCTAAACGGCCGTCCGACTTGTAGTCTACCTTTTCAGTCATGAGAGAGGATATGGCCACGAATTACACGAATTGCACGAATGAAGCGCTTTAATTCGTGTCATTCGTGTAATTCGTGGCAGATTCACCTTTTTTCGAGAATAGGAATATCGGGCAAACTGACCCAGCCGGGTGGGGGTTGTTTGTCAACGCCGGTCAGCATATTGATCCAGGCCGATGAACCTTCGAGCTGACGGTTGACCGGTGGCTGAATGTGCAGCATTTCGTCACCGTAAACGGCCATTTTCTGCGAGCGTTCAAAGGCTTGCACCCAAACACACTTCATTTCCGGCTTCACTTCGCAGTGGCCATTGGCCCGGACGCCGCCGCAGGGGCCGTTGCGCAAATTTTTGGGGCAGCTCATCGGGCAGGTCATGCCGGTGGAATGCAAAATACACTGGCCGCACATCCGGCAGTCAAAGACGATTTTTTTGCCCAGTTCTTCGCCGGGGCGCAGCCAACGATCAACGCGATCGTAGTCCAGGCGGGCAATGAGGGGATCGAACCGGGTGAACAGCCGGTGGGTCCATCGGTAAAGTGTTTCTAATCCACGGGGGCGATTGCGCAGCCAGCTACCAAAACTCATAAGATTGAGTCTGCCTCAAGCTTGTTGGGTAAATAAAATACAGCCGGCGGCCTTAACGTCAAAGCCATCTGGCCATTTGGTTAATTCGTTATAGAGGGCCTTTTCCAATTTGGCCTGGCTTAAATCGGCGCCTCTTAAATCAGTCCAACTCAGGTTGGCTTCGCGTAAATCCGCCTGGCGCAAATCGGTTTTGCTCAGATTAGCCCAATTCAAATCGGCCTGGCTGAGATTTGCCTGGCGCAAGTTGGCCTTTCGTAGATTAGCGCCATTTAGAACTGCCTGCCGTAAATCGGCCCGGCTTAAATCGGCTTTCTTGAGTTTGGCTCCAATCAGGTTGGCCTGACGTAAATTGGCGTCGGTTAAGCGGCTGCGGCTGAGGTTGGCCCAGCCCAAACCGGCTTCATGCAAATCGGCTTGATGTAAATCGGCTTTCGTGAGATCGGTTTCGCGTAAGTCTGCCCCGTGCAGGTTAGCGGCCCGCAAGCGTGTTTCTTGTAAATCAGCTTGCCACAAGGTGGACTGGCTCAAGTCGGTACCGGAGAGATCAGAGAAGCTGAGGGTGACTTTGTTGAGGTTGTACGGCCGTTCCCCCTCCTCCTCACCTCCTGCCAAAATTACCGGCCGGACAGCCGCCGCCCACGCTTTGATCGCCGTCCAATCACGGTAATCACCAATTGGACCTAACCCGGCATGAGACGGAATTGCTTCCTGTTCGGGGGACAAGGAGCCAGCGAAAAGGCCCAATCCAACCGGTTCGATAGCCGGGGCCAGTTGCCGAACCGGTTCCAGGTAATCCAGAACAATCTGCCGGTTGTGCTCGGTATCCTCGATCAACGTCAGACAAGTTGTGAAGTAAGCAACTGTTTTGCTTTGTAGCTCATCTCTAAAGGTTTTCAAGAATTCAATGGCTTCCGGCAGCCAGCGGCCCAGACGGATGGAGCTGCCTAGAACGACGGCGCTGTAGCTGTTTACGCTGTTGACGGTTTGCACAGCCAGTACGTCAACAGGTACACCGGACTCGCCCAGGACGTCGCCGATGGCCTGAGCTACTTCCCGGGTTGAACCGCTGCCTGTAGCGTAACCGACTAATATTTTTTTGTGCATCTTATTGTTTTTTTAATTGAACGGCCGTTTTCTGCCAATCAATTCGCGGATACCGGACTTCTAACTCAGCGGCAACGGCCGTAGCCACTTCTTCGGCCGATCCATCCCGTTCCTGTGGTTCGCTCCACTTAAACAGGTCCGTATATTCATCCGATCCCACCAGACCAACAGCCATCGCCGCATGGTCAATTGCTTTTTGAAAGCGATCAGACAAGGGTTTGCTAACCCGTTCTCGCCCGGCTTTAGCCTTTACCTGAACTGGAATATCATGCCAGTAAAGAATTTGATACGTTGCCATGTTCTATTCTCCGTAGACCAATCGTTTTGCCACGAATGGCACGAATTGCACGAAACAATATTATCCTTTCAACTTCTTAATCTCGGCAATCACCGCCGGTAATGTCTCGTGTAAATCGCCAATGATGGCGTAATCGGCTTTGGTGACCATCGGCGCTTCGGCGTCGGTATTGATGGCCAGGATGCGTTTGGCCCCTTTGCAGCCAACCCAATGTTGAATCGCCCCGCTGATACCGCAGGCGATGTATAAATCGGGGGCAATGCGCGTTCCGGTTTGGCCGATCTGGTCGGCGTGGGGCCGCCAGCCGAGGTTGGTGGCCACCCGCGATCCGCCGACCGCGCCGTCCAACAGTGTAGCCAATTCTTCCAACACGGCAAACCCTTCCGGACTGCCCACGCCGCGCCCACCGCCCACGACAACGCGAGCATCGGTGAGGGATACGCCCTCTTTGCCGGAGGAGACGCGCCCGGTGACGCGGACGCGGAAATCTTTATCGCTCAACGTGGGGGTGATGGTGTGAACGGCCGTTTCTCCTCCTTCACCCCCTTCTTCAGCCGCCAGCGCATGGGGGGCGATGGTCAGCAGTTTGGGCGTTCCTTTCAAAGCGGCCTCTTCCAGCAAACTGCCACCCCAGCGCAGCCGGGTCACCTGATAATCATCGCCGGGGGTAACGGCCGTAACATTAGCCGCCAATGGTAAATCCAGCCGGGCAGCGACGTGAGCCAGCACCTCGTAACCGCGATCTGTGCCGGGACCAAGAACCGCTTCCGGCGCGGCTGTGCCAATCAATTCCACCACCGACTGCGCCCAGGCTTCCGGCGCGTAATCGTCCAGGCGGTCGTGCTGGGCCAGGTAAGTGGTGGTGACGCCGTAAGCTGATAGTTGGGTGGTTAACGGCCGTGCCACTTCCCCAATCAACACGGCGGCCAATTGAGTACCGGCATCCTGCGCCAACTGCCGGCCCAGCGTCAGCATCTCCAACGAAATCTCGTTTAACTTGCCGCGATCGTGATCAATAAATCCTAAAATCATGACGAAATCACCCCCATTTCCTTAAGTAGGTCCACAACTTTGGGCGCAGCGTTAGCCCCGTTGCCCAGGATGACAACGTTACTTTCCTGCTCTTTGGGCGTCTTCAATTGCAATTTTACCAGTCCATCCTCGCTCTTTTGTGGTTCGGATCGAGCGATGGGTTTCTTTTTGGCCCGCAATTTGCCGGGCAGTGATGGGTAGCGGGGCAGGTTGATGCCCTCTTTGACGGTGAAAACGGCTGGTAAAGTGGCTTCGTATTGTTCCCAGCCGTTGGAGGATTCGCGTTGGGCAACGGCCGTTCCCCCCTCCACGCTCAACGACTTAATCCCGGCCACGCAGGGCCAATCCAGCGCATGGGCCACCCGGATGCCGACCTGGTAGCCGCCGGTATCGGCTGCCTCGTTGCCCAACAAAATCATATCAAACGACGTTTCCTGCGCCTGAATCGCCGCCACAATCGCCCGCGCCGTGGCCATCGACCCCCATTCTTCGCCGGCCGTTTCCAGCAGGATAGCATTGTCAATGCCCATCGCCAGCGCACCGCGCAGTTGTTCCGTGGCCGGGTCCGGGCCAAGGGTCAGGACTGTCGCACTGCCGCCATGTTTTTCGATAAGCTGCACCGCTGCCTCAACCGCGCATTCCTCGTGCGGGCTGATCGTAAAGCCCAAATTGCGCGTTTCGACGTCTTGGCCGTCATCGGTGACAGTTATTTTCGCGCCCGTCTCGGGCACACGTTTTACACAAACTAAAATGTCCATAATTCACCTTTATCGACTGTAGGGGAGAGGCAATTGGGCATTACCTGCTCGCAGCGAACAACCTTAACCACCAATTGCCTCGCCCCACTTTCTGCACGGCAAACGGGTAAGGCAGGCGGGAGACGAGGTATTGGCGCAATGCCGAAGCCTTTCCCGCCTGCCTTACCCCTACTGTTTCATGCGTTCGTCGTCGGGATCGAACAGCGGCTGGCTGCCCACCCGCGCCACCGTCACCGGATAGCGTTCGGTCATGTATTCCACCGCCAGCTTCGTGCCTTCTTTGGCGTATTGCGGCGGCAGGTAAGCCATGAGGATGAATTTGCCCAGGCTGGGTCCGGCCCCGGCGCTGGTGACGTAGGAGGAACGGCCGTGCCCATCCACAATCACCTTCCCATCCGCATCCACAATTGGTTCCCGCCCTTGCATGTAACGCTTCACGCCAGAGACCGACGTATGATCATCCACCGTCAGCGTGCACAGGATGGCCGCCGGTTCCGTTTCACGCGCCTTCAAATACGCTGCTTTGCCGATGAAATCATGCTTCTTCACCAGCCGCCGTGCCAATCCCGCCTCAATCGGGTTGTATTCCGATTCCAGTTCGGCGCTCATCAGCCGGTAGCCCTTTTCCAGGCGGCCGGTTGTACCGTAGACGCCAATCCCGGCCGGTACGATGTCATATTTGCGTCCGGCTGCCCAAAGCGTGTCCCACAGCTTCAGCCCGTGTTCCATCGCCGTGGAAATTTCCCAGCCCAACTCGCCGACGTAGGAGATGCGCAGCGCCCAGGCTGGCACGCCGCCAATCGTCAGATTTTTAGCCGTACCAAAGGGGAATCCTTCGTGGGAAACGTCATCATCGGTCACCGATTGCAAGACATCGCGGGCATGCGGTCCCCACAGACCAACGGTACACAGGGCCGAGGTTTTATCTTCAAAAACGACCGAGCCATCATCCGGCAAATGGTTCATAAACCACTTTTTGTCGCGCGCCCCATCGCCGCCGCCGGTGACGACGCGGAAGCTGTCTTCCCCTGTGCGCATGATGGTCAAATCGGCTTTGAAGCCACCGTTGGGAGCCAGCAGCGGTGTGTAAACAGCCCGGCCAACGGGCACGTCCATTTTGTTCATGGCCATCGTTTCGATGTAGTCGAGCGTGCCGGGGCCATGAATGTCAAAAATGGCGAAGGCGGTCAAATCGACCATGACGCCCCGGTCGCGCATGGCCAGATGTTCGGCGTTGATGATCGGCGACCACCAGCGGGCGTCCCATTCGTGCGGCCGTTGGTTGACTTTGTCGCCAAATTCGTCCAGCAGCCGTTGGTTGGATTCGTACCACTGCGGCCGTTCCCAACCGGCGGTCTCGAAGAAAACCGCGCCCAACTCTTTTTCGCGCATGTAGAAGGGGCTGACGCGCACGCTGCGGTTCGATTCCCACTGTTCGCGGGGATGGACGATGCCGTAGGTTTTGTTGAAGCCTTCGGAGGTGCGGGCGTTGACGTGGTGGGGGGTACGGCCGTAATCATAAAATCGGGCAATATCCGAGGCGTGAATGTCAATCTCCGACCAGCCATCGGTCATCACCTCGGCCGCCGCTTTGGCAAAACCGGGCGCTTCCTTAATCCAGATGGCCGCCACCGACCATAACCCTTTCACTTCCGTCTCACCAACGCAGGGCATCCCGTCTGGCGTTAGCGACAGCAGGCCGTTGATGGCGTGGCGGATACCCGCTTTTTCGTCGCCCAGTAGTTCGGGCATGAGTTCCAGCGCCTGCTCTAGCTGCGGGTCAAAATCATCTTCGGTGAAGGGTAGTTCGGTGGGAGAAAGGGCCGATGCTTCGATGGATGGGATGTCGTCGGGTCGCATCAAAATCGGCCGGTGGGCGTAGGAACCGACTTCCATGTCGTTGCCGTTTTGCCGTTCGTACATGAAGGTGTCCATGTCGCGCACGATGGGGTAGTTGATCTCGCCCGGCTGCTCTTCAAACAGGGGGATGGGGCCGACGCTGATCATCTGGTGGACGGCGGGGGTGAGCGGGATGGTTGCACCAGCCATTGCCGCCAGTCGGGGACTCCAACAACCGCTGCAAATGACGACCGTGTTGGCGCTGATGGGACCGCGCGAGGTCTGGACGGTGGTGACACGGCCGTTTTCCGTCTCAATATCTAAAATTTCGGTGCTGGGCACACTGGTCAGCACACCCATCGCCTCGGCTTTTTCGCGCATCAGCGTGCCCGCCCGCAGCGAATCGACCACGCCGACGCCGGGCGTGTAAAAGCCGCCCAGCAAAATCTCTTCGTTGATAAAAGGAACCATCTCCTTGATTTCGGCCGGCGTTACCAGGTGGGACTCGATGCCCCACGACTTGGACGAAGCCATCCGCCGCCGAAACTCTTCCATGCGCGCTTCGGTGCGGGCCACTTCAATGCCGCCGCTTTGGGTGAACACGCCCAATTCCTTGTACTGGCGCACGCTGTCCAGCGTCAGCATGGCCATCTCTTTGGAATGGTCCACCGTAAAAATGAAATTGGAAGCGTGGCCGGTGGAGCCACCGGGGTTGGGGAACGGTCCCTTATCCAACAGCACCATATCCGTCCAGCCCTTCAAGGCCAGGTGATAGGCCAGGCTGTTACCGACGATGCCGGCGCCAATGATGACTACATTTGCTTTTTCAGGTACTTCACTCATATTCACATCTCCTAAATTTGTAAATAGATCAATGCCCTGTCATTCCTGCGAAGGCAGGAATCTATTTCTATCAAAGCATGGATTCCCGCCTTCGCGGGAATGACAAGTTAAGGATCATAGTAATTTCTCATACAAATCATCCCAATCAGGATTTTCTTTTTCAATCAAATTGATTTTCCATTGGCGTTTCCACTTTTTCATTTGCTTTTCTCTGGCGATAGCTGCGTGTACGTCAGTTATATGCTCATAATAAACAAGCGTATGGATACCGTATTTTTTAGTAAAGCCTTCGTTCATATTGTTTTTATGTTCATATACTCGTCGAACTAAGTTGCTGGTCATACCAATGTATAATGTGCCATTTTTTTTGCTTGCCATGATGTATACAAAATACGTTTTCATTTGTTAAGCTCGTCATTCATTGTCATTCCCGCGAAGGCGGGAATCCATGCCTTGCCGAAGATGGATTCCTGCCTTCGCAGGAATGACAAGCTTTTTCTGTGGTTTCTCGACTGAAATGAAACGCATCCATCTCGTTTTTGCGCCGGGTGATGAAGTCATTCAGGGCTTCTTCTTTCGCCGGGTCAAGGGGTGGTGGTTGGTGTTCCTTGAGCAGTTATTTGACTTCTCCCTAATATTCCGGCTTGATTTCTGCCTTGCGCTGAGCCATAAACGCTTGCAGGGCTTCCTCAATTCCTGGATCGAGTTCCGGCGGCTGGTAGGCGTTAAGCAGTTTTTTGTATTCCGTGTTGGCCCGCTGGGCCGCCGACTGCCCGCCTTCCTCCTGCCACTGCTCAAACGAGTTGTAGTCGAACAATTTCGTATGGTAAAAAGCGGTGCGGAAATTGCGCATCGTGTGTTCTGTGCCCAGGTGATGGCCGGTGGTGGGCACGGTGCGCAAAGAATCCATCGCCATGCCGTTTTCCGATAAATCCAGCCCTTGCATCAATTTGTGGTACATCCCCAGCAGTTGGCAGTCGAGGACGAACTTCTCATAACCGGCCGTCAATCCCCCCTCCAGCCAGCCGGCGGCGTGCAGGACGAAATTGACGCGGGCCATTACCGCCGGCAGCATGACCATCACCGATTCATAGGCGGCCTGGGCGTCGGGGATTTTGGCGCTGGCAAACATGCCGCCGCTGCGGAAGGGCAGCCCGTAACGCCGGGCCAACTGGGCCGCTGCGTACAGAGTAAGCTGGCTCTCCGGCGAGCCAAAGACCGGTGCGCCGCTTTGCAAATCAATGTTGGTTTGGAATGCGCCGTAAACCACCGGCGTGCCCGGATTGACCATTTGGGCAAATATGATCCCGGCCAGCGCTTCGGTATTGAGCTGCACCAATGTGCCGGCAATCCCTACCGGCGCCATCGCCCCGGAAAACAGGAAGGGGGTGATGATGACCGCCTGCCGCGCTTTGGCATACACTTTCAACGCCCCCAACATGCGATCGTCCAGGCGGCGCGGGCTGCTGATGTTGATCAGGGAAAGCAGAGCCGGATTATCCTGCATCGCCGCTGCGCCAAACACGATTTCGGCCATCTTGACGCTGTCGGCGGCGTTTTCGGCCGAAGTGACGGAACCCATGAAGGCTTTGTCGCTGTATTTGATGTGGCTGTAGATCATGTCCAGGTGGCGGGTGTGGGTGGGTTCGTCGGTGGGTTCGACGATGGTGCCGCCGGAGTGGTGCAGATAGGGCGAAAGGTAAGCCAGTTTGACGAAGTTCTGGAAATCGGCCAGGGTCGCTTCCCGCCGGCCCCGATCCAGGTCGTGGACGAAGGGTGGGCCGTAGACCGGAGCAAAACAGACGTGATTGCCGCCGATGGTGACGTTGTTGGCCGGGTTGCGGGCCAGTTGGGTGAACTGGCCGGGCGCTTTGGCCACGTACTCGGCGATCATCTCCCGGTCGAAATAGGCCGTGTCGCCGTCCAGCCGGACGCCGTGCTGGCGCAGGATGGATTGAGCTTCGTCGTCGTAAAAATCAATACCGACGTCGGAGAGGATTTCCAGAGTTGCGTTGTGAATCTTGTCCAGGCCTTCTTCATCGAGCAGGTTGTAGGCCGGTATATCGTGCCGGGGCTGGACCATGGGGATGGCGGCATCGGCTTTGGCGGCGGCTCGTCGCGCTTCACGGCCGTGTCGTTCTCTGTGTCTTTGTCTGCCCATTAGGGTCTCCTCGTATAATCATCCACAGATTACACAAATTTCGCAGATTTAACCGGGTTGATTTTCAGGTTGGCAAGAACCTGTTGTGGAGCAGGTGCCGATGGATTTGTTCAAGCTAATGTTAATTGAGGCGTGTTTGATTCTTCGTGCCCCATCATGACAGCTTTGATGTTGGCGTAGTAAAGCTCGATGTGTTTGGCCATTAGTTTTTCAGCCGAGGCGCCATCGCGTTGGCGTAGGAAATCCAATATGGTCTGGTGTTCAACAATATGTTTGTATTCGACGATGGCGTCGGTGCGGTGGCCTAGTTTGGCCAGATAGAGATACCAGAGGCGCAGGTTTAAGGTGTACAGCGTGGCGAGTGTTTCTTGGAGGAAGGTGTTGTCGACGGCCTGGTAGATGATGCGATGGCAGCTTTCGTCAATTTGGGGCAAACATTCAGGATTGATTGCTGCCGGGTCCCGGTTGATCACTTCGTTGAGGACGTTTTGCATTTGATCCCAGTGCACGGCCGTTCCTCGCTGCGCCGCCAATTGAACAGCCAGACATTCCAGAGGCAGCCGGACTTCAAAGAGGCGCTGCAAATCGGTGATGCTAATTTCGGTTACAAACATGCCGCGCCGGGGAATAATCATGACTAATTGTTCCTGGGCCAATCGTTGTAACGCCTCGCGGATGGGGGTGCGGCCCCAATTCAATTCGTCCCGCAGCTTGTTTTCATCGATAACTGAACCGGGAGGGAGTTCCAGGGTTACGATTTTTTGCTTGATGACTTCGTATGCCTGTTGACTAAGTGATGTGCGATTCAAAACGGGCCTCTTGTTGGACAATTTAGCATTGATATATCACAAGTATATCTAAAAGTTGGCTGATTTCAAATAGTTGGAGCATCATTGAGATGTTGACTTGCCAGGTGGGGTGTGGCAATGTGATAATCTTACACTGTTCTATGGCCGTTGGCGCTTTTTACTTGTACGCCGGGTACAGGGTTTTGAGCAAAACGTTGTGCGCATCATACCTTGCCATCGGGGTTGTGACTATTTAGAATCAACAGTTATTCACAAGAAGGCGGTGGTTGGCTTGATGTTTTCAGGTGGACTAAGGGGTCATCCACAAATAAGTTATCGGAATTGGTGGATGACCATCGAGTAACCGTCCTTCCAAAAAGGGAAGT
>JBNKZT010000100.1:0-17507 GCA_050301775.1 Promineifilaceae bacterium (SeqCode)
CATAATCCATTCACTCCCTAAAAAGTGGCAAGTGGCAAGTTTGCAGGTGGTAAGCGGCTCATCACCCCTTCACCCTTTCACCCCTGCACCTCTTCACCCCGGCTCATCAACGAGCGCGCTTGATGAAAATGCGGTCGTAGCCGCCTTCAGCGATAAGATGGCCCAGAAATTCGTGGCCAACTTTTTTGCTCCACTTGGGGATGTCTTCTTTGGTGCGGGCATCACCGGACCAGATTTCTAGAACTTCGCCAACTTTGATAGCGCCAATGCCTTTTTTGGCTTCCAGCAGGGGGCCAGGGCAGGCACTGCCACGGGCATCGACGACTTTGGCAGCTTGTAAGGTGTTCAAATCAACTGTTGCTGTAGACATGGTTTTCCTCCGAAAATCACTTACTTTGATTATGTTTAATTAGTTGGTTACGGCGTGTTTCAATTAAGAGGGGGCACCTGGCCGTAATATTATGATTAGCGACGCGGTAGTAAACAGTCTGCCCCTCGCGGCGCGATTGCAGAATGCCTTTATCTTTCATGAGGTGCAGGTGTTGGGATGTACTTTGCAGGGATGCGTTAACGGCCGTTGCGATGTCACTCACCGATTTCTCCTGCTCAACCAGAGTCCACAGGATAAGCACCCGGCGATAGTTGGCGAAAACAGCGCAGACAGCCGCTTGCTGCCGGGCTATTTCAATCGTTTTCAACTCCATACCTGTTTACCTAACTTAATGGAAGGCTTAATTGCCGACTCTCTTAATTACAACACATCTTTACTATACGGGACGGCCGTTTCCCTCAACAGTGCCATACGTCATCCCTGCAATGAAGATTTTCTATTACTAGCTATAAGATTTTTCTATAGGTCATTATTGAATTTGCTTTTAACTCTTTGCCCGATTCTTTTGAAAACTAACCCATTTCGTGTTAAGCTGGCCAAGAATAATTATCAATCTAATAACGGACTCACCTTCAGGCATCGTTCAACCAAAAACAGGACGAGACTATGCTTTCCACAGCTTACCCGATACAACATGATAGTTTGTATAAGTATTGGCAATCCTTCATGACCCATGGGCGGGTATTGGAAATCGACAAACACCCGCCAGACCCGGTCGTTCTTTCTTCGTGGCAGCGCTGTGCGCCCCTCTTCGACCCCAATCTGCGTGCCCGCCCCAAATCCCTTAATGAAATGGCCCTCTCGGCCATCCTGAAATCACAAACCGAACTTGTGACCGTTGCCGTACCCTACATGGAAGATATTTACCAATTTATCGAAGGTTCGAATAATGCAATTATCTTAACAGACGGCACCACATGCGTGCTGGAAATTCTAGGGGATAAGGGAACGGTAGAAATTATTGATGATTATCGTATGGGGCGGGGCAGTTATTGGTCGGAGGCATATGCCGGGACAAATGCGGTAGGGCTGGCGTTGGTCACTGCCATGCCAACCCAGGTCATTGGCGCTGAACATTATTTTAAGATTTATCATCCCTTTGTCTCATCAGCAGCGCCGGTTCATGATGCAAACGGCCGTATCATCGGCATCATCGGCATTGTGGGGCCAGTAGAAAACGCATGCAGCCATACATTATCCCTGGCGATGGCCACGGCCCGGGCCATTACCAACCAGTTACAAACAAACCTCTACCTGGAAGAAGCCAACCTGCGGCTAACTGAGCTAAACACGATTCTGGAAGGCATCAGCGAAGGCGTCATCGTCTGGAACCAGGAACTAAAAATCACCCATATCAACAACCGAGCCAGCAATATTCTGCATCTACATCCCCAATCCAGTTTGGGACAACCCATAACCGCTATCATACAATTGCCCCCAATTCTGCTGGAGGCAATTGAGAATTATCAAGAACTAGATGATGAAGAAATTACGTTTGAACTGGATGGCCATGCAGCCAACGTCCTCATTAATCTACGCCCAGTTCGTGAAGGCACAATCAACAACGGGTTTATTGCCTTGCTGCAGCCCATAGAACACGTCAGGAAACTCGTGTATCAACAAGTTGGTGTTCAAGCTTCATTAAGTTTTGACAATGTTTTATTCCATTCTGTAGAAATGCGGGCCGTTTTGCGGCAGGCACGAATTGCTTCCCGCGGTACAGCGCCAGTTTTGTTATACGGAGAGGGCGGCGTCGGCAAAACACATTTAGCCCGCACCATTCATGACGCCGGACCGCATGCCGAGCAGCCATTTATTTCCATTAACTGCCGCACAATTCCCCGCGAACTGCTTATTAGCGAATTTCTGGGGTACGAAAAAGATGAGGTCCATGAAAGTCGTCCCAGTAAATTTGAACTGGCCGAAGGCGGCACTTTACTACTGGATCATATCGAAACACTGTCATTGGAAGTTCAGGCCGCCCTGGTTCAGGTAATCGAAACCGCTCATGTGATGCGAATTGGCAGTATACGTCCCATCCCGGTTAATGTTCGCATAATTGCAACAACGTCTGACGATCTGGCCACTCTTGTGGCTGACGGCAGTTTTAATTCCCACCTTTATTATCGTTTTGGCGTATTTAACATTGAAATTCCTCCGCTGCGCGACCGTAAAGATGATATACCCGTTTTGGCCGAACGGTTTTTAACCCGATTGTCTCCTAATAAAACGCCGCATATATCGATTGATGAAGAATCGATGCGTATCCTGTGCCGTTATCCCTGGCCGGGCAATGTTCGCGAGTTTGAGATGGTGCTGGAACGGGCTGTCCATCTAGGTCAGGATAATATCATTCATTTAGTTGATTTGCCGGAACAGGTGCGTAACGGCCGTGTCCTCACCACCCATTCCCCCAAAACCGAGCCTATCCTTACCAGAGCCGAAGCCGAACGAGAAGCCATCCTGCGCGCCGGCTGGGCCTGCCAGGGGCGCATTATGGAAATGGCCGAACAGTTGGGAATCGGCCGTACCACCCTCTGGCGCAAAATGAAGCGTCTCAACATCACCCCAGACGCATTCAAAAACTAGTCAAAACGCTTCAGTCAATTCCTGGTGTTCCATATTGAAACAAAACAGGCCATCACCCAGTTTCACAACGAAACAATTTCAGCAATATCATTGCAGCTTGTAAGATTTTCTGTAAGATATAGTCGTTGTGTCTCGCAACATATACAAATTTGCAGCACTTGAGTAGTCAATAATGTTCAAAATGCTTTGCAACCCCAATTTGTTACCTCTCCTCAATAAGTTGCACCGATCCACCAAGATTTATAAGGCAATAAAACTGGGTTAACAGGTATCTCAACGCACATACTTAAGTTTTTGTAAACGGCCGTTCACAAAAAACGCGCCAAAGGAGGTGCTTTTTATAGAAGTGATGAAATTAATGCAACAAGTGCGACTTTCAAACTACAACTATTTCCTATTTAGCAATGAAGAGTTCAAAAGGAGAACAAAATGAAACAAAAAGGATTAACCGGCGAATTAATGGCTGAATTTTTCGGCACATTCGTCCTGATTTTACTGGGTGACGGCGTCGTTGCTCAAGTTGGTCTGGCGGCCCGCCTCGATTCAGCCGCTTATGACTGGAACACCATTGTATGGGGCTGGGGTTTCGCCGTACTCGTCGCCGTCTACGTGGCCGGTGGCGTGTCCGGTGCGCACATTAACCCTGCCGTAACTATTGCCCTTGCTGTGAAGCGCGGCTTCCCCTGGTCGAAAGTTGGTCCCTACGTCTTGGCTCAAATTGCTGGTGCATTCGTCGGCGCCCTCGGTGTTTACCTTGTTTACATGGAAGGTTTACAAGCGGCTGGTATGCCCAACGTCTGGTCAACCGGTCCCGGCGCTTTGTTTGGTACATCGTTCTGGGGCGCAGACGGTGCTGCCCGAGTATCCACAGGCTCATACTCGCTTTTGAATGCCAGCCTCGCCGAATTCTTTGGCACAATGGTCCTGCTTTGGGGCGTTTTGGCCAGTGGTGATGAGAAAAATTTGGGTCTCAAGAACAACATGGGGCCATTCCTCGTCGCTTTCACCGTTGTCGCCGTCGGTCTCTCGCTTGGCGGTCCCAGCGGCTACTCCATTAACCCGGCTCGTGACCTCGGCCCGCGCATCTTCGGCGCTCTCGTCGGCACCAAAGGTTTGTTTAGTGGCATTTACTGGTTAGTTCCTCCGGTGCTCATCCCGGCCATCTCTGGAGCTGTCGGCATTTTCCTCTACGATTGGTTCATTTCGCCCGGCTTGGCCGATAAATAAGATTACCTGTATGAGAAGTTGGTAATTTCAAATAATGAAATTGCCGATTTATTTTGCGTCAAGTAACAAAGGTGGAAAAATGAAAAAATTAATCAATGCGGTTGATGATGTCGTCAAAGAACAGCTTGAAGGTATGGCAGCCGCTCATCCTGACCTGCTCAAAGTAAATTTTGAACCCTACTACGTTTACCGGGCCGATGCGCCTGTCAAAGACAAGGTAGCCCTTATTTCCGGTGGTGGCAGCGGTCACGAACCCATGCATGGTGGATTTGTCGGCATGGGTATGCTAGATGCTGCCTGCCCCGGAGAAGTCTTCACCTCCCCCACTCCGGATCAAATGTACGAAGCAGCCAAAGCAGTCGATGGCGGTGCAGGTGTACTCTTCCTTGCCAAAAACTACACCGGTGATGTTCTCAACTTCGAAATGGCCGCTGAATTGGCCTTTGCCGATGGCATCAAAGTGCAGTCCATTCTCATCGACGATGATGCCGCTGTGCAAGACAGCCTGTACACGGCCGGTCGGCGCGGCGTTGGCACCACTGTGTTGGCCGAAAAGATCGTCGGCGGAGCGGCAGAAGCGGGCTACGATCTGAAGCAATGTGCTGATTTAGCGCGGAAAGTAAACCAGAACGGCCGTTCCCTGGGTATGGCCATCACCTCCTGCATCGTCCCTGCCGCCGGCAAACCAACATTCGACCTCGGTGATGACGAATACGAATTCGGCATCGGCATCCACGGCGAACCGGGCCGCAAACGCTTCAAAATGCAAACCGTCGATGAAATCACCGAAATGATGGCCAATGCCATCATCGAAGACAAAGCCTACACACGCACCGTCCGTGAATGGGACAATGAAAAAGGCGAATGGTACGACCTCGAACTGACCGACACTCCCTTCCAGAAAGGCGATCAAGTCCTGGCCTTTGTCAACAGCATGGGCGGCACCCCCGTTTCCGAACTGTACGCCGTTTACCGCAAATTAGCCCAGGTCTGCGAAGCCAAAGGTATCAAAATCGCCCGCAACCTCATCGGTCCCTACATCACCTCCCTGGAAATGCAAGGCATGTCCATCACCTTACTCAAAGTTGATGACGAAATCCTCAAATTCTGGGATGCACCAGTTAAGACCCCAGGTCTGCGGTGGGGTGTATAATATTCGTAACCGGCAATCAGTGGGCAGCGTTCAGTAACCCTGATTGTTGTTCACTGATTGCTGAACATTAGGAAAAGGAGAAGGTCTTTCAACATGGTTACCAAAGACCAAATTGTGAAGTGGCTGGAAAATTCCGCCGCTGTTCTGACCAAAAACAAAGATTACCTCACGCAGCTCGACTCGGCGATCGGAGATGCTGACCACGGCACCAATATGGCCCGCGGCTTCAAGAAAGTCATCGAAAAATTACCCGGCGTGGCCGACAAAGATATTGGCAACATCCTCAAAACAACCGGCATGACTCTGATTTCCAGCGTTGGTGGGGCCAGCGGCCCACTTTACGGCACATTTTTCATGCGCAGTGGCATGGCAATGGCCGCCAAAGAAGAACTCAACAACGAAGATTTACTCAAATTGCTGGAATCTGGCGTTGAGGGCATTGTCCAACGCGGCCGGGCACAACTCGAGGATAAAACCATGATTGACGCCTGGTATCCTGCCCTTGATGCAATGCGCGAAGCGGTGAAAAATGGCAGCAGCACCGTAGACGCCTTGAAAGCGAGCGTAGCCGGCGCTGAAAAAGGCATGAAAGCCACTATCCCGCTGCAAGCCAAAAAAGGGCGAGCCAGTTATCTGGGCGAACGCAGCATCGGCCACCAGGACCCCGGTGCGACCTCCTCTTACCTGATGCTCAATGCACTATTAGAAACAGTTGATAATAACTGATATGGATAGAAAGCTATCCTACTATTTCCGAAAAATTAAGGAGTAAAACATGGCTAAGTATGTAGCTGCAATCGACCAAGGTACAACCAGTACCCGTTGTATGATCTTTAACCACTCCGGTGAATCTGTTGCTGTTCACCAAATGGAACATGAACAAATTTATCCCAAGCCCGGCTGGGTTGAACATGATCCAATGGAAATTTGGGCACGTACGCAAGACGTTGTCAAAGAAGCGATGCGGAAAGCCGGCGCAACGGCCGATGATATTGCCGCCGTAGGTATCACCAATCAACGTGAAACGACGGTTGTTTGGGACAAAAACACCGGAAAACCGTACCACAATGCCATTGTCTGGCAGGACACCCGCACCGATAAAATCGTGAATGAATTCGCCAAAGACGGTGGTCAGGATCGGTTCCGCGCCAAGGTTGGCCTGCCTCTGGCCACTTATTTCTCTGGTCCGAAAGTCAAGTGGATGCTGGAAAACGTCCCCGGTTTGCGTGAAGCAGCCGAAAAAGGCGACGCCATCTTCGGCAATATCGACACCTGGGTCATCTGGAATCTAACCGGCAAGCATGTCACCGACGTGACCAACGCCAGCCGAACCATGCTGATGAACCTGGAAACCCTGGATTGGGACGATGAAATCGTTGAAATCATGGGCATTCCCAAGTCCATGCTGCCCAAGATCGCTTCCTCCTCCGAAGTTTACGGCCACACCAAGGCCGACGGGCCTTTCGGCGGCGTCCTCCGCGTCAGCGGCGACCTGGGTGATCAGCAAGCAGCGACCGTTGGTCAGGCCTGCTTCAGCCCTGGCGAAGCCAAGAATACCTATGGCACTGGCTGCTTCATGATCCTGAACACCGGTACCAAGGTAGTTCCCTCCAAGAGCGGTTTGCTTACTACCATGTGCTACAAGTTTGGTGATGAACCGGCCGTTTACGCGTTGGAAGGTTCTATTGCCATTACTGGCGCTCTGGTACAGTGGCTGCGCGACAACTTGAAGCTCATCGAAACATCGACTGAAGTAGAAAATCTGGCCAAGACAGTAGAAGATAATGGCGGTATTTACTTCGTGCCGGCTTTCTCCGGTCTGTTTGCCCCTTACTGGCGCAATGACGCCCGCGGCGCCATCGTTGGCATGACCCGCTACGTCAACCGCGGCCACTTTGCCCGCGCCGCTTTGGAAGCGACCGCTTACCAGACCCGCGAAGTGCTGGATGCCATGAACAAGGATTCCGGTGTCCCGCTAAAGGCTCTGAAAGTAGACGGTGGCATGGTTTACAATGACACGCTCATGCAATTCCAGGCTGATGTACTGGATGTGCCGGTGGTACGGCCGAAAGTGGCTGAAACGACTGCATTGGGCGCCGCTTACGCTGCCGGTTACGCGGTTGGCTTCTGGAAAAGCACCGATGAAATGCGCGATAACTGGGGTGTAGACAAGACCTGGGAACCGACTAAAGGCAGCAATGCCAGCACCGAATTGTTTGCCGAATGGAAGAAAGCGGTTACCCGTACTTTTGACTGGGTCGAGTAAATTAATCGGTTTAATCGGTATGGAACCTGACAAATTTTGCACAGCTTCTTGGTAAAAAGGATTGTCAGGGTTTCGAATTTTTGACAACCGGGGCATCCCGCTAATAAATTTGTTATGCGGGATGCCCTTCTGTTTCAAAGGGAGTCTCCAGGATGAGACACATTGATACGGAAGTCTTGGTAATTGGTGGCGGTGCGACAGGAACCGGCGTCGCCTGGGATGCGGCTTTGCGCGGCTTCAAAGTGGTGCTGGTTGAGCGACGTGATTTAACACATGGTACAACTGGTCGTTTTCATGGACTGCTGCACAGCGGTGGCCGTTATGCCGTCAAAGATCCACATGGCGCTGAAGAGTGCATCAAAGAAAACCGGGTTTTGCGTAAAACCCATACCCACTGCATTGAAGATACCAGCGGTTTTTTTGTAGCGCTGCCGGAAGATGGGGAAGAATTCCCGGAAAAATTTAAACAAGGTTGCGCCAATGTAGGTATTCCCTGCGTTGAAATTTCAATTAAAGAGGCCCTCAGGCGAGAACCGCTGTTAAATCCAACGGCCGTTCACATTTTTGAGGTGCCGGATGGCAGCGCTGACAGCTTTTTGGCGGCTCACGCCACGGCAAATGCGGCCCGAATGGCCGGAGCGCAAATCCTCACTTACCACCGGGTCATCGACTTGCTGGTTGAGGGGAATGAAGGCCAACAAAAAGTAAAAGGGGCCACTGTTCGCAACGAGATTACCGGTGAAGAATTTAACATTCATGCCGATATGGTGGTGAATGCGGCCGGGGCCTGGACAGGCCACATCGCCCATATGGCCGGGGTGGAAGTGACGATTATGCCCAGTAAAGGGGTGATGGTCGCCGTCAATCATCGCGTCGTGAATACGGTTGTCAATCGCTGCACCATGCCCTCGGATGGAGACATTATTGTGCCCAGCCACACAGTCGCCGTTATTGGCACGACGTCGGTTACGGTGGAAGACCCGGATCATTTGCGCCTGCAAACATGGGAGGTGGAGCGAATGCTAACGATGGGGGACAAACTGGTCCCTGGTTTTAGCAAGCTGCGGATTTTGCGGGCCTGGGCGGGGGTACGGCCGTTATTCCAGGAAAAATACACCAGCAGCAAAGGACGAGATGTAACCCGCAAGTTAACCTTGCTGGATCATAAAGAACGGGAAGGCATCAGCGGCTTCATGACCATCACCGGCGGTAAGTGGACGACATTCCGCCTGATGGCCGAAGCGACGATGGATAAGGTTTGCGAACAGTTGGCTGTGGAACGGCCGTGTACCACTGCTACCACTCCCGTCCCCGGCGTCGAACAAGGCCATTACTGGCTCGGTCACCGGCTGGAAGAAATCGAAAAACATCATTTGCAGGGTGAAATCGTCTGTGAATGCGAATTAGTGACCCGGACCATGGTCGAAAACGCCGTCCGGCGCAACCCGACGTTGACCCTGGATGATTTACGGCGCGACGTGCGGCTGGGCAAAGGTCCCTGCCAGGGCGGGTTCTGCACGTACCGGGCAACAGGCATCTTGCATGAAATGGCCCAAAGCGGTGAACTACGCCATGAAATGGACGAGGGCAGCAGCTCAGCTCAGTGGGAAACTGCTTACCTGCAATCGCCGGGTCACAATCTCAACGGTGGTGTTAAAAAATCTGTTGAACCCAATGGCGAAGAACCATCGCCCTATTTCAATCCCAACCTGCTCCTGCGCGACTTTGTACAGGAACGGTGGAAAGGGATTACGCCAATTTTGTGGGGGCGGCAGCTCAAACAAGAACGGTTGGATGAGCTAATTTATCTCTCCTTGATGAACGTAGACCACCTGCCAGATACGGAATTGGCCAGCCCGGTTACGGATTTTTACCTCTTTGACACCACGCCAAAGGAAGGCGAGGAGGTGGCCAATGGTTGATTTACTCATCATTGGAGCCGGATTGAGCGGATTAACGGCCGCATACACCGCCGCCAAAGCCGGATTGCAAGTGAAGGTCATCGCCAAAGGACTGGGCGCGCTGCACTGGAGCGCCGGGACGGTGGACGTGCTGGGCTACCTGCCCGGAAACGAACAACCGGTTCAACAGCCGTTGACTGTCCTGGGCGCGCTGCCCGACGGACATCCTTACAAATTAGCCGATGCGACCGCCGCGCTAGATGCGTTTCAGGCGTTGACGCAAGAACTGGGATTGGGATACGGCCGTGCCCCCAACGACGAAAACTGGCTCCTCCCCTCTCCGGTCGGGGCCGCACGACCGGCATTTTTAGCGCCACAAGCGCAGCAGGCTGGCAGCCTGCACTCCGATAAGCCGATGGTGATTGTCGGCTTTACGGGACTGCGCGATTTTTACCCGCAGCTTATCGCCGAAAATCTGACTAAACAAGGCCATCAGGCGCGGGCTGAATTTTTACCCCTGGAACTGCTCACCGCCCGCCACGACAGCAACACCATCCAACAAGCGCAAGGGCTGGAAGATACCGGGCGGCGCAAAAAACTGGGCCAGGATTTGAAAAAACTGGTCAAATCGGGTGAGCGTATCGGCCTGCCGGCCGTTTTAGGGCTGGACAATCACGCCCAGGTCTGGACTGATTTACAGTCACAGGCGGGCGCCCCCTTGTTTGAGATTCCCACACTGCCGCCCAGCGTACCCGGCACACGCCTGTTCCGCGCGCTGCGTCGGCAACTGCAACAGATGGGCGTGCGTGTTGAAGCGGGCATGGAAGTGATCGAAGCCCAGGCCAGCAGTGGCGCGCCGGCGCAAGTGCAGTGGGTAGCCAGCGAAACCAGCGCCCGGCCGCTGAAACACCGCGCCCAAGCCTTTTTGCTGGCGACGGGCGGTATTTTGGGCGGTGGGTTTGACAGTGATGTAAACGGCAGTGTCTGGGAAACCATCTTCCACCTGCCGCTTACCGTTCCGCAAAAACGACCCGACTGGTTCCGCGCCAGATTCCTGGACCCACAAGGCCATCCAGTCTTCCAGGGCGGCGTCCCCGTGGGGTCAGATTTCCGGCCAGTGGATGAAGCCGGCCAACCCATTTTTGCCAATTTGTATGCCGCCGGCGGGGTATTGGCCCATTATGATCCTGTTTTAGAGAGAAGTTTGGAAGGAACGGCAGTTGTCTCCGGTACCGCTGCCGCCAAAGCGATCATCGAATCACTCAAGGTAACTGCTTGAAGCCAATGATTGACGATTGATGATTAACGATTGGCGGCTGATGACTAACCGACTAAATGACTAAACGACTAAGGGACTAAAAATGCACACGAAATCCTGGCACTCCGTTGGGCCAACCCTGGACGAGTGTATTAAATGTAATATCTGCACAACGTACTGCCCGGTAGCGGCCGTAACCGACCTGTTCCCCGGCCCTAAATACGCCGGGCCACAGGCGCAGCGCTTCCGCGAAAACGGCCAGCCAATGACGCCCGACCACTCCGTTGATTACTGCTCTGGCTGCCGCGTTTGTAACGAGGTTTGTCCCAGCGGCGTCAAAATCGCCGAACTCAACGCCCGCGCCCGTGCCCAAATGGCCGCCGAAAATGGCATCCCATTACGCAACCGGCTGTTAGGCCGCAACGAAACCCTGGGCAAAATGGGGCAAATTGCACCGCGCCTGGCCAACTTTGGCCTGCACAACCCGGTCAGCCGGGTGATGGCTGAAAAAGTGATGGGCATCGCCCGCCAGGCGCCACTGCCTCACTTCAGCGTCTCAGGCACTTTTGGCGACTGGTTCAAACGCAGCCAGGCCAACCGGCTAAAATCGGAGAAGAAGGTTGTTTACTACCACGGCTGCGCCACGATGTATTACGAGCCATTTGTGGGCAAAGCAGCCGTGGTCGTGTTGGAACACAACGGCTACGAAGTCATCGTGCCGCCGCAAAACTGCTGCGGTCTGCCCCTGTTAAGCAATGGCGAATTTGATGAGGCAGCCAAATATCATAGCAACAATGTCAACAAGATGCTGGTTTATGCTCAGGCCGGTCTGGACATCGTGGGAACCAGCACAAGCTGCACCCTGACCCTCAAAGAAGAAGCGCCGGAACTACTCGATGCCCACGGCGAAGGAGCGACGACGCTCAAAATGGCAACCTGGGACATTTTCGAATGGCTGCGCGAACTGCACGAGGCCGGTGGACTCAAAACCGATTTCCAGCGGTTAGAAATGGTGCTGCCCTACCATGCGCCGTGCCAATACCGTGCCCATCGCGTGGGCAAGCCGGCACTGGAAATTCTAAGCCTCATCCCGGGCACAGATGTACGCGAAAGCCATGCCCGCTGCTGTGGTATCGCCGGAACGTATGGCTACAAAGTGGAAAAATACCAGATTGGCATGGATGTCGGCGCTGAACTGTTTGAGTTTGTGCGTGAACAGGGCAGCGGCGTGGAAATGACAGCCTGCGATTCGGAAACGTGCCGCTGGCAGATGGAACATGGCACGGATTTACCCTCGCGCCATCCTATCGAATTTTTGGCCGCCGCCTACGGGTTGTATGACCTGGAAAAGAGGCAGCTTACAACAGAATAAACAACAACCTATCCTCCGAGAGATTTAGGACATTACCAAGGTCATTCAGGAAACCTCCCGGAGGATTATTTACAAGGAATTTTATGGCCAATAAAAAGCAGCCCAAAAAGAAAAAAGAGCAAAAACCCAAAAAGGTTGCTCCTGCTACAAATGAACCCTGGATTGCTAAACGAACCGGTTTTCTCATCATTACGTTGATGAGCCTGGGCTTCGCGATTTTTGTAACCTGGCAGCTTTTTCCGACGGAGGGTTCCACAGGGATTTTGTGGGGATTGGGGATTGGTCTAAGTCTTTGGGTTATTTTTTTGTTGAGCCTGGGTTTTAACAAATTGGTGCGCCGCAAATAGGAAGCTGCCGTATGACTGATTGGGAAATGACCTGGGCACCTTATGATGAACCGACATATGCTGCGGTTCTGAATGCGCTAAGGCCAACCGATATTGTGTTGGATATTGGCGCGGGCGATTTGCGGCTGGCGCGACGGCTGGCGGCTGGCGTCCGGCAGGTCATTGCCTGGGAGATCCAACCTGATGTGCTTGGACAAGGCACTGCTCTGCCTTTACCGGCCAATCTCGCGCCTGTTTTAGTGGATGCGCGACAAGAACCGATTCCATCAGGTGTGAATGTGGCTGTTTTGTTGATGCGCCACTGTACCAACTTCCTGCTTTATGCGGAAAAGTTAGCCGCGGCGGGCTGCCGGTGGCTGTTAACCAATGCCCGTTGGGGATTGGATGTGGAGCAGGTGGATTTATTGGCGGAACGGATGTTGTTTACGGCCGTTCCCCTCGGATGGTTCGCCTGTCAATGTGGTCATACCGGATTCATCCCCGGCCCACCAGAACAGTTAACGGCAGATATTGAAAGGGTCATTCACGAGGTATATGATTGCCCGAATTGTTCTTAATGATTGATGATTGACGATTAAAGATTGACCCAAACTCCAATCTTTAATCATCAATCCTTAATCGTCAATCTACCAACAACAGGTAATAACATGGTAAGTATCGTCATCGTCTCACATAGTGCCAAACTCGCCGACGGGGTACTCGAAATAGTCGAGCAAATGGTTCAGGGTAAAGTGGCCCTGGCCGCAGCCGGTGGAATCGACAATTCGGAAAACTCCATTGGCACTGACCCAATGAAAGTGATGGAAGCCATTACATCAATCTACAGCGATGATGGCGTTCTGGTTTTGATGGATTTAGGCAGCGCCTTGCTCAGTGCAGAAATGGCGCTGGAGTTTTTACCACCGAAACAGCAAGCTAACATACGCCTATGTGCCGCACCACTGGTGGAAGGTACGATGGCTGCCGCCGTGCAGGCAATGGTGGGCGGTAGTCTGAACCAGGTGGCCAATGAGGCGTTGGGGGCACTAAAGGCCAAAAGTGAACAGTTGGGATTGGAGGGATTCGTTGACACGGCCGTATCCCCCACCCTGGATTCCGCTGCGGCCGAAAAGATCCAACTGACCATCCCCAATAAACTGGGGCTGCACGCCCGCCCAGCAGCCAAATTTGTGCAAACCGCCAACCGGTTTGCCGCTGACGTTCAAGTCGAGAATGACGGCCGTACGGCTAACGCCAAAAGCATCAATCAGGTAGCGACGTTGAACGCCCGCCAGGGAGACATTATAACAATCACCGCTGTTGGCGCTGATGCCAGCGATGCGCTGGCTGCCTTGCAACTATTGGCCGCTGATAATTTTAGTGATCATGATGAGGAAATTGTGGTAGAAACGGCCGTACCCACAACGGTTGCCGCCCCGACTCATAAAGGCGAACTAACCGGTATCCCCGCCTCCGCCGGTATCGCCATCGGCCCCGCCTTCCAATACCGGCCCCGTCTGCCTCAGATAGAAACCCGCACAATTGATAACCCGGACAAAGAATGGCAACGGTTGGCAACGGCCGTTGCCACCGCCAAATCAGAAATCAAACAGCTTCACACCCAGGCCGTCGCCCAGGTAGGTGAAGCCGAAGCGGCCATCTTTGAAGCCCATTTACTCTTCCTGGAAGACCCCGACTTCATGAATCAAGTCCAAAACGCCATTTTTGAGCAAAAAATAAATGCTGAAGCGGCCTGGCAGCAAATCGCTGCCGTTACCGCAGACACGTACCGCAATCTGGACAGCGCCTACATGCAGGCCCGCGCCGCCGATGTGCTGGATGTTGCCCAGCGTGTTTTACGCCATTTGTTGGGTGTGGAAGCACCAATTTTGGACATGCCGGACCCGGCCATTCTTCTGGCCGCCGATTTGACCCCGTCGGACACGGCCCGGCTTGATCCGAACAAGGTATTGGGCCTGGCCATTGAAGTGGGCGGGGCAACGTCGCACAGCGCTATTTTAGCGCGCGCACTGGGCATCCCGGCTATCGTGGGCATGGGATCGGCGCTGGCTGATATTGCTGAAGGTCAACTCATTGCGATGGATGGGGGGAACGGCCGTCTCTGGCTCAAACCCAGCAAAAAACAGCAAACCAGCCTGCGGGCAAAACGAGAGACTTGGTTGGAACAGCAGCAGGCAGCCAAAGCAGCAGGCAAAGAACCGGCCATTACCAAAGACGGCCGTTCCATTGAAATTGCGGCTAACATTGGCGGGCCATTGGATACGGCCGTTGCCCTGGATTATGGCGCCGAAGGCGTTGGCCTGTTCCGCACCGAATTCCTCTTCTTAGGACGGGACAGCGCTCCCAGCGAAGACGAACAATTTGATGCCTATAAAAAAGCAGCGAAAGCAATGGGCCGCAAACCGCTTATCATCCGTACACTGGACATCGGTGGTGACAAACCCATCGCTTACATCAATCAAGAGCGCGAAGACAACCCATTCCTGGGCTATCGCGGGATTCGTTTCTGCCTCGATCACCCGGAAATCTTCAAGCCGCAATTACGAGCCATTTTGCGCGCCAGCCACAAAGCTAATATTAAAATCATGTTCCCGATGGTGGGGACAGTGGATGAACTGCGCCGTGCCAAAGCAGTCCTGGCCGATTGCATGATCGAGTTGAAAATCAAAAAAGTGTCGTTTGATGAAAACCTGGAAATCGGCATCATGATTGAAGTACCTTCGGCTGTAGCTGCGGCCGACCAGTTGGCCGTAGAAGCCCACTTTTTCAGCATCGGCACCAACGATTTGACCCAGTACGTGATGGCCGCCGACCGGGGCAATGCCCGTGTAGCCAATCTGGCCGATGCGTTGCAGCCGGCCGTTTTGCGGATGATTAGACAAACGGTTTCAGCCGCGCACGCTGGCGGCATCTGGGTGGGAATGTGTGGTGAATTGGCCGGCAACGCCCTGGCCACCCCGCTTCTGATTGGGTTAGGATTGGATGAATTGAGCATGAATGCGCCGGCGATTCCAGATGTGAAAACGGCCGTTCGCCGTTATACCATCGCCGAAGCGCAGAAAATCGCCCGAGAAGTGCTGCAATTTGATTCGGTCGAAGCAGTTCTGACCCATTTGCAACAACTGTAACCTTTTTCGACAATCCACAACAATATTCTCTCATCGGCAACGGCCGTGCATCTATTCTGGCAGCAAGTATTTTTGACACGGCCGTTCCATTTCTGCTATTCTTAAAATCGAATCTCGCATCGATTCACATCCATTTACTCAAACAATTTGGAAATCGCATGCCAATAACCAGTCATCATTACCATCAAACCAGTTGAAATGCGTCAATCTGGAGGTTTATTATGGCCAAACGGACACAACTTACTTTAGCGACCTGCAATCTATACAATCTGAATTTACCGGGAAAATCCATGTATCGTAGTGATGGGTGGTCGGAAGCTGAGTATGCAGCCAAACTAAAATGGCTGTCTGCGACCCTCAAAACAATCAATGCTGATTGCTGGGGGTTTCAAGAATTATGGCACAGAGATGCATTAATGGCTGTCTTTGAAGAAGCGGGCCTGCTTGAAGAATATGATTTATTGGTTCCAGACAACCACACTGGCCACAGCATTGTTTGCGCAGCGGCCGTCCGCAAAGACCATCTGGTTGGCGAACCAGAATGGTTCCAAAATTTCCCCGAAAAGATGATTCTCCAGAGCGGCGGCGATGATGAGCAAACTCCCGACATCAGCATAGCCATCGACGGATTTTCCAGACCAGTGCTGCATTTCCGCATCCGCCCTAGAAGTAATGGCAAAGCCATTTCCGTTTTTGTCGCTCACCTGAAATCGAAACGGCCGGCCACGCTTTACCGGGAAGGCTGGTACAGAGAGGACAGCGACTATTACAAAAAACATTCGGAGGGGATGGGATCTGCCATCTCAACCATCCGCCGAACGGCCGAAGCGACGGCAATCAGGATGATGTTGACTGATGTAATGAAGGAAACGGAAACACCTGTCGTAGTGATGGGTGACTTAAACGATGCCCAACACAGCAATACGCTGAACATTATTTCTGGCCAGCCCAATTACATTTTGAGCGGCTTAAGTTCAGGCGGCAGCGATGTTGACCTGTATGCGGTTGGCGCTTTGCAAGCCTATCGTAGTTTACGGGATGTGTATTACACGCATATTTTCCAAAACCAACGGGAATCGCTCGATCATATTTTTGTCTCGCAGGAATTTTATGACAACTCGCGCCACCGCATTTGGGCGTTCAAAGAGATGACAATTATCAACGACCATCTAAATCAGGATAACCATAAGGAAGATGGGAGTCCTGATCATGGCGTTGTGAGTGCTGTTTTTGAATACAGGCCCTATCGAAAGAGCTAAATAAACAACACCTCATTTTCCGAAACCTGACAGATCTTCACCAGATATTGTGCCTGGCTGAATACCGCAAAAAAACCTGTCAGCATAAGTGTTAACTTAAGCGCAGACCCCGCAGGTTTTGATGCAAAGCTCCAGAGGAAGGCAGATCGTTTTGGAAACCTGCGAGGCTCACCGCCCCACACAAATATGCGAAAAAAGGGGCGAAAATTGATAAAATTTCTCATAAAAGCATTCGTTCATGGATACAACCTTAAAAACGTTGGGATAGGTTTTTGCATCTGATGTTGATAAACGAGCCAATCCCAACCGATACGAAATAAGCTGTAATGCCGTTTTTTTTGCTGTCAATTTCATGGCGACGACCAATCTTACAAAGCCATCGTCCCAGAGAGGTAGCCCATAAATAGTTGATACTCAGAACAAGCAATAAGGCATGGCGTGTATCAGGGTCGTGTAGCCCAGATTTCTGAATATCCCAGCCAGAAGACTTGAAGTCACGGAACATGGGTTCACAGCCCCAACGACGATGACCAAGCCTTCTGAGGTGCGGAGCAATTGGCAAAGATGTTGTGCAATAGCGGGTCAACTTTTGCGGTTCATTGCGCCCAGAGCGGTA
>JBNKZT010000101.1:0-17371 GCA_050301775.1 Promineifilaceae bacterium (SeqCode)
ACCCCGGCCTGACTGCGACCAACCACAACTAACAACAGGAACATCACCAGAGCAACCAGAACCAGGTCGATAATGCCCAATAAATCCAGATTTAATAGACGAAAAATAGTATCAGCAAAAAGAAGTTCTAATGATTCCATAACCAGTCTATTCTAACAGTTTTCCCGGCTGGTTATTAGCGAAAACGCCACAACTCACCTACGATTCACGTTTAGTGGCGTAACGGCCGTTCCTGAGCCAAAATAGTGGTCTATGAAATCTGGCGTCAAACCCGCTCTCATTGTTTTTCTGGCTACACGAATTTTCTTGTCGTTGTGGGCAATCGTGGTTATATCAATCGTGCCGCTGCCAGAGGAACCAGACGAAATGATACGGCCGTATCTCAACGAACCCATCCTCGACAGCGGCGTAACCGGGCTGCTGCTCGGACCCTGGCAGCGCTTCGACAGCCAGCATTACCTGCGCATCGCCCGCCAGGGCTACGCCAACGAGGCCGATTCCGTCTTCCCGCCGCTCTACCCGTTGGCGACGCGGGCTTTGGGCAGTCTGGCTGGCGGCGGCCCGGCGGCTAATCTGGCGGCGGCGATTTTCATCTCCAATCTGGCGTTTCTGGGGCTGTTGATTTTGCTGCATCGAGTGACGGAGACCGAACTCAATCCCAAACTGGCTGCGCGAACTTTGGTTTATCTGGCCCTCTTCCCCACCGGCTTCTTTTTACTGGCTCCGTACACAGAATCGCTGTTCATTTTGCTGGCTTTAGGCTCAATTTGGGCGGCGCGGAAAGGTAAGTTTTGGCTGGCCGGCGGATTAGGATTGCTGGCCTCCCTCACCCGGCTCACCGGCTGGATTTTGGCCGTACCGCTGGCCTACGAATGGTGGCGGCAGCAAAGTGGCAAGTGGCAAGTGGCAAGTTTCACGCATCACGTTTCACGTTTCACGCATCACACCCTATTTGCCACAACCCTGCCAGCAATGGGCACGGCCGTTTTCCTGCTCTGGCGCTGGTGGGTTGGTCTGCCGTCACTGGCCATGATTTACGAACAGTATTGGTATCAGACAACAGGTTTTCCGGGGCGGGATTTGGCGACGACCGTAAACACATTCTTCTTCGGCGGCACAGCCCGGGCCGGGGAATTCACCCTGGTGATCGATTTTCTGGCTGTTTTCTTGCTTTTGGGAACGACGATCTGGACATTTCGTCGCCTGGGAGCAACTTACGGTCTGTATTCGGCACTGCTGCTGCTTTTTATGCTCCTGCCGACATCAGAGAATTTTAAGCCGCTGTACTCGTTTTCTCGCTACACGCTGGCATTTTTCCCCACATATATGTTATTGGGATTGGCTGGGGAACGGCCGTGGCTCAACCGCCTCATTCTCTACCCGTCAATCATTCTATACCTTTACTTCAGCGGTCAATACTTCCTCTGGGGCTGGGTCGCGTAGCACATTCAACTTGCAAACTTGCCCACTTGTCCCCTACTCCTGCCGTGTCACTCGTGGGTGCGGCACTTCAACCTGAACTAAAAGCCCTCCTTCAGGCAAATTCTGGAAATGGAGACGCCCCCCCATCAAAGCAACCCGCTCACTAATGCCCAACAACCCAAAGTGGCCTGTTTCCCCCAATTCACCTAAATTAAAGCTGTTTTGCAGCCCCACGCCATCATCGGCAATCGAAATGAGCAGCAAACGCGGGGAAGTATGTTTTAACAAAATTTCCGCCTGACTGGCATCAGCATGTTTGCGAATATTGTTGACCCCTTCCTGCACAATACGGAAAATAGACAACTCGATGGCCTCCGGTAAACGGCCAAAATTTTCATCAATTTCCAGCTTCACTTCAATACCGGTACGGTGACTCCAATCATGCAAATAAGAGTTCAAAGCTGCGCCTAAACCCAGGCTGTCAATGGTCGGCGGACGCAAATTGCCGCAAATACGGCGCAAATCTTCTACCAGCGTGCGAATGTCACTACGAATACCGTTGATATCAGCCACCATAGTCGGCGCCGCCATCGCTTTGGAGGCCATCTCTTCCAATTCGTAGTTCAAGCTCAACAAATCCTGAATCATCTGGTCATGCAGTTCACGGGCCAGATGTTTGCGCTCCTGCTCCCGTTCCGTTAACAAACGACGCTGCGCATCCTGCAAGGCCAGATTGGCGCTGTCCAACGCTTTGACCTGATCGGCCAACTGGTCCACTAACTGCCGGTTCAAACTGTCCTGAGCCGCCAGGTCACGCCGCAGCAGCATTTGGTTGTGGCGCAGGGTCTCCGCCTGTTTTCTGGCCCGGTAATAGCTGTCCAATGCCCAAATAACAGGGGTACGTTGTTGGCGATCGGCCGTGCCGACCAGGGCGGCAACGATACGCTCTCGATTGGCGGCATCTGTCCTGAAATCGCCAATAAAGCGACCTTGTCGCAGAACAACGATGCGATCGGTCACAGCAAACAGGTGGTCCAGGTTGGGACTGCTAAAAAGAACGCCGATCTGTTTTTGCTGCCAAGCGCGGATTAGATCCAAAAGCCGTTCCTGGTAAGGCAGGCTGAGCAGCAAGCTGGGGTCGTCCACCAGGATAATTTGGGACGGCCGTGCCATCACCTGGGCCAGCGCCACCATTTGCCGTTTTTCGCTGGAAAGATTAGCGGCCTCTTCATGCAAGGAAGGCAGCCGGACATCCAATGACAACAATAAGCGGCTGGCCTCCTCATCCATTTTGCGCTGATTGGGAACCCGTAAGGACCGGCCAAAGATTGGCCAACAAATCTCATTCCCCAGAAATATATTGCTGGTAACATCCAAACGTTCGACCAGTTCCGGCTCCTGGTGAATCACATTAATACCATATGACTGCGCCCGAAACGGCCACTGGAGTCGCTGCCCATCAAAATAAAGCGAACCAGAATCTGGCGCTTGCAAACCGGCCAAAATATTCATTAAAACCGATTTACCAGCGCCACTGCGGCCGGCCAGTCCCACAACTTCACCCGGCTTGATTTCCAGGCTAACGTTGCGTACAGCAGCCAGGTTGCCAAACTGTTTTGATAAGCCGACAGCTCGCATTAAAGGTTGGTCACTCATCACACTATCGCATCTTCAATAATCTGACGCAGCGTAGCCGCGTCCAAATCTTTTTTATCTAAAAAGGCCGTGGCGCCAGCCTCTAAACCCCGCCGGTGAAATTCCCGATCGGGATATGCACTGATTAAAACAACACGCGAGGATGGTAGTTTCGATTTGATACGCCGGGCACAAATAATCCCATCTTCATCAGCCAAAACGACATCAACAAAAATGATCCAGAGTACAACTTGTTCTGCCAGATGCAGCGCTTCGGCTGTATTTCCCGCTTCATAAATCATCGCCTGGGGCTGAACCTTGCTAATCATGCGGCGTAGTTGGCTGCGATAGCGTTTGTTGTCATCTACGACCAGAATCGCCGCTTGTTCGGCTACGGGCAGTTCAAAGCGCATCGGTTCTTTCGGGTCCGTTTTACCGGTGTGGGCGATCAGTTCAGGATGATCGCGGACAAAGTTAACGGCCGTTAACCGATTATGCACATCCAACTGCCGGTACAAGCGGGTGAGATGATTTTCGATGGTCTTAATACTTAAATTTAACTCATGGGCAATGGCCCGGTTATCATGTCCATCAACTAACAGCCGTAAAATATCTTTTTGACGTGATGACAATTGGGGGAAATTGGCCGCGGTTTGCTGTGGCTGCAGCAATTTGTCTAGTAATGGGCTGGAAATCCAGCGCTCCCCAGAAAGTACCCGGACCACAGCCAGGCGCAAATCGTTGAGGGACTGGTCTTTCAAATGATACCCATTGACACCAGCGCTTAACAGTCCCTGGACATACACATCATCATCATAAGCACTGACGACCAAAATGATTAGTTTTGGGTATCGTATCCGAATGCGTCTGATGGTGGAAATCGGCTCAAAATCGGGCATGGTCACGTCAATTAATAAGCAGTTGGGCCGCAGTGTTTCCAAAGCTTGAACGAGTTGGATACCATCACCCACTTCGCCAACAACTTCCAGGTTTGGTAACTCTTCCAGAGCATTACGAATACCAGCCCGGACAACGGCGTGATCATCGGCTAAAAGTACACGTGCTGTTTCCATACTTTTATTATGCCATTGGAATGGTTCTGCGCCACCTGTCATAACTCTTATCCAAAATAGGGGGAATCCCCTAATTAGGAGGGGGTATTCCCTTATAAAATGAGAGGGAAATGAGGGTACACGGCCGTTTATTGTTAGGATTTAATACAAAAAGTCAAGTATTTTTGAGCAGTTCGCACAAAATATCAATTTTTTGTTTGTGTGCAGCTATCTCCCTTGACTGAGTAGTTGCTTGTTTATCCTTAACAAATCTCACGGAGGAAAGAAATGAGATCAAAGTATACAAAATTTTTATTGATTCTGTTGGCCGTTCTGGCGATTTCGTTCTTGATTAGCTGCGGTGGCGGCGAAACAGAAGAACCCGTCGCTCCGGCCACAAGCGCCCCCGCCGCACCAACTGCCGAACCGGTTGTTGATGAAGCAACAGGCGAAACCGTCAAAGTCGGCCTCTCCTTCTCTGACTTCGCTACCGAGCGTTGGAAGAATGAAGAGGTTTTGATGCGCGGTCTGCTTGAAGCCAAAGGCTACGAAGTCCTGTCACAAGAAGCCAATCATGATGTTAAATTGCAGATCGACCAGATCGACAATATGGTCAGCCAGGGCGTTGCCGGGTTGATTATTATTGCTGAGGATGGTGATGCACTGGCAACGGCCGTAGACAATGCCGCCGCCGCTGGTGTAAAAGTATTGTCCTATGACCGTCTCATCAAATCCCCCAACATTGCTGCTTACCTTTCCTTCAACAACGTCGAAGTGGGTCGTCAGCAAGCGTTGGGTGTCATGGAAGCCCTCGACATCGAAAACTGGGACGTGGCCGCCAATGGCCCGGCCCGCGTCGTAAAATTGGGCGGCTCCCCCACCGACAACAACGCCATCCTCTTCCGTCAAGGTCAGGATGAAATCGTTGACCCATACGTTGAAGCTGGCAAAATTGAAATCGTCGCTGACCAGTGGGTAGACAACTGGGATGCCGCCAACGCCCTGAAGGCTATGGAAAATATCCTCGTGGCTGCTGGCAACGACATCGACGCCGTGGTTGCCTCCAATGACGGCACCGCCCTCGGCGCGCTGCAAGCGATGAAAGCCCAGGGTTTGGCTGGCTCCGTACCGATTTCCGGCCAGGATGCCACCGCTGATGGTGTTAACAGCATCGTCAAAGGCGAACTGACTGTCTCCATCCTCAAAGACATCCGCGACCTGTCCCCGTTGGCCGTTGATATGATGGACCAACTCATCAAGGGCGAAGCTGTGGAAGGGCTACAAAGCTACACCATGGCCGAACTGACCAATGACCCGACACAAGAAGGCGAAGTAGACTGCTTCTTCCTGCCTGTGTATCAAGTCAATGCCGAAAACGCCTACGATCTGGTCGTCGCCAGCGAATTCCAGAGCTACGATGATGTCTACCGTGACATTCCCGAAGACCAACGCCCGCCACGTCCGGGTGAAGAAGCGGCCGCTCCGGCTGAAGATGCCATGGGCGAACCCCTCAAAGTCGGCCTCTCCTTCTCTGACTTCGCTACCGAGCGTTGGAAGAATGAAGAAGTGCTGATGCGCGGTCTGTTGGAAGACCTGGGCTACGAAGTCCTGTCGCAAGAAGCCAACCACGATGTGAAATTACAGATCGACCAGATCGACAATATGGTCAGCCAGGGCGTTGCCGGGTTGATTATTATTGCTGAGGATGGTGATGCCCTGTCAACGGCCGTAGCCAATGCCGCCGCCGCTGGTGTAAAAGTATTGTCCTATGACCGCCTCATCAAATCCCCCGACATTGCTGCTTACCTTTCCTTCAACAACGTCGAAGTGGGTCGTCAGCAAGCGCTGGGTGTCATGGAAGCCCTCGACATCGAAAACTGGGATGTGGCCGCCAATGGCCCGGCCCGCGTCGTCAAATTGGGCGGCTCCCCCACCGACAACAACGCCATCCTCTTCCGTCAAGGTCAGGATGAAATCGTTGACCCGTACGTCGAAGCTGGCAAAATTGAAATCGTCGCTGACCAGTGGGTAGACAACTGGGATGCCGCCAACGCCCTGAAGGCTATGGAAAATATCCTCGTGGCTGCTGGCAACGACATCGACGCCGTGGTTGCCTCCAATGACGGCACTGCCCTCGGCGCGCTGCAAGCAATGAAAGCCCAGGGTCTGGCGGGTATCGTACCGATTTCCGGCCAGGATGCCACTGCTGATGGTGTGAACAGCATCGTCAAAGGCGAGCTGACTGTCTCCATCCTCAAAGACATCCGCGACCTGTCCCCGTTGGCCGTCAACATGATGGATCAACTGATCAAGGGCGAAGCGGTGGAAGGGTTGGAAAGCTACACCATGGCCGAACTGACCAATGACCCGTCGCAAGAAGGCGAAGTAGACTGCTTCTTCCTGCCTGTGTATCAAGTCAATGCCGACAACGCCTATGAACTGGTTGTTGCCAGCGAATTCCAAAGCTACGATGATGTCTACCGTGACATCCCTGAAGCAGACCGTCCGGAACGGCCGTAACTTCAGAAACAAATAACTAGTCAGCCCGGCTCCCTGCTTCATTGAGGGAGCCGGGTTTGTGTAAACATGTGGTATTCTTATAAAATATTATTTTTTCGACATGCTTGATAGAACAAGCCACATGCTTGGAGGAAAGTTCTGTGAGCGACGACATCATCCTTGATATACAAAACGTTACCAAAGAGTTTCCCGGCGTTACCGCACTGAGCAATGTATCTATCCAAATAAAACGTGGCGAGATACATGGTCTTTGCGGCGAAAATGGCGCCGGTAAATCAACCTTGATGAAAGTCTTGTCCGGTGTTTATCCCTACGGCACCTACAGCGGCAACGTTGTCTACAATGGTGAAGACCTAAAACTGGAACACAGTGCCATTCGCCAGGCCAGCGACTTAGGCATTGCTATTGTCCATCAAGAGTTGACCCTGGTTCCCAGCATGACCGTAGGTGAAAACGTTTACCTGGGAAAAGAACCAACCGAAAGAGGGACCATCAACTGGAACAAAGTTTACGCCGATACCAGAGGGATTTTGCGGCGTTATAACCTCGACGTTTCCGCTCGATCCATCATCCAAGATTTGGGCGTTGGCAAAATGCAAATGGTCGAAATCGCCAAGGCACTTTCCGAAAACGCCCAGGTGCTTATTTTGGACGAGCCGACCAGTGCTTTGACAGAAGCCGAAATCGATAAATTGATGGAGATTCTGGCCATTTTGAAAGAGCACGGCGTAACCTGCATTTACATCACGCACAAGCTGAATGAATTCTTCCGTACCACCGACAACGTCACAGTTTTGCGCGATGGTGAGAAAGTCGTCACCAAGCCCACCAGTGAACTGACAGAAGAAAAATTAGTCAATTATATGGTTGGCCGCCAAATGAAAGAGCGTTTCCCCAAAGGGAATCGTCAGCCGGGCGAGGTTATTTTCGAGGTCGATGATTTGCATGCCGTAGACCCGAACAACCCCAACCGTAAAGTTGTAAATGGCGCCTCATTTGACCTGCGCCGGGGTGAAATTCTGGGTATCGCGGGTTTGATGGGTTCTGGTCGGACAGAATTGGTTACAACCGTATTTGGTGAATATGGCAAAGTCACCAATGGAAAAATGACGTTAGAAGGCAAAGATATAAAGATCACCAGCGCCCGCGATGCGATTGAACATGGCATCAGCCTGGTGCCGGAAGATCGTAAAGGTCAGGGGTTGGTTCTCATCCAATCTATTTTAGAGAATATTTCCTTGCCCAATCTAAATCAATTTGCCGGATTTTTTAGCCTGGATAAGGATGCCGAATTGGATGCCAGCATGAAGCAAGCCAAGAGTCTGGCTATTAAAGCGCCTAACCTGCACGTACCTTGTTCTTCGCTTTCCGGCGGTAACCAGCAAAAAGTAGTTATTTCTAAATGGCTCATGTCCAAACCCAAGGTTCTGATCATGGATGATCCCACACGAGGTGTGGATGTCGGGGCCAAATATGAGATTTATAAATTAATGAATGAATTGGCCGAACAGGGTGTTTCGATCATTATGATTTCCAGCGAATTAGAAGAGGTGTTGGGGATGAGTGACCGCGTCATGGTGATGCACGAGGGACACTCAAACGGCATGCTCAATGTCGCTGAAGCAACTCAAGAAAAAATCATGGCTTTAGCCACAAACATTGCCTAAACCGAAAGGAGACTTTCCATGAAATTAGCTATCCCCGCAAAATCAAAAGAATCAACATCAGACTTGGCTGGTCTGTTTCGGCGGAATATTCAGACGTATGCGATCATCCTGGCGCTGATTTTTATCTGGATATTTTTTGCGTTTTTAACTGACGGCCGTTACTTAAGTCCGCAAAATTTTTCCAACCTGTTCCGCCAAATGACCGTGACCGCCTTTATGGGCATTGGTATGGTTTTGGTCATTGTTACTGGCAACATCGACTTGTCGGTCGGTAAATTAGCCGGTTTTGTCTCCGTCATGGTTGCCTATTTCCAGGCGGAAATTTGGACCGACGTCATTCCCGATATGCCCATTGTGGCAGCTACACTTTCCATTTTTATCGGTCTGGCTGTGGGTGCGTTATGGGGTGTGGTGCAAGGCTATATCATCGCCCACTTGAATGTGCCCTCTTTTATTGTAACGCTGGGCAGTATGTTTATTTTGAATGGTGCTATTTTGTGGCGCACAGCAGGTAAAACGATTCCGGCCAATCAACCGGGATTGTCTTATATCGCTCAGGGTTATTTGAGTAGCATAAGTGGCTGGATTATTGCCGGGTTGATTGTCGCTGCTTTGTATTTCACGATGTTCCGCAGCCGGCAGCGCAAAAAGGCGCACGGATTTGATTTGACCAATATTTATCTGGACATCGGTCTCACCACGTTCTTCTCCATTTTGGTGGTGGGCTATGTCTTCATTGTCAACAAATACAATGGGGTTCAATTCCCCGTTCTCTTGCTGGCGATTGCGTCGGTCATTTTGACCTACATGGCTGTTAATACCCGCTTTGGCCGTTATGCTTACGCAATCGGCGGCAATCGTGAAGCAGCGCGGCTGTCCGGTATCAATATCCGCAACAATATCTTTTTAGTATTTGTGTTGATGGGCTTCCTGTGTGGTGTGGCAGGTGTTGTTTTGGCCTCTTACGTGGGTTACGGCACAATCGCCGCCGGTCAAGGCTATGAGCTTGATGCAATTGCTTCGGCTATTTTGGGCGGCACATCTACACTTGGTGGTGTGGGTACGATTTGGGGCGCGTTGATTGGGGCGCTTATCATGTCCAGCCTATCAAATGGGCTGCAATTGTTGAATGTTGCCCCGGCCTGGCAGTATCTTCTGAAAGGTGCTGTGCTGGTTTTGGCGGTTTACGCCGATGTGACGTTCAAGAAGAAGGGTTGACGCTGCATGTCCAGTAAACCTGACAGGCCTTTTCGAGGCGGTTGGTTACGCATCGTATTTGCTGGAGACCTGTCAGGTTTTGTGGGATGGACTGCTAATTTCGGGAAACGGCCGTGTCGCGCACACTAACCTTACTGGTTTCATTCTTGTTAGCCATTCTGCTTGCTGCCTGCAAGAGTGAAACCAGTGGAAACGTCCACCAAATCCCCGAAACTGAAGGCTTGATCGCTGTTCTACTGCCCGACAGCATCTCGTCGGCCCGGTGGGAAAACGACGACCGCCGTTACTTTGAAGAAGCCTTTGAAGCCGCCGGTGTCGAATACAACATCGTCAATGCCGATGGAGATGCCCGCGTTCAGCAAACTCAAGCTGAACAAGCCATTACCAACGGGGCCAAAGTTCTTTTAATAACCAATCTCGATAGTGGTTCCGGGGCGGCTATCATCGCTCAAGCCAGGGAAGCCGGTGTTATCGTCATTGATTATGACCGGCTGACGATAGAGGGGCCGGGCGCTGATTTATATGTCTCTTTCGACAATATCGCTGTGGGCCGGCTAATGTCGGAAACGCTGGAGCCTGTTATCAACAGCCTTGCCGCTAATCCAAAACGAATTATTCAGTTAAACGGATCACCAACCGACAACAATGCGACGCTGTTTCGAGAAGGCTATTATTCGGTAGCCAAACCGCATTACGATGCCGGTGATTGGGTACTGGTAGACGATCAAGCTGTACCAGATTGGGATTATCAACAAGCGCTGGTGGTGGTTGAACAAATCTTAACCGCCACAGATGGCGACATTGATGCCGTCATTGCTGGTAATGATCGACTGGCCAATTCGGTGATTTCGGCACTAAAAAGCCAGGGGCTTGATCCGATTCCGCTTAGTGGACAAGACGCAACAGTGGGTAGTATGCAAAATATTCTGGCCGGCTGGCAGACGATGACTGTTTATAAACCAATCAAGCTGGAGGCAACAGCAGCGGCACAAGCGGCAATTTCCTTGCTGCGCGGGGCAGATGCGGTCACTTTGACAGATGAAACCATTTTTAACGGCCGTAACCACATCCCCTTCATTAAACTTACTCCATTGGCTGTTACTGCAAACAACATTTCTGAAACCGTCATTGCTGATGGGTTCCGCACCTGGGAAGAAATATGTGTGGGTGATTTTGCACAGTACTGCCCGACGAATCAGTAATGTCAAACATACCCCTACTCGAATTGCGCGGCGTCTCTAAACGGTTTGGCGCTATTCAGGCTCTGGACAAAGTCGATTTTGATGTGCGTGCCGGCGAGGTAATGGCCCTGGTAGGCGATAATGGCGCCGGAAAATCGACGCTTATCAAAGGGATTGCCGGCAATTATCCATTTGAAGAAGGAGAGATTATTTTTAACGGCCGTTCCGTCACCATTCAAAACCCGCGCGACAGCTACGCCCTGGGCATTGAAGTCCTGTACCAGGACCTGGCCCTGATCGATAATCTGGACGTGGTGGCCAACATGTTTATAGGCCGAGAATCAACCCATCATCCCTGGCCGGTTTTGAATGAAGAAGTGATGGAAAACGAGTGTGTCGATGCCCTCCAATCACTCTCCGTCACCACCGTGCAATCCGTACGACAGCGCATTGCCAACCTCTCCGGCGGCCAGCGGCAAGCAGTCGCCGTAGCCAGGGCACTCATGTGGAATTCAAAACTGGTTATTCTGGATGAACCAACGGCCGCTTTGGGTGTGCTGCAAACACAGCAAGTACTCAATCTGGTGAAAGAACTGGCTCAAAAAGGCTTGGCTATCGTGCTAATTTCGCACAATCTGAGTGATGTTTTTGCAGTAGCCGACCGGATTACGGTGCTGCGATTAGGCAAGAATACCGCGGTGTATACGGCCGCTAACACCACCCAGGAAGAAGTGATCCGCACAATCACCGTTGGAGCAAAACAACTATGAGCAATATCGTGCAAAACAGCACGCCGCCGCCGCAGCCGGCAGCAACTCAATCAGTCTCAACGGTTGACTATATGCGAAACTACCTGACCAAAGTGCGCTCCGGCGACATTGGGTCATTGCCCATCATTTTCGGACTGATTGTGATTGCCGTTATTTTTCAATCACAAAATCAAAACTTCCTGACTGCCCGTAACTTTGTTAATCTAATCGTCCAAATGGCCGGTTATACCGTCATTGCTATCGGTGTTGTTTATGTGCTGTTGATTGGTGAAATTGATCTATCGATTGGCTATGTAAGCGCTGTTTCGGCCGTTTTTATGACCTTACAACTGCAAGAACCGGGCGGTTGGCCCTGGTATACAGCCATTATCGTAGCGCTCCTGCTGACGGCCGGCATTGGCCTTATGCATGGTTTCATCATTACAACATTCCAGGTTCCCTCTTTCATCGTCTCCCTGGCCGCCTTGATGGCCTGGAACGGCACCGTTCTCATTCTCATCGGTGCCGCCGGGACCGTAATTATTCAAGACAACACCATCATCGGCATTGCCAATTACTTCCTACCGCCATTTTGGGGTTGGCTGGTGGCCGTAATTGCCACCAGCATATTTGCCTTGAATCAACTTCAACATTGGACAGCCCGCCGCAGCCAAGGCATTCCTGAACAGCCAGGGGTGATTATACTCCTGCGCATTCTAGTAATGAGTGCTATCAGTGCCGGAGTTGTCATTATCTCCAACCAGGATCGCGGTGTTCCTTTTGTCGGCGTTCTGCTGCTCGTTTTGCTGGCCGGATTTACTTTTCTGGCGACTAAAACACGATTTGGCCGCTATGTTTACGCCGTCGGCGGCAACAAAGAAGCGGCCCGCCGTGCCGGAATCAATGTCGATCGGGTTTTGGTGGCGGTTTTTATGATTTCCAGTTTGATGGCTGGTACCGGTGGCATTGTGCTGGCCTCACGCTTACGGTCGGTGGATACAGCAGCCGGTGGTGGTAATTTATTGCTCAATTCCATCGCTGCCGCTGTTATTGGCGGGACCAGCCTGTTTGGTGGCAGCGGCAAAGTCTCCAGCGCGCTGTTGGGAGCACTGGTCATTGCCAGTGTCGAAAACGGCATGGGCTTGCTGGGATTGGACGCCGGGGTTAAATTTATCATTACGGGATTGGTATTGCTGCTGGCAGTTTTGGTAGATGCTGTTTCGCGGCGCAGCCGAACACAGTCCAGAGCGTCTTAAGAATTTAACCACAAAAAGTGCGAAATTCGCGACGAAAACAAAGAAAAATCTTAGCGCTTTTCGCCGTTAAAAAGGGGAAAATCATGTTAACGCGCAGTCAGGTAAAAAAACCACAAAGCCGGGCAGCAGCGATGTTGGAAGAGGTGGGGATTGTATTAACGGCCGTTGAACGCCAAAACATCGAAATTGCCGAATTTGGTCTGGGTGAACTGGAACAAACCGGGCTGGAACTGGTCGTTTACGTCAACACCGACCGCTACTGTGCCAAAGAACTGGTCATGTTTCCCCGGCAAACCTGCCCGGAACATAAACATCCGCCGGTGGCCGGTGAGCCGGGCAAAATGGAAACCTTCCGCTGCCGTTGGGGCAAAGTGTGGTTGTATGTTGAAGGCCAACCGGCCAAATCCATGCAAGCGCGTGTTCCAGCAGGCAGTGAAGATTTTTACACGGTTTTCCACGAAATTGAACTGAACCCCGGCGAACAGTACACGATTCCGCCCAACACCCTGCATTGGTTCCAGGCTGGCGATGAAGGCGCGATCGTGTCGGAGTTTTCCAGCACCAGCCGCGATGAATCGGATATTTTCACCGACCCCCGCATCGCCCGAATGCCGGAGATTGTCGAGGATTAGTTAACCGCAGAGACGCGGAGGACACGGAGAAATTAGAAGATGGAGTTGTACGGCCGTTCCTACACCCGCCGCCAAATCGAAGCCCATACCGGGCGACTGGAACAAATCGGCGGCCTGCGCCGCTTCACCCTGAATGAAGGGCCAGAAGCCGGCGTAGAACAGATTCAAGTTCGTACCGGAGCCGGGCTGACCTACATCGTTTCGCCCAGCCGCGCCCTGGATATTTCGCTGGCCGAATTGGGCGGCGTTCCCCTGAGCTGGCAGTCGCCGAATGGGGATGTCCACCCCGCTTTTTACGATGCTGCTGGCGCGGAATGGCTGAAAACGGCCGTTGGCGGTCTGTTAATGACCTGCGGCTTAAGCACCGTCGGCACACCGGGCGAAGATAAAGGGCAAAAGTTGGGGCTGCACGGCCGTATCCACCACCTCCCTGCCCGCCAAGTCATCGCCAGCGGCCGCTGGAACGGAGATGAGTACGAAATGGCAATCAGCGGCGTGGTTGATGAGACGGCCATTTTCGGCGACAAACTGCGGCTGACGCGCACGATTCGCAGCCGTCTGGGGCAAAATCGTCTGACCATTAGTGATGTTGTTGAAAATATCGGTTTTGCCCCAGCGCCGCACATGGTTTTGTACCATTTCAATTTTGGCTTTCCCCTGCTGGATGAAGCGACGGAGATTCATCTCCCTACACAAAAAGTTGTAGCGCGGGATAAAGGAATCCCAATCGGAGGGTTTGATCGCTGGCAAGCGCCGGAAGCCGGCTACCAGGAGCGGGTTTATTATCATCAGGTAGATGAAAAGGCGGAATGGGTAACGGCCGTTATCCACAACCCTTATTTCCCATTACCCGGCGGCCCTAAATCCGTCTCTGTAAACCTTTCCTGGTCGCCACAGCAGCTTCCCCGACTGGTGCAGTGGAAAATGGCCGGAGCCGGAGAGCACGTTTTGGGTATCGAACCGGCCAACTGCCACGTGGAAGGGCGGGCCGTCGAGCGGCAGCAGGGCACGCTGGCCGTGTTGGAACCGGGCGAAGTGCGCCAATATGAGTTGGCTTTGGAAGTAAAGATTGAAGAATGAGACACATTAAAACAGAACGGCCGTTACGCATTATCAACGCCGTCGCCCCCATTCGCATCTGCGATAACGGCGGCTGGACCGACACCTGGTTTGCCCAATATGGCCAAATCTTCAATATTGGCGTTTACCCTTACGCCGAAGTGCAAATTGCCGTTTTCCCGGCCGGCGACCAACCTAATCGCATCACCATTCATGCCGAAAATTACGGCGAACGCTACACACCCGATCCGCAAAAAGAGGGCTGGGACCGCCACCCGCTGCTGGAAGCGGCCATCGAACGAATGAAAGTGCCCGATGATATGGCCATTCAAGCGACCATCTACTCCGAAGCGCCCAGCGGTGCATCGACAGGCACATCCTCAGCCGTGACGGTGGCGCTCATCGGCGCGTTGGACAGCCTGACGCCAGGCCGATTGACGCCGCACGAAGTGGCCTACGTCGCGCAATCGGTGGAAGTGGATATGCTGCACCAGCAGTGCGGCATCCAGGATCAGCTTTGTTCGGCCTTTGGCGGGATCAATTACATCGAGATGTTCGATTATCCCTACGCTTCGGTATCGCAGTTACAAATCGCCAATGACATTTGGTGGGAGTTGGAGCGGCGGTTGGTGCTGATATATTTGGGTAAATCGCACAGTTCGTCGGCGGTGCACGAGAAGGTGATTCGGGATTTAGAGGATGCCGGACCGGATGATGCGCGATTGAATGCTTTGAGGGGGACGGCCGTTCCCTCACGCAATGCCATTTATGCCGGCGATTTTGCCGCCCTGGGCCAGGCCATGATCGCCAACACCGAAGCCCAGCGGAATCTGCACCCCGACCTGGTCAGCCACGATGCCCAGCAGGTCATCGACATGGCCCAGGCGCATGGCGCACTGGGCTGGAAGGTAAACGGCGCCGGCGGTGAAGGCGGCACGATTACCATTCTAACCGGGCCGCGCTCCTCCGTTAAACGGACAATGATTCGGGAAATCAAAGCCGAAAATAAGCTGTTTGCCAATATTCCCATTTATTTAAGCCGGTACGGTTTACGAATTTGGGAGGGGTGATTCAGAGTCGCCATAAGTTTGGTGAACTTTTTGCACGATGTCCTGGCGGCGTAAATGGGTACGGGGATCCCCTGGTTGGTCTAAAATAAAGCGCAGGTATTCTTTTTGGTTGACGATGGGCGCCCGGTACAAATTAACGTCAATGTTCCAGCGGGCCGCAAAATGACGTTGCGCCAGCCGGTCAATCATTTCGGCGATAGCGGATAAGCGCTGATCAACGAGTTGATAAAAACCAATTGTTTTGCGCAGCAAGTCAACCTCACCCGTGTAATTGCCAATCCCGCCCTCTTTGAATTCATGGTAAAGATAAAGCAATTTTTCTAAATATACTCGGTCGGCCATTTGGGCGATGAGGTCGGCCGCAGCCAGCAGCTTGCCCAAATGCTCAATTGGCGCCGACGGGTAAGCGATTTCGGCCACGTCGCGGCTCAGATCAGTACAGCTAATTAAAAAGCAGCCAGCTTCAATTTCGGACTCGCTCCAGCCGGATTTACGGCCGTACACCCGCATCAACCGTAAACTGCGCTGGTCGTGGTCGGCTAGGTATTTGGCTCCTGTCCCGTCGGTGTCGTCGCTGCTTTGAATGAGACCGGAATCGTGAAACAGGGAAGCGCTTAAAGCCAGGGCAATGGAACGGCCGTCCAACACAAAACCATCCAGCAAAGAACCGTGTATCAACCGGGCCAACGCCAAAAACACGTCCGTAACGTGGCGTAAATCGTGATAAGGCGTGTTACAGGCTTGGTAGCCAGGGAAACGGCCTTCGTACAAATCGATTGCGGTGGCAAACGCAGCGGTCAGCGGCTGCCAATCTGTTTCTGTGAGGTGCGGGGCCAAAAACTGGTAAACTTCAACCCAAACTGCATCAGGCAGTTGTTCATCGACTAATTGCGAAAGTTGTTGATCGGTCATTTTTCCATCTCGGCAGCGATTTGATGACAAAGTACAAAATTTGCGGCTAGTATACACGGATGTCTAACAAGATAACAACCACACTTTCATATCCTTCATCATGGTCGAGGCATTAACAAAACGACCAACCATGAAGGCGCGGAAAATACGGAGAATCTTTCATCAAAGAACTTCTCCAAGTCCTCCGCGCCTACACAGTTCTTAAAAAACTAACGAATCGTCAACGGCAAGTACACCCAATCAGTCGGCAAAAATTCTTCCAGCCCAATCCGCAAAAGAGTAATAGAGTAACCCGGAAATGTATAAGGCATCGGATTCGTCAAAACCGATAGCGACGTAGACGGGGCATTAGACAGGTCATTCGCCGGATTGCTAACCCCATTATAGGTAACGGCCGTGCTGTCCAAAGAAGCAGCCTGAGCTACGTCGGCTTTGCCATTCAACAACAAGGCCGGGGCGCCGGCAAACTCAATATTCGTCGAAATGGCATTACCTGTTTTGTTAATAACCAACACAGAAGCTGTCCAGGGATCGATCTTACCGGCATACACACTCAACGTCGTCGCTGCGTCATAGGAAGAAGTCACCGGCACCATCTGGGTTCCAAACTTGGACCACAGCGGGAACACGTAATATTGTGGGCTGCGTGCATAATTATAAAAATCTAAAAGGCCATAATCCGTGCCGTTACCGGCCGGACCATTGGCCAGGTCCCATTGATTGGCTATGGCAAATCCATTTTTCATCATCTGACCAATAGTGTCAGCCATAAACAACAGATTGACCCCCTGCGTCATCCATTGACCATTATCATAATCCTGAACGGCAAACATATTATATTCTGTCACTGCAATTGGTACGCGGCGGCCATTTGCGTGTTGATCAAACGATGTTTCAATATCAGCCATAATAAACTGCCAGGTTGACTGAGGTTGGGCCAAAGCAGCCTGACGATTTGCCGGTGGATCAACATAAGCATATCCATGAATACTATAAAA
>JBNKZT010000102.1:0-17242 GCA_050301775.1 Promineifilaceae bacterium (SeqCode)
CGGTCAATGGCAAATTGACGCTGGATAATCACACTGATTTTCTGGCCAAAGGACAAGAGGTTTTGGCGGAGACGCCTTTTTTGATTGTGAATCTGGCGCAGGCTACGTTTGTTGATAGTTCTGGCCTGGGGGCTTTGGTGGGGCTGGCCAAACAAGCGCGTGATGCGAATGGTAAGTTGTGGTTGGCATCTGTGCCGGATGCAGTGAAGCAGACGATGGCGCTTATGCGGCTTGATCGTTTCTTTGAAATGGTTGATGATGTCGAGGCCGGCTTTGGCGCCCATGAAACGCGTGAGGCACAAAACGGGCTGGACACGGCCGTTCAAACACAAGGTGATTGGCATATCATCAAAATGCCGCGCAGGTTGGATGCCGCCACTGTTCCCGAAGTGACTGAAAAGTGTACGGCCGTATTCAATGAGCATAAGCATGTTGTGTTGGATTGTACAGGCCTGGCCTTTTTAACCAGTGCCGGGTTAGCGATGCTGGCTCAATTTCACCGTCAGGCCGAAGAAAAGGGCGGGATGCTGCGGGTGGCCGGCTGCTCCGACGATGTTATGCGGGTAATTCAAATGACACGTTTTGATCGGATGCTTTCGTTGTTTGATAATGTGACGGGAGCCGTTACGGCCGTGTCTAATTTGAAGGTATAGGAACCAAAACAAAATGCAGGTAATCCTTTTGGCAACTGGGGAAACGGCCAAGTTACGGCCGTTAACCGAAACCATCACATCGCCCATGATCCCGGTAGCAAACAGACCGGTTATGGTCTATGCCGTTGAAATGTTGGCCCGGCAGGGCTGCAAACAAATATTGGCTACCCTCTATCATCTGGGGGGCAGTATCGAAGCCTATTTTGGCAATGGTGAACGCTGGGGCGTAAACATCGAATACGCACTGCAAAAAGATGCCTGGGGATCGGCCGGCGCGCTAAAATGGGCCGAACATTCCATCAACGAAACCTTCCTGGTACTGCCAGGAGACGTTCTCATTGATTTAGACATCGAAGCTGTTCTGGCCCAGCATCATGCCCGGCAGAGTGCGGCCACAGTCATTGTCCAACAGCAGGGGACAGGTGATACTGTCTTTCTGGATGCGGCAAACAATATCATAAACGAATCCACTGCCGGGGAGAATAATCAATCCTGGTTTAACACCGGGGTATATCTGTTTGAGCCGCAAATATTGGACAAAATCCCGGCCCGTACCCCCTTTGATTTGAGCCGTGATTTGCTGCCGCTGTTACAGGCTGAGGGTCTTCCCGTTCATGGCTACAAAGCGGATGGTTACTGGAATGAAATGGTGACCTTTGCTGATTATCACGCGGCCCAGTGTGCCTATTTGCACGAAGACAATGGCAGCCGGGCTTATTTTGATGATGTGGTCCGTGTGTTGGAAACCCGTCAAATTGCTGAAGGAATTTGGGTAGGGCGCAATCACGTCATCCATCCTAGTGTGCGTTTGGCGCCGCCGGTTTATATCGGCGATAACTGCCAGATTGGACGCAATGTTGAGCTTGGTCCTGATGTTGTCATTGGTAAAAATGTGGTTATTGATGACGAGGCCACCATTTTCCAAAGCACGATTTTAGACCAGTCTTATGTTGGGCAGCTTGTCAATATTGAGAACCGAATTGTTTATAAAAATTTGATGATAGATGCCAACACGGCTGAAACCACGGAAGTTGTTGATGAGTTTCTGTTGGGCGAAGCCCATCCGGCGCTTATTGATACCGGGTTGCAGCGGATTTGGGACGCATTTGCCTCTTTGTTATTGTTATTATTGGCCCTGCCATTTATGTTGTTGATTGGTTTGTTTACATTGTTGACGACCGGGCGTTTGCTTGAAAGTGTCACACATCTTGGTACACTACCCAGAATGATAGGCTACGGCCGTTCACCACAACTCGAATCATTGACCCTATGGCGATTTTGTACCCGGCGCTCAGGCCAATCTACAACGTTTGGCCGTTGGTTGGAAAAGTGGGATTTGCATCGCCTGCCGGAACTTGGAAATGTGCTGACGGGTAAGCTTAGTCTCGTTGGTGTCAAACCACTGCTGCCGGAAGAAGCTTCAGAAATAACTGAAGCCTGGCAGTTACAGCGGCATGAATATCAGGCTGGATTTACGGGATTATGGTATGTACAAAACGGCCGTAACAGCCAGCTTGATGAAACATTAATTACCGACACGTACTACGTAGCCACACGAACCTGGCGTGAGGACTTGAAAATTTTAAGAAAAACCCCTGCGGGATGGTTGAAAAGAGGGCGTAGTTGAGACACTGCCTGCTTTTTGATGATAGGGCTTTTTCAGAAATTAAATGATCCAATTCGTTCCGAAAAAGCCGCTAGCCAATTCCAGAAATACGCTCAATTTTTGGATCATTATTTTCTGGAATTGGCCTAATACGATAAAATCCGCGCCCCATGAAAGTAGGAGATTGTTATAAATGGAGTTAAAAACACGGCATATCAATAATGTGCTCGTTTTAGAACTAGATGGTCGTTTTGATACCCAAACTGTGCCATCAGTCCGCGAATTGATTCGCAATGCAACCAGTGGTGAACCGGCTCAACTCGTCGTCAACCTGCAAGAGGTTCATTTTGTAGATTCTACGGCCCTGAGCGCTCTCGTTGAGGGGATGAAACGTTCTCGTCAATTAGGCGGCGACCTGCGTCTTTGTAATTTACAGCAGCCGGTACGTATGATTTTTGAATTGACGCGCTTGGATCGAGCGTTTGAAATATTTACCAACGAAGAAGAAGCTGTTCAGGCCTTTAACTGATCGTGGTTGTAAACTATTTTGAGGGGGCAGTATCTGCTTGGGAATCGTCCGATACTGACTTTTGACTTTTAGTTTGTATATACTGCTTATGAACCTGAATAAATCAAATCAGTAAACGGCCAAATTGCGTTTCAGGTTCATTAAGCGATTCAGCGACCTCATTGATTACCGATCTATTTTATGAATCGACATCAGCAGCGGGGATGGCTAAAGCAACCACTACGAACTCTTTTTTGTAAACCCTTGGGATAGCTAAGAAATTTGCCGAGACATACCCTATGTTAGCTGCTTTGTTAGCAACACAACACACTTACTTTGATGCACTTGCTTCGTCGTGGCTTATAGATGGTGCATCGGCTTTTGCTGTGTGGGCCAATGGAGAACCCAAGGCCTGGTGGCCTAAAAACAATACGGCTGAAGAACCAACGCTGAGGGAGAGTCTCTTTGTGGGCGGATTCACAGTAGGTGAACTGCGCGTAGTTGGTCCATCAAACGACGTCGCCCAGGCGCGCTTACGCGTTGATGCTGAACTGATTTCACAGCTTATCCAATCAACGCAAAATCTACATATTGTCACATCGGAATTGATCGATACTCAAGATCAATTATTGGCAATGTATGATTTAACGGAAGCCATGCGGGACTATCTGGATCTGAATAAGGTGTTGGAACAGTTGGCGCGTGAGGTGGCCCGTCTGGTCAAAGTTGAGGCAACGTTTGTCATTGTCCAGAAATCAGATGAGTCATGGCTAATCAAGCAATTTCCCCAACCGATGATGGATTTAGTCAGCTTGAGAAGCATGATCGACATCGTGCGCGTCACCGGCCATGAGTATTTATTAAACGAAGAGGATGCGGCTAACCAGGGGCTTAAATTCCGCAATATTTTGATGATGCCTATCAAATTACGGGGTGACATGCTGGCGGCTATTGGGCTTGTTAATAAAATTAATGATGAGTTTTTGTCGCCGGATATTAAATTGACACGAGCTATTGCCGAACAAGCCGGGGCGCGGATAGAAAATTCACTTCTTTATCAGGAAAATCTGGAAAAAACAAAATTGCAGACTGAAATGGAATTGGCCCATCGCGTTCAGCTGAATTTGCTGCCTACAAAACAGCCTGTGGTCAGAGGGATTGATTTGTGGGCGGATTCACAGCCGGCTTCGCAGGTGGGCGGCGATTTTTACGATTATTTTTATCGGGATGGACGGCCGTTTACCTTCACGGTTGGTGATATATCGGGCAAAGGGCTGCCAGCGGCCCTGTTGATGGCGATGACCCGAACCGTTATTCGTGCCAAAGCCAATGACTTACCAACGCCCACACCAGAAATCATCGTTGGCCGTTCCAATGAAGAACTGTACGATGATTTTACCGATGTAAACATGTTTGCCACTGTCTTTGTTGGCCAATACAACCCGACTAAACGCGAACTGTTTTATGCCAATGCCGGCCATTCTCCGGTCATATTTTGCCCGTTCGGCGGCAGCGCAAAATTATTGGAAGCCGATGGGACACCTATGGGCATTTTGCCTAAAAGCCTATCAAGGGATCAAAGATTGGTTTTTCAACCCGGTGATTTGCTGGTTGTGGCGACGGATGGATTAAGCGAAGCACATAACACAAAAGATGAAATGTTTGGTTATGACCGGCTGCTGAATCTGACCCAATCTTTGGCAGATAAACCGGCCCAGGAAATTGTTGCGACCTTGAGTCACACCATACAACAATTTAGTGCTGGTAAACAGCAGGACGATGATCAGACTGTAATTGTACTAAAAGGGGTGAGGGGTTAATTAGCTTGAGCCAAGGAATAACTTTATGGATCAAACAAGAAAAAACGGACATTTTCGGCTCGAAATACCTGCTATTGTCAGTTCTTTACCGATCGTCTCTGATACATTTTCGGCTATTTTAGGACAGATTGCCGAAATCCCAGACCGAGAGGCAATGACTTACAATGTTTTGTTGTCGGTACATGAGATATGTACCAACATTATCGAACACGCCTATGAAAATAAGGGCGGGCAGATAGAAATTGATATTCAGTTGGATGAACAATCAGGCGTTTTGACTATTGATCTGTTTGACAAGGGCCGCTCTTTTGAGTTGGCTGATGTCCCTCAACCTGATTTGGACAGCGCCCCGATTCGCGGATATGGCTTGTTTTTGGTTCATGAATTGATGGATAAGGTAACTTATTTTCCCGGACAAGAGAAAAATCACTGGCAGTTGATAAAACACATATTGAACAGATAAAGATGATGTAAACGGGAACACACCTGTAAGAAAAGTTGTAAGCAGGTATTGGTAGACTCTTATTGTTATTTCATATGAAATAGTTTTGATATTCCAGAATTTGTCTGGAGTAAAAAATGCCCACAAAGCTGTGACACCTTGTTTTGTTTGATGGTGGGTCCCTGATAAAGCAGATCTGTGGAACAGCGAAGGAGTACAAATGGGTGTGATACTCGTTGTTGATGATGAGCCAGTTACTCAACTGATGTTGGGATTAATGCTCCAAAGAAGCAATTACACAGTCATAACGGCCGTTGATGGGCAAGATGCCATGAACCATTTGGCGAATCAAAAGATCGACCTGGCAATTATTGATGTGAACATGCCCAAGATGGATGGCATGACAATGTTGCAGCGTCTTCGGGCTGACAAACGATTTGAGAATCTGCCGGTTATCATGTTTACAGCCCAGGGCCAGGAACGTGTCCGGCAGGAAGCGGCGCTAAAAGGCGCTACCGGCTTTTTAACCAAGCCGGCCAGTTCAGCTGAAGTGACCAGCACGGTTGCTCGTTTTCTGACGATAGCGACTGCTTGATAATTACAGAGTTTTAGGTTTCAGGGCGGTGTCAAGCTAATCTTGACACCGCTTTTTTGTTCTCTCAGTGCTGGCGTTGGCCGGCAACGATGAAAGCGCCGGCCATGACAACGAGGCCGCCAATGAGCAGGATGAGGCTTGTGGACAGGGGCTGTGCCGGTTCTGAGGTTGTCGTGGGTGATGGGGCGGGTGTTGCTGTTGGCGTTTGGCTTGTAGCGGTGGGAACGGCCGTTCCCACAACTTCAACAGCCACAACAGACGGCGGCGGGGACGGGGTTTCCGGTTCTGCTGTGGCTGGCTGGGGGACGGATGTAGGTGATGGTAACGGCCGTATCCGCAGTTCTTGCCCCACCTGTAACAATGCATCTGCACTCAACCCGTTATAAGCCAGCAAATCATCCAGGGTTAGTCCATAAGTCAACGCAATATCCCACAGCGTTTGTCCACTGCGGACAAAATGACTCAGGATGGGGGTCGGCGTGGGCGGCGGTGGCTGGCCCTCGGCCAGATGTACAATGACCTCAGTTCCTGGCTGCAAAAGCGTATCTTCCGTGAAATTATTAAACCAAAAGAAATCAGTTAACTTGATGCCATTGACAGCCGCAATGCTCCAGGCGGTATCGCCGGAGCGAACAACGTAAGTGAGTGGCGGAGTTGGCGTAGGCGGCGGTTCTTGCCCGTCGGCCAGACGAATAATAATTTTGTCACCAGGGCGTACCAACGCATTGTCAGAAAGACCATTAAAGAGCATCAAATCGCTTAGCTCGACTTCATAATGGGCGGCCAGGCTCCATAATGCTTGCCCGTCTTGCACAACATGAATGATGGATCCATCTTCATTGGGCGGACTTAGCACGATGGGGGTGATAAAAAGCGCTTCTGGCGATTCATCACGGGCGTTATTGGCCGGTGGGGCGTCAGAAGGCAGGCCGACAACCAGTACGTAAAAATTCTCGCTGCCATTGGTGGCAAATCCGGTGCCAGCTTCAATGTAGCGGGAAGTAATGAGGGTGTTGTAGTGAACCGGACTGTTGCGCCACCAGGTAAGACCCTGGCTGGCTGTCATGTTGGTGCCGCCGACAATGTTTTCTGAGACCTGGCCAATATAGCCTGCGGCATTGGCACGGGATTGTGGTGTAGAACCGCCGGCGCCAATATGACTGCTGAAAATCCCATTAGCAGCCATGTAGCTGGCCTGGTTTTGGGCAGCTACGGATAAGGCACTGTTAATCTGGAAAGGGGGCAAACCATTGTTAGTCCGGAAACCGTTAACCAACTGCATGATCTGGCCGCCGGATTGAGCCTTAACGGAATTTATCGTCTGTTGGTTAAGGCTGACAGTCAGAAATAGCAACAGCCCTAAATTTAGTATGAATTTTCGCATGATGGCGGTAACTATAACAGAAACGGGCCAAACGTTGATAATTTGACAGAAATATTAAGCTCGTTAGAATGAACCTTACGTATATGATTTTGAGGATTGGACGAATCACATGATGGCTGAAAATGACGCATTTGAAGCGGAAAAGACAGAAGCAGAAATGGTTGGTAATGAATCACCGGTAAATGATGAACTGGAAGCTGAAGCAGTTGATGACAGCGATAATGCCCAGCCTGAAGTGGAGCCAGAGCAAAGTAATAAACGGAAAAAGTGGCAGCCGTCCCCGGCACTGCGCCAGGTAATTTCCTGGTTTGCGGCTTGTGGCCGGTGCAGTTTCTTTCTCGCCGGGTATGGTTTGATTGATGGTGAGGATGTGTTGGAAACGGCCGTTACTAATCGTGGTAAAAAATGGTTGACAGTTCCCTGGTCACATGACCTGGCCCGATTAGTTCACAAAACATATGGCAGTCGTATCGATGTCACCTGTTACCATTTTGAAGGTCAATGCAAGGAATGCCATCGTCGTTTCACGTATCAGGGGTCTGAAGAAAACCAACCACCTACTTTTCGCATTGAGTTAAGGCCGTAAGGAGTGGGCAAGTTTGCGAGTTTGCAAGTGTGCGGTACTTTATTACTCGATTACTCGCCACTTGCCTACTTGCTGCTCCCCACTCGCTGCCGCGCCGCTTCAAACAGGATGACAGCGGCAGCGATAGCGGCGTTCAGTGATTCGGTAGCAGCGTGCATGGGAACAATGATGGGGGCAGTGGCTAAATTTCGTGCTTGGCTGCCGGCGCCGCTGGCCTCGCTGCCGATGATGAGGGCGGCTGGTTGGGTCCAGGGAACGGCCGTGTACACCACATCCCCATCCGCCGCCGCCAGCCAGACCGACAGCCCTTGCACCATCTGTTCAATTTCCAACCAGGTGGCCGTCTGAATTGGCAGCCGCAAATGAGCGCCCATGCCGCCCCGCACGGCTTTGGGATTATAGGCATCCACACAGCCTGGCCCCAAAATCACCCCTTCCACGCCGGCCGCGCCGGCTGTGCGCAGTATCGTTCCCAGGTTTCCAGGATTGGTTACCTGATCCAAAATGAGCAAAAATGAGGGCTTTTCCGGCCAGGGCAATGGATTGACTGGCAAGACAGCCAGGATGCCCGGCGGGGTTTGTGTGTCACTCATCGCCTGCATCACTTGTTCCGAGACAACTTGTTTTGTGCCCGCCAATTGTTGTAGAATGGTTGCATTACTGGCTGTGTTTAACCATTCATCGGTATAAAAGACAATATCAGGAATCCGCGCCAACTGAATTAACTCCGTGATCCAGCGGGTTCCTTCAACCACGAAGACATTTTCCCGAAGCCGCAACCGCTTTTCCGCCTGTAAACGGCGTACGTATTTCACTTTTGTATTCGCCAGACTGCTAATCATAATTGCCAATATTGTATCCTTTTCAACCGACGAGGGTTAGTATAACCGGAGGGGTATCGAATTTACAGATTGGAGGAAAGATATGAAGCAGATAAAAGCGCTCTATAAACTCAGCCGGCCATTGACATCATTAAGCGGCGCATTGACCGTATTTGTGGGCGGCTATGTGGCTGGAACACACGCCTGGGTTGATATTATTTTGGCCTGTATGGCGACATTGCTCATTGCCGGTTCAGCCAATGCCTGGAATGATTATCTGGATGTGGAGATTGATCGGGTGAATCAACCGCAACGGCCGTTGCCCGCTGGTCTCATCAGTTTACGTCAGGCTAAAAACTTCTCCTTTGCCCTGGCGGGTCTGTCCCTCATCCTGGCCGCATTCATTAACTTACCGGCTTTTTTGATTGTACTGGCTTCCAACAGCCTGCTCTACATTTACTCCATTCGCCTAAAAAGTACCGTTTTGATGGGCAATGCCACCGTGGCGGCTATATCCGCCCTGAGCGCGGTTTTTGGTGGTGTAGCCGCGGGTAACGTGTGGCCGACGCTCTGGCTGGCGGGGATCATTGCCACAGCCATAATGGGGCGGGAAGTACTAAAAACGCTGGCAGATTATGAAGGCGATTTACGGCAGCGCTGTCGGACGATAGCCACAGTTTGGGGACGGCGCCCGGCGCGGGTTGTATTTTACTTGCTGGCAGCGGCAACGGTTATGGTAATGATGATACCCTACCTGTTTCATGTGTACCGGCCGGTTTATGCCTATGTGGTTGCTTTTGGGGTTTACCCGGTTCTTTTTTACATTTTGCTGCGGGTGTCACGTTATCGCACCGGCCCGCAGTTGGAAAAATTAAGCCAGTTGATGAAGTATGACTTTCTCATCTGGTTTGTGGCCGTGGTGTTGGGTGCTGCGTAGAAATTTGGCGCGAAAATAAATAACAGAGGAGGAATGGTCGATCATTCCTCCTCTGTTTCTGTCCCCGGGTAGTAGGTGGGGAAGATGGGGGTGATGGTGGGGTAACGGCCATGCAGCAGCCACAACTGACTGTTAAACGATGATTGGGGATTTGCCAGCAATGATTTGCGTGGAAGATATTCACCATCGGCGTGTAAATTGTAACTTTTCTCTGTATCCCTTAGATAAACTTCGAGAATATCATCGACAACGGCCGTTCGCATCTCTTCATCCTCAATCGGGAATAACACTTCTACCCGCCGGTCGATATTTCGGGGCATCAAATCGGCACTGCCAACGTACATAACCGGATCGCCACCATTTTCGAAATAATAAATACGACTGTGTTCCAGGAATCGGCCGACGATACTAATGACCCGAATATTTTCGCTAACACCCGGAATACCGGGCCGCAAACAGCAAATCCCTCGAATTAGAAGATCAATTTGCACTCCAGCCTGCGAGGCCCGGTACAAAGCCCGTATGATTTCATCATCCACCAGCGCATTGGCCTTAAGGATCATACGGCCGTTTTCCCCATGCACAGTCTCCTGTTCAATTAAAGCCAGCAGGCGAGAACGCAAATTAACCGGAGCAACCAGGAACTTGTTATAAGTGACCTGTTTGGAGTAACCGGTCAAGTAATTGAACAATTCAGAAGCATCCTTACCCATTGCTTCATCTTGAGTCATAAACCCCAAATCCGTGTAAATTCGGGCTGTAATGATATTGTAATTGCCTGTTGCCACGTGGACGTAACGATGAATACCATCCAATTCGCGGCGGACGACCAGGCATACTTTGCAGTGGGTTTTTAAGCCGATGAGGCCGTAAACAACATGAACCCCCGCATTTTCCAGGGCGCGTGCCCATTCAATATTACTTTCCTCGTCAAACCTGGCCTTCAATTCCACCAAAACGGTCACTTGTTTCCCGTTTTCCCGCGCCTTCATCAAGGCTTTGACGATAGGCGGGTTAGGGCCGACCCGGTATAAGGTTTGTTTGATGGCCAGCACTTTGGGATCGTTAGCGGCCGTTTCCACAAATTCTACAACCGGCAAAAAACTTTCATAGGGATGATGCAGCAGCACATCCTGCCGCTTCAAAATACGGAAAATATTCTCTTCGCCTTGTAATGGCAGCGGAAGATGGGGTTGGATCTGGTCATCCTTTAATTCTGGTCGGGCTAATGCGTGTAATTCCAGTAAACTGCTCAAAGATAACGGCCCTTTCACCGGATAGACATCACCAGGGACAATTCGTAAATTGCGAATAAGAATCGTGCGGATATTTTCAGATGTATCTTCAGCAATACCCAGCCGAACCACTGAACCAAAATGGCGCTCCCGTAAATTTTTCTCCATCGTCAAGAGAAGATCGTCCGCTTCCTCCTCTTGAATTTCCATATCGTTATTGCGGGTAACACGAAACGGGTAAGCAGCAACAATCTTCATGCCGGGGAAGAGTCGATCCAGATTTGCTGCAATGACCTGTTCCATCAAAACAAATTTTTGTACCGATGGCTGGACCAGTTCGTCGGGGTCAAACGGCTTGAGGGGAACCAGACGTGGCAAAGTTGAAGGAACCTTTACGCGGGCAAAATGCGTTTCTTCTGTGTCCGGATCAAGGATTTCCACGGCCAGATTCAGGCTCAAATTGGAAATATGAGGGAACGGGTGACCCGGATCAAAGGCCAGTGGAGTCAGTACCGGGAATATCTCTCGTTCAAAATAATCACTCAGCTTTTTCTGATGCCGTTTTTTGAACTCTTCGTAGCTCAAAATTTGAATACCGGCTTCGACCAATTGTGGGTAGAGGTTGTTGTGCCAACAGTCCATCGCTTGTTGCAGCAGATCGCTGACGATATCATGAATGGCGGCCAATTGCTCACGCGGCGTCAAACCATCTGGAGGACGCGTGGTGATACCTAGCAGCATTTGCTGCTTCAAACCAGAGACCCGCACCATGAAAAATTCATCCAGGTTGCTGCTGAAAATGGCCAGGAATTTGATCCGCTCCAACAGCGGATGCTCCTCATTCAGGCACTCATTGAGAACGCGCCGATTGAATTCCAGATGACTGAGTTCTCGATTGATGAATAGTTGGGGATCATTTAGATTGATTTCAGGTTTGGTATTTGGTATTGTCTCGTTGTCAGACATTTTTTCCTCTCCAAAAGGTGAACAACTGTACTGCTCCTAACTTTATAGGGTTACAGGCTTCTTGTCTAGTATTAGATGATCGTTATTTTGGGTTTGTTGAGCAACGACTAAATTAAATTTGGCGTGTTTTTTCAGGAGAGGTAATATTTTCTACCAAATGAGTGGAGGTAACGATGCAGAAAACAATACGAGTTGGAATTCTTGATGCCATTCATCCGCAAAAGAGCGTTATTAATTGGGGTGGTTCACCCACCGATGCTTATATCCGCTTTTTTCAAAGTGCCGGCGCCTCTTTTGTGTTTACGGGCTATGAGGCAGCCCAGGGACAACTGCCTGCTTCGCCAGATGAATGTGATGCCTATGTCATTACCGGCAGCTCTAATGGCGTTTATGATCTGGATGCCTGGATTCCGGACTTGATACAGTTTATCCGTGACAGTTATCAAGCAGGCAAGAAGTTGGTGGGCATTTGTTTTGGTCACCAGATTTTGGCCCATGCCCTGGGCGGCCACGCCGAAAAATCGGAAAAAGGATGGGGCTTAGGGCTGAAAACTTTCTCTATCTCGCAGACAAAGCCGTGGATGAACGGTGCGCCTGAACAGTGTTCCCTCCACTTTGCCCATCAGGATCAGGTGATGGCGCTGCCGCCACAGGCAGAATTGTTGGGCGGCAATGAATTTTGCCCTAATGCGTTTTTTGTTATTGAGAATCAGGTGGTAGGGATTCAAGGGCATCCGGAGTTTTCTAAGTCGATGATGGATGATTTGTTGGCTCCGATGGAAGAAGAATTGGGGTTGACGGTGCATGAAACGGCCGTTACCTCTCTCACCCAAGGCATCCCCGACAACAACCTGGTTGGGCAATGGCTGGTGAACTTCCTGACCGCTGACTATACTTAGTAACCGTCTAACAATTACTTCCCTTTTGGGAAGGACGGTTACTCGAAGGTCATCCACCAATTCCGATAACCTATTTGTGGATGACCCCTTAGGCTCTATGAAGATTATCGAAGGACGTATACCGGAGGGTAAAGTTTGGCGTATCTTGCTGCTGCTGCCACCGGGACGGCCGTTAGGCCGAACATGGGAGCTAGCTTATGCGTTAGCCGTTGCCAATCATGGTGAATTGGTAGCGGCCGTTACCATCCCCGACAGCAGCGAAGCCAACCTGGTTCAAGCACAGGCTGACATGGCCCACATCCAGGCCATAAGCCAGAACGATGGACATGTGCATTTACTGCTGCTTGAAGCCGCTGTTTACGACAACGAGTTAGCCCGCCTTGTCCATAAAGCCGATATCGATCTCTTGTTGACCTACGCCGAAGACCCCAACTGGCGCGACCTGAAAACAATACCTTGTGCCGTTGGCGCTGTGCGAGGCGATCAGTCCAACGGCGAGTTGGAAACATCGGCCTCTTCATTAAAAAATATCATCGTTCCCACATCCGGTGGCCCTAACACCGTCCATGCCCTTAGTTTTTTGCTGCCATTAACACCGGATATTAACGTTCAGGCGCTTTATGTTGTGCCAGCACGTCTTGGTCCCAATGAAGAAGCGTTGGGCCGTTCGCGTTTACGCCAATTGCTCAATGTGATCGATGCCGGTGATAAAATCGAAACCCGGCTTGTTACCAGCAATTCAGTCACAGATGGCATCGTTGATGCTGCCAGCCAGGATTGTAATCTGGTTGTGATTGGCGCCAGCCGTGAAAGCTCGTTGGACAAGGTTCTGTTTGGTGATATCCCCGGTGCAGTGGTGCGTCAAAGCCGCACACCGGTAATGATTGTGCGTCAGCCGCGTCGCCGTCTGGAAAATCTGTTTGGTAATATTTCCTGGCAGATGGAAAATCTTAAAATCCGTCTCAATTTGGAACAGCGAGCCGAAGTGTACGCCCGGATTCGGCGCAGTGCCCGGCCCGACGCCGATTTTTTTGTACTGATTGCCTTGTCGGCCATGATTGCCGGATTGGGCTTGATCATTAGCAGTCCGGCTGTTGTTATTGGGGCCATGCTGGTCGCCCCGCTTATGTCGCCTATGATCGGCACAGGATTATCTATTGTGTTGGGCGATACACGTTTTTTGCGGTTATCGCTGGGCGCCGTCGTGCGCGGTGTTATCCTGGCCATTTTTGTGGGGATGTTGGCCGGTTTGCTGCATTGGCATGAGCCGCTCACCCCAGAACTGCTGGCCCGCACCCAGCCGACTTTGATTGACCTGGCGATTGCTATTTTCTCTGGTATGGCCGGGGCTTATGCCCTCTCGCATTCCGATGCGGCGGGCGCTTTGCCGGGTGTGGCGATTGCCGCTGCCCTGGTTCCGCCGCTGGCAACGGTGGGCATTACGCTGACCAATGGGTTGTACCAACAATCTATTGGGGCACTGCTGCTGTTTACAACAAACTTTGTGGCGATTAGTGCGGCTACGGCCGTTACCTTTCTCATCCTCGGTTTCCGGCCCACGGCGGCACAAAAAGCCCGCCGCGAAGTTCAACAACGCAGCGTGCAAATTGCTTTGCTGCTCGTGCTCATCATGGCTTTACTGTTAACAGTTTTCACCTATCGCCTGGCCCAGGATGCCACCTATGAAGCCGATATGCGGGGGCTTGTTGAGAAAAATGTTTCTGAGGTGACTGGTGGGCGTATCGTTTCACCGGCAGATTTGCTGATCGAAGGTGATATTACAAATCAAGCCGCGCCGTTGGTCATGGATTTAACCGTCCGTTCCACGCGGCCTATTCCGTACTCACAGGTTAAAGAGTTGCAAGATGCGATTAGCATTGGTTTGCAGCGGGAAGTGGGTCTGTCGATGACGGTGATTCTGGTGACGAACTTGAACCCGGAAGTGCCGCCCACGTTTACGCCAACACCCACTGCAACCAACACGTCTACCCCTGGCCCCACACCCACGGAAACACCAACATTTACCCCTACGCCGCCGCCGACAGAAACACCAACGGCCGTTCCCTCCGACACACCCACGCCGCCCCCTACAGAAACGCCGACGATTGTGCCCACGGACACGGCCGTTCCTACACCTACTCCTAGAACGGCCGTTATCAGCTCCCCCTATGGCCTCAATTTACGCGCCGAGCCGGGTATAGACGGCCAAATTTTGACCTTTTTAGCCCCGGATACTGTCGTGATCTTATTGGATGGCCAGGAAACGGCCGATAACTTCACCTGGCAGCAAATTGAAGCCGAGGGGCAAATCGGTTGGGTATTCGACCAATTCCTCGCAATTCCTTAGGCCAATCCCTCAAAATAATTACCCGGTAGCAGATCTACTTCGGGGATTGGCTTGCAGTTGCTTTCGGCAGTACCTGATAATTTATTTCTTGGATCAACCTTAACCAATCCTTAAATTCACCACCTCAAAAAATGGACCGTTTTGCGGCTTTTGGGTGGCAATTTGCCGGAAAATGAAGGAGACATAGTACCAAAGTCCTCCCCGGAAACGCTTGATTTTTGCCAAATGGCTCTATACTGGCCACGATGAAAATCATTAAATCGGACATGCGGGGAGCCACCGCTTGGCGAATTCTGTTAATTCTAGCACCCAACGAATCTTTAGGGATGAGCTGGCAGTTTGGGCTTAAGTTAGCCCGGGCCAATAACGGCGAATTGGTAACGGCCGTTGTCATTCCCAATGAATCCGCCAAAAACCTGGAAGCAGCGCAAACGGCCGTTGACCATATCAAAGCCGTCGCCCAACCGGGCAACAGCAGCAAAACCCTCATTGCCGCCGATTTGCACGGGACACGTGACGTGGAAAGCCTGGTGCAAACCACTGACGCCAATCTGCTCCTTGTCCGGGCTGAAAGCCGTTTGTGGCAGAATGGGCATAGGCTGGACAATGTTTCTTGCGCGGTTGCTGTAGTACGCGGCGATCAGCCGCTGGCTGAAAATGGCGAAAATGAGATGGGAAACGGCCGTCAACGAATCCTCATTCCCACCTCCAGTGGCCCCAATTCGGCCCATGCCTTGCGTTTGCTGCTGCCGCTGGCCACCAACAGCGACGTCACCGCGTTCTTTGTGGCCAATGCGGCCCACGATCACAACCAGGAAGCCCTGGGCTGGGCACGATTGCGTGAAGCGCTCCAATTTATCGGTGGCAGCGAGCGCATCCAGCGCAAAGTAGTCACGCGCCCTTCGGTCATTGAAGGTATCGTTGAAGAAGCGGCCGCATACGATTGGGTGCTGCTGGGGGCCAGTCAGGAAAGCCGTCTGGATAAAGTGCTGTTTGGCGATATTCCCGCCGCAGTTGTCCGTTTCAGTCAGACGCCGGTCATTATTTTACGCCAGCCGCGTAATCGATTAAGTCACCTGGCCGGCAAAGCGGCCTGGCGGCTGCGCAATTTGCTGCCGCGCATGAAGGAGAGCCAGCGTACCAAAACGTACGTCCGTATTCGGCGCAGTGCCCGCCCCAATCGCCAGTTTTTTATCCTGATTGCCCTTTCGGCCATGATTGCGGCCCTGGGCTTGCTGGTTAATAGTCCGGCCGTCGTTATTGGCGCCATGCTGGTGGCACCGCTCATGTCGCCCATTGTGGGTTCCGGGATGGCCGTCGTGTTGGGCGATGCCCGTTTTTTGCGTCTCTCGCTGGGGGCGGTTTTGCGTGGTGTCCTGTTGGCCATCGGTGTGGGGGCATTGAGCGGCTTGGTACACCTGGGCCAGCCTTTAACGGGCGAACTGTTGGCCCGGACTGCGCCCACCTTGCTGGATTTGGCCATTGCCCTCTTCTCCGGGTTGGCCGGTGCGTATGCGCTTTCCAATTCTGACGCGGCCGGTGCTTTGCCGGGTGTGGCGATTGCGGCGGCGCTGGTACCGCCCCTGGCAACGGTGGGCATCTGCCTGACAACAGGCTACGAGCGGGAAGCCCTGGGCGCTCTGCTGTTGTTTGCGACCAACTTCATCGCTATCAGTTCGGCGACGGCGCTGGTGTTTTTGACGCTGGGATTTCGTCCTAAAGTGGCCAAGCGGGAACGGCATTCGGCACGGGCACGCAGTGTGCGTGTGGCGATGATTTTGTTAGCGATTATTGTCACTTTGTTGACCATTACCACCTATCGACTGGCTCACGATTCGCGTATGGAATCTGAAATTCGCAGCGTCATTTATCAAAGTGTGAGCGATGTGGCTGATGCGCAGTTGGATAGTTTGCTAATTGAGGGGGAAACAACGACGGATGGTGCGCCGCTGCAAATGGCGCTGGTTGTTCGTTCAACGGAAACGATCCCTCATGAGACGGTGTTGGCCTTGCAAGAGCGGATTGGTATTCGCTTGCAGCGCGAGGTGGGCTTGACGTTGACGGTTATCTTGGTGACGGAGTTGGACCCGGTTGTACCGCCAACGTTGACGCCGACGGCAACAGCCACGGCGACGAAGACGCCTGGCCCTACACCAACGACCGGACCGACTCGAACGTTTACCCCCACAGCAACACAGCCGGTTCTGATTTTGCCTTCAGCGACCATTACCCCGTCGTTGGAGATTACAGCGACGGTGGCTTTGACAGCAACGGCCGTTCCGCCCACACAACCGCCACCACCTAAACCGAAAGCCACCGATACGCCCTTGCCGCCGCCAACACCGGTCGTTACGGCAACGTTAGTACAATCGGCCACCCCCAATCCAACAGGGACGACTGCACCGGTAGTGACGGGAACAGCCGTGCCTACCAGTACCACTCA
>JBNKZT010000103.1:0-17158 GCA_050301775.1 Promineifilaceae bacterium (SeqCode)
TTCACAAATCTTATACCGAAAATTTGGCTTTCATCCCACCGGCCAGCACTTTCCTGTCTGGTCCCTTGACTTTTAGGCTAACCACAAACAAGTCTGTTTTGTGGTATGATGTTTGTATAAATCCGCTTAGGAGTATCCCATGAGTGATTTACAACCAGTCGACATCCCTGAAGATGCCCCTTATGTAAATGCCTTGTTGTTGCAAATGCTGCGTGGTGTTGAGGAGGTGTTGGGCCAAAACGGATTAAATGCTGTCCTGCGTGGCAGCGGAATGGAACGATTTGTCGGCAATCCGCCGCCCAACAATTTGGAACATGATGTCCTGGCTCGTGAATATGCCAGTCTCAACGCGGCGATTGAAGAGTTTACCGGCAGGGCCGGCAAAGGGATGTTACAGCGAATTGGACGAGCCTCTTTCCGGTGGGGGATGAAGGAGCAGTCGGCGGTCATGGGGCTGGCCGGAATCGCCCTAAAAGCGCTGCCACAGCGGCTGCGTATGAGGGCCATTTTGTTGGGATTGCGCAAAGGGTTGATGGATATCGTGGATTATGGTCTGGTTGACGTTCAAGATAAGGATGGTGTGCTGATTTATACCGACTACGCCTGTACCATTTGCCATATGCGGCACAGCGATAAACCAGCCTGCCATCTTTACACCGGTACTTTGGGGGAAGCGATGGCATTTGCTACCGGCAAGGATTTTCGTGAGTTTGATATTGTTGAGACACATTGCAAGGCCAGAGGAGATGGTTTTTGCCGGTTTGAGATTCGAGAACGGAAATAGGGGGAATCTTAGAAGTTATGCGATTAACAGGAATAGTCAGTTTCGAAAGAGAGCGGAACCAGATTGGCCTGGTGATTTTGATTAGTGTGTTGGCCGGCATTGCGGGCGGCATTGTGGGGCAATCTGGATTGGCTGTGGTGGGTACGGCCGTACTCGTCACGCTGTTCGGCGCTTACAACCAAACATTCAAACGCAGTAACGGTCTGGCCGGTGGCATGTTTGCCGGTGGCTTATTGGGTTTGCTCGTTAGTACGATAAGTTTGCCGCTTAGTCATAATATCAGCGGCGTTTTAGATGGTGCGTTATTTGGTCTGCTCAGTGGTTCGGTGATTGGCGGCGCCATTGGCATTATTACCCATGCGCGCCCCGACGAAAATGATAATATATTTACCAAACTTTTCCTGTTGTTTGGTTCGATTGGTCTTGGCGCGGTACTGGGGGCGGGCGTTGGTTTGACATCAGGGGCAATTTTAGGTTTGATAAGTGTCAGCGAGAGTTGGTCAGGCATTGTGGTTGCGGCCCTGGCCGGCGGCATCGTTGGCGGCTATATGGGGTCTTACTTTCAAAAAATCAGTTGGATAGTGGTCAGTGGGCTTTTGCTGGCCTTGACGGCAGCACTTAGCAGTTGGGTTAATGGTACACTTGCCGGCCTTGTGTTGGGGCTTATCAGCGGCACGTTTGCTCCGATGTTTATTGTGGCGCTCATTGGCGCATATGGCGGGTTGTTTAGCCGGGGATTCAAGGCCATGATCGTGGAAGCTTTGGAAGCGCCGTCTGAGATGCTGCTGCAAGGTGCGGTTCCTTTCCTGGTACCGGCGATGATGGTGGGGATGATGGTGGGAACGGCCGCTTCCGGCATTGGCGGCATGATTTTACTGCCAATTAGTTTAGCCATCGTTGGTCTCATGTTGGCCGTCGTAGGCGAATTGGAAGGCAAACCGAATAACAAGGTGACGATTCGGGCCATTGTTGAAATGACGATGATGGGCGCAGAGGATTGGCCGCTGCGTCAGGCTGTCAAACAAATCACCGGAATTAATCGAAAAACGGCAGTGATCGGCGCCTTGATCAGTTTGCTAACCGGTACGATAGGCTGTACTGCGGGTATTTACCTGGGAAGATGGCTCAGCCAATTTATCCCAGTTTTTTAATGGCCTGATACCCTCGATAGCTGAATGATTCCCCTTGTTTTTATACATGCAGGTTGATGGAGGTATGTTGTGACACGCCGTAAATTGAATCAGGCAGAAATAGAGTCTGCTTTGGTCGGTTTGCCTGGCTGGCAGCTGCAAGAAGGTAAGCTGTATAAATCATTCAAATTTGACAGCTTTGCCCGCGCCATGGGGTGGATGATGAGCGTCGCCATTTTCGCCGACAAGATAGACCATCATCCTGAATGGTCAAACGTTTATAATCGTGTGACCGTCAATTTGGTTACCCATGATTTAGACAATGCGGTTAGCAGTTGGGATATTGAATTGGCTCAGAAGATGGAGGAATTGGCGGTCTAATGTAATAAAAAAGCGCTCAAATCGAGCGCTTTCCCAATAGCGGGGACAGGATTCGAACCTGCGACCTCCGGGTTATGAGCCCGACGAGCTGCCTCTGCTCTACCCCGCATCAACAGGTTTGGATTATAACAAGATGTTATTTATTGTCAAACGGCGTTCTGCCGGGGCGGGTTATTCAAATGGAATTACGCACGAGACTTTCTGAAGCTTTTTTCTCAGTGCCGGTGCGCATAAAAATCGCCGGAATCATGGCCCTCCCCGTGCTTATCTTGGGTTTCGCCCTCAATTATTGGATAAGGACAGGCCTGTCCGATTGGCTGTCATACCTACTCACAGACGACCGTGTGCGAATCGCCATGCAAAACGGCAGCCGCAGCGTCGCCATGGTAACTATTCTGGCAGCTGTGATTTCTGTATTGCTGACCTTTGTCCTTATGCTTATTCTCACACGCCCTTTGTTGGAACTGCGCCAGGTAGCCCTGAATGTTGCTGAAGGGAATCTAACTTCAAGAGCGCGCATTTGGACTCAGGATGAGATTGGCGAGGTAGCCGATGCGGTCAATACGATGATTGATCGGCTTGTTACGAGCCAGCAAAGTCTAAAGCGCACCAACCGGCGGCTCGAGGCAATTAACCGGGTCATTTTGGCCGCCAGCCGAGAATTGGAACTACAAGAGGTTCTCGATGCCGCGTTGCGCACAACGCTGGATGTAATGAGATTAGAAATGGGTTGGATCATGTTGCAGGATCCATTCGATTCAGGCAACACAAATTTCCGTTTGGTTAGCCAGGTGGGACTTGATACCGATTTGGAGAATGAATTGCAAAATGCTCGCCTGGAGTCTTGCGCCTGCCAACGTGATCTACTCTCAGGGGAGCTGGGGCAAAAAGCCAATTTTCAATCGTGCCTCCGCCTGCGGGAATATGAGACCGCCATCCCATTTAGTAACCATATTACGATCCCGCTTGAGGTGAGAGAGCAACGATTTGGCGTTATGAATCTGATTTGTCCTGAAGATCGGAGTCCAGATAATGATGCGCTAGATTTGCTAACGACGATTGGCGCGCATCTTTCAGAGATTGCCGTGAACGCCCAATTGCATGCCAGTCTGGTAGAAAAAGAGGCAGTGCGACAGGCTTTGTTGAAGGCTTTGGTGCGTGCCCAGGAGGATGAGCGGGCGAGATTGGCGCTGGAATTGCATGACGGAGCCGGGCAAACGCTGACCAGTTTGTTGGTTCGGTTGAAGGTCATGGAAAAGCAGACCGTATCTGAAGAACTGCGGGATAATGTATCGGATATGTGTGAAGCCTTTTCGGAGACAATTGAACAAGTGCGCGGGATTGCTTATCGGTTACGGCCGTCTGCCCTGGCAGAGTTTGGTCTCGATATTGCCCTGAGATCATTAGTTCAGGACATGGCAGAGGCTGCCGGTCTGACAGCCGAATGCAACCTGAAACTGGGCGACCGGCGGCTGCCATTTGAAGTCGAGTCAACATTGTATCGTATTGCCCAGGAAAGCTTAACCAATATTGTCCGCCACGCGCAAGCCAGCCATATTTTTGTCGAACTGGTTTCCCTTCCTTATGCCATTTGCCTGCGAGTAGATGATGACGGCGCTGGCTTTAACCCCGAAAAGATCGTCAATAGCGGCGATACGCGGCGGCTGGGTCTTGTTGGTATGCAAGAGCGGGCTGAAATGTTAGACGGATCATTAGAAGTCCATTCCGGCCTTGACGCCGGTACATCTGTTCGCGTTCGTATTCCTTTACAAATGGAGGAAACAACTTGATAGCCTCATCTATTCGCGTGTTATTAGCCGATGACCATCGCGTTTTGCGGGCCGGTTTGCGCGTCCTACTGGAAAGTGAAGAAGATATGCATGTCGTGGCCGAAGCCAGTACTGGGGAGGACGCCGTGCGCCTGGCAAATCAATTTCTACCAGATGTAATCGTCATGGATTTGGGTATGCCGGGCATCAGCGGGATGGAAGCTATCCGGCAGGTCAGGGAAAGTTTGCCTCAGATTCGCATCGTGGTTCTTTCGATGCACAGCGGGCGAGAAGTGGTCATGCAAGCTTTGGAGGCGGGCAGCGACGGCTATGTGCCTAAATCAGCAGCGCATATGAATTTGCTGCAAGCGATTCGCACTGTCCACGCCGGTCAGCGCTTTTTGGATCCATCGGCGGCTACCGTAGTTGTCGACAAGTTAATGGAGAAACAAGAAGAACACAAGCTTCTGAGTATTCTTTCTGATCGGGAATTGGAGGTTCTGCGTCAGACGGCAATGGGCTTTACCAGCCGTGAAATTGGTAAACAACTGTCGCTGAGTCCCAAAACGGTAGACACGTATCGCTACCGGGTTATGGAAAAACTCGATCTGCAACATCGCTCTGAATTGATCCAGTTCGCCCTGCGGGCCGGCCTTATGGAAGAGTAGCCGTGTCGGGAAAAATCTTACAAACCCGATGATTTTTTCGGATACCTGAGTTCAGGATATTTTGCTAGGATGAAAATAATTGGCGCAGTTGACTGTATGCGGGAGGTTGGGTAATGGCGAAGAAACGCCAACAAATTAGTCGAAGGGACTTTTTGCGGATTGCGGGTCTTGCCGGCGCGGGGGCCGTTCCCCTTGCCTCCCCCCTCAAACCATTAAAACCCGCCATCGAAGCAACCCTTGACCCCACAGGGAAAAGGGAACATCCCTGGTGGGTGCGAACAGTTGATAGCCCCACAGTCGCCATTGATTGGGATCGGGTACAACGTTTCGACGCCCGCGACACAGTCCGGGGTCAAGGATTTGCCAAATACGTTGGCGAGGAACGGGTAGCTTATCTCAGTGAAGTGGCGGCAGCGCTTGAAAAACAGCGCATTTTGGATGAAACGCCCGGCTATACATTGAAAGATTATGCGCTAAGCGCTGCGCAAAGGTACGATACGCGCATTAGCCTGCGGTTTATGGGGCCCCAGCGGGCGCTCACCCCAGCCAATCGTGGCGTGCCTGCCTGGATGGGGGCGCCAGAAGAAGCGGCGCGCATGTTGCGGGTCGCCATGCGTCATTTTGGCGCGGCGACGGTGGGTTTTGTCGAATTGAATGAGCAGACTCGCAAGCTCGTTTATTCCCATGACCCGGATGGGAAGGAACTTGTTTTTGAAGAAGTGGCTGAGGCTTATGAAACGGCCGTAAAACGAGTCATTCCCACATCGGCCAAATGGGTCGTCGTCTTTACCGTGCAAATGTCACAAGAAACCATGAAACGCGCGCCCACCATCACCGCCGAGCAAACCACCGATCTGGCTTACAATCGCGCGGTTCACATCCAAAACAGAACTCAGGAATTCCTGCGCGGATTGGGCTATCAATGCCTGGGCGAAGCCACGACCAACGCATTGGGCATCGCCCCCGCCTTTGCTGTCATGGCCGGCCTGGGTGAACTGTCCCGTCTCAATCGCCTTATCACGCCCGAATACGGGCCAATGGTGCGCGTTTTCAAAATGATTACCGACCTGCCCGTGACAGCAGACAATCCCATTGACGCCGGTATCATGGAATTTTGCCGCACCTGTAAAAAATGCGCCGAGGCTTGCCCCCCCGCCGCGCTCAGTTTGGACGATGAACCAGGTTGGACAGTGAAAGGCGGCTGGAATAATCCCGGTCACCAGGCTTTTTTCGAGGATTCGGTGAAGTGCAAAACCTACATGGAGGAACAGGCCGGCAGCAATTGCGGCATTTGTTTTGCCGTCTGTCCATTCTCTAAAAAGGATAAAGCCTGGATTCACCAATGGGCCAAAGCCAGCATCTCCCAAATGCCTTTTCTTGACAGTTTTTTTCGCAGCATGGATGATGCGTTCAGCTATGGTGCGCAAAAAAACCCGGAAGCGTGGTGGCAACTGGATCAGCCGGAATATGGTATTGATACTGAACGGTCGAGTGATTAAGGGTGAAGGGCAACAGCGATAATACAGATGAAAGAAATAGCCGGTGGTGGGTAGAACGGCCGTTATGGGCGTTGTGGTTATTTCTGGAAATCCTCTTCCTGCAAAGCGCCGTTGCCAGCTATCAGGAACTCGAACCCCGCGCCGCCATCCTCTTCGCCGGTATCTTCATAACCCTTTTCCTTACCGCTGCCACCATCCTTATCATCCGTCGCAACCGACTCCTTTAACCTATTGGTGACAAGTTAAGCAATTGAGAAATTTGTCAAGAATTAATTTCGGGATGATTTTTACGGTCAATTTCGTAAGAACTTACTGCCAAGTTGGCTTTCAAAGCACTTTCAATGGCGCCGGCAAGCTAGACTGACAAAAAACATCCGCAAGTGGTTGCTCTTGTAGTTCCAAAATGCTAAAAATTCATGTCAAAACTGTCCAAATTCATCGAAAATTGCCCTTGCCAGACCGATAAAATCCTTAACTTGTCAACAATACCTTTAACCACATAAATCACGCGATACGTAAAACGTGACCATAGGCCCATCATGCATAACGTTTCACGTTTCACGCACCATTTTCACATCCCCATGTCAGGGAAATCCCTACAAAACACCTGATATTTCCTGCTACAGCAAACCACCCCCCTTAGGTACTATAAAGATATAGCGTGTATGATGCTGCAATCATGTAGTTGAAGAGGAGAATCACGTGAAGCGCATATTAAATTGGATCCGCAAAACATTATTCCCCCCGCCCGGATCATCGCGGTGGCTAAAATTACTGCCCTTTGCGATTTTGACCATTGTCTTTCTGTTTTTACTTGTTTCCGGCGCTTACGCCTGGGATTACACCAACTCGCCCGAATTTTGCGGTGGCGCTTGCCACGGGGTACATCCGTCTGAGAACATCTCCTATCTAGCCTCCCCACATGCTGAGGTCAAATGCGTGGAATGCCATATCGGGCGCGAATTTGTGGGAAACCAGGTCGTCCGAAAATTGGGAGATATTCGCCATGTGATCGCCCATATCGCCAAAAATTACGAATATCCGCTGCACGTCAAAACGCTGCGGCCTGCCCAGGAAGTTTGCGAGCGATGCCACAACCCGGAAAAATTCTCTGACGACAGCCAGCGAGTCTTTTTCCATTACGGAACTGATGAAGAAAACACGCTAAGCAGAACCTATCTCATCTTAAAAACCGGCGGCGGAACCATCCGCGAGGGTCTAGGACGCGGTATCCACTGGCACATCGAAAACAAAGTCTACTATTATGCCAGCGACGACAAAGATCAGGTTATCCCCTACGTCAAATATACCGATGCAGAAGGCATCACAACACAATATACAGACGTATCCACCGGCTTCGACACCTATTCCATAGATGAATCCGATCTGCAGGAAATGGACTGCATCACCTGCCACAACCGCGTCACTCATGCCATTCCGCAGCCCGAAGAAGCCGTTGACCAACTGCTTTTCCGCCAACTCATCTCCGCCAATATCCCCGAAATCAAGAAGAAATCCGTTGAAGTACTGCGCGCCTCCTATGACACCGTTGGCCAGGCCATGAACGGCATTGGTTCCTTGACAGCCTACTATCAAGAAAATCATCCGGATTATTACGACGCCCATTCAGAAGATATCCTCCAGGCCGTCAATTCCCTGAAAGACATCTACACCCGAAGCGTATTCCCCGACCAAAAAATGGATTGGGACACCCATCCCGACAACCTGGGACACCAAACCGACCCCGGCTGTTTCCGCTGCCATGACGGTAAACATTTTAGTATTTCCGGGAACGCGATTCGTCTTGATTGCGGTTTATGCCATGCTACACCCGTCATTTCCCGTCCTGACGATCTCGTTACCCATCTGGACATCAACCACGAACCACGTCCCAGCACACACGACAATCCCAACTGGATCGCTTTGCACACAGTCGTCTACGATGAAAATGATGAGGATGAAATTTGCAGCAGTTGCCACGACATCGGCGATTACGAAAAAGCCGATGACAGCTCTTTCTGCGCTAATTCAGCCTGTCACGGCAGCGTCGTGGATAATATTGACCTTGATATCGTCCTCAACGATCCAGTAATAAGTCAAGGATTGTTGGCACAGTTACCCCATTATCCTGACAATTTCGCGCCTGTTGCCGACTGGGAAACGCCCAGCCTGGACACTATTCACCGGCAACAGGAAGGTTTGGTTTGTGAAGATTGCCATGACGTGATGCCGCCCGTTGGCCCTCCGCCCAACGAAATGTGCATTGCCTGTCATGGCGAGACGCAGCAAGGTTTATTTGATCTGACCGCCGGCCTGGAACCCAACCCCCACGATGGTCATGAAGGGACTGGCAAATGTTCCTTCTGTCACCAGAATTTTGGATTACCCCGTTCATCATGTGGTCTTTGCCACGAAGATGTGGCTCTGATACCGGTTTCGGCCACAGAATAGTTAAATTGAAAACCGTACCGTGATTTGATAAATCGCGTATCGAATAATCATTCGCCGAATGATAATTCGCCGAATAAGTATTTGATTTATGAAGGAGAGCTTATGGAAAGAACCTGTGTGAGTGCGGTTGAGAAAAGTGGGCGGACGCTGCTGTGCCGTATGCCACAATCCGATTTACCGAAGAACAATCGGCGTTTTTATTGGCGGAATGAAAAGGAGAATTTCAAATGCCTGAGAATTTAACTCGAAGAGAATTTATGAGAGACCTCGGCATGTTTGGCGCCGCGGCAACATTGGCGCCCAAAATCGCTTTTGGCGAACAAGATTCGGATAGGGCGTTCACCATAGAGCGGCCAAGTTTCGTCAAAGAGGTGGATCAAATAACCAGTGGCGTAGATTGGACCGCGATGCAGCGCTACAACGAGCAAAACACAACCCGCCGAGGCTTTCCAAACTACGTGGGTCAAGAGACTGTTGATAAACTCACAGCCAAACGGGCTGAAAACCTGGACAAATGGCTCAAAGAAGGCAAACCCGGTTACACGCTTAAGGACATGGCCCTTTCGGCTGGTTCGGGTGTAGGGTTTTCAGAACAAAGCTTCATTGGGTCGATGAAAGCCCAAACCCCGGAAGAGTTGGGCGTTCCCAAATGGACGGGTACGCCGGAAGAAGCGTCACAAATTGTCACGGCCGCTTTGCGTCACTACGGTGCGGGTACAATTGGATTCGTTGAACTGGACACCAATACGACCGAGAAATTGATCTACTCCGTTGACCCCGACGGCAAGGAGATGAAAATTCTTGACGTGGATGAACCGGCCGAAGATGATGAATCCCGCACCATCCCCAAGAAAGCGCGTTGGGCGATTGTGTACACGGTGCAGATGTCCGAGGAAGCCTTTGCCCGCGCCCCCACACCGCTTTACTCCCAGACAACTACTTTGACCTATCGCCGCGCCCGGAATATTCAGGATCGTCTCCAGAACTTTTTGCGCGGTCTAGGCTATATGGGATTAGGCGAAGCCAGCACCAATGCGCTGGGCATTGCCCCCGCTTTTGGGGTCATGGCCGGTCTGGGCGAACTGTCTCGTCTGAACCGTCTGATCACCCCTGAATATGGGCCGATGGTGCGCGTCTTCAAGCTGCTCACTGACCTGCCTTTGGCGCCGACTAAGCCCATCAATGCTGGTCTTTGGGATTTTTGCAAGAAATGCACCAAATGTGCCGACCACTGCCCACCCAAGAATCTTAGCTTTGGCGACCCCACCTGGGAAGTGCGCGGCGGTTGGAATAATCCCGGCCATGAAGCCTTCTTTGAAAATTCAACAGCCTGCCGTTCCTATTGGTACGAAGTCGGTACTAACTGCGGCATCTGCTTTGCTGTATGCCCTTTCTCCAGCAAAAACGTGGCGACTTACAATCGGCTGCGCAACTATCTGGCGGGGACAACAAGGCTGTTTGATAAGGCGCTGGTGAGTATAGATGACTTACTCTATACACCGTACACTGAACTAGGCAAACCGCAGAAAGACCCTGAAGAATGGTGGACATTGAACCAGCCGGACTACGGCATTGATACGATGTTGACATTCAGGGAAACGAGCTAGAAGGAGAGTCTTCCATGTTATGGTTAATCTTAGGATTGCTACTGGGCGCCGGTTTTTTCTGGCTGGCGACAGGCAGTAAAGTTAAATTCCGCTGGTATGAATGGATACTGGTTGTGTTGGGCGTCATCTTAATTCTTTTTGCGATTCAGAATTATTCCGCTTCGCAATTTGAGTTGGAACCACGCGCAGCCGGTATTATGCTTTGGATGTTTGGTCTGCCAGGGTTGGTCCTGGCTGTGATTGCTGGCGTGTTGGCCTGGATGCGGGCGCGCAAGCAGGCAGCTTAGCCGGCCTTCCTCTTCAAGCGCTGGGGATGAGGCAGCATCCTCATCCTCAGCAAACTCTGGAGTTTTAACATGCCTGTTTATGAATATACGTGCCCCGAATGCCAGGCGCGTTTTGATTTACGACGCAGTATGAGTCAGCGGGATGTGCTGGCTCAATGTCCCCGATGTCAGGGGATGAATGGCGTTCGCCGCATTTCGCTGCCTATGTTTCTTTCTCAGGTGGAAAATGGCGGTGTACAGATGGCGACCAGTTCTGGTTCAGCTTGTGGCAGTTGTTCTGCTTCGTCCTGCGCTGGCTGTCGTTAACGGCGATACTTGTCGCTGATGTTTGAAATAATGTAATGGGACGCAGTTCTAACCAGTATATCGGGCCGGTATCGCGGCGGGATTTTTTGCGGCTTTCGGGCGGCGTGGTTGGCGCTGGTCTGGCGTATTGGACCTTGCGGCCTAAAACAACGGCCGTTGCCGATGGTGTTTTGCCGCCGGGCGCGCTGCCAGTCGGGGATTTTGCCGCGGCTTGTTTGCGTTGTGGTCGCTGCACGGCCGTTTGCGATCAACACGCCATTGAAATGGGGGTAGACGGCCGTCCCTTCATCAGCGGACTTAATGGCTGGTGCGACTTTAGTATGGATTGTGTGAATGTATGTCCATCAGGTGCGCTGTTGCCATTTGATTTGGAGACGGTGAAGATTGGAACGGCCGTGATAGACACCGACCGCTGCCTGGCCTGGAACCATTTCAACGCCTGCCGCTTATGCGTTCGAGTATGTGACGATCTCCAGCAAGCCATTTGGGTTGACGATGATATGCGCCCCCACATAGATGACTCGCGCTGCAACGGCTGCGGCGCCTGTGTGTTTGTATGTCCCCGTTCAGCCTACGAAGGCATTGATAAAAAATATGGCAAGGTTGTTGCCTTGCGCGAATTAACATCGGACTCATTATAACCCTATGACTGTCAAAGCTGCCACCCGCTTCCGACCCCAAAAGCGCATCCGAAAACCTGGCCACTGGCCCAAGATTCGATTCTTAGTCACGTTAGCCTTCTTCCTGCTCATTGGCAGCAACGTCCTGGTTGGCTCTTCTTGTTCTATCAGCGTTGGCAGCGTGGAAATCGCCTGCCCATTGGGCGTCGTTCAGGTGATGGCCGCCACGCGCAAAATCATCCCGGCGCTGCTCCTGGGCGGTCTGGCGGGCGTTTTACTCGTGGTCATTTTTGGCCGCGCTTTTTGTAGTTGGATATGCCCCGGACGCTGGATTTTTAATCGCGGCCCCGCTGCCAACTCCAAACCGGGATGGGTGCGTACCTGGATGCAGCGGGCGGTTATTGGCGGCGTGATAGGCGCTTCATTTTTGTGTCACACGCCCATTTTTTGCGCTATTTGCCCGGCCGGCGTTGTTTGCCGGGGCGCTATCGCGGCCGGAACAGGCGGTAGTATTTTGCCCACAATTGGCTGGCTGGGAACTTTGGTCGGCATTGAATGGACGACGGGACGATCCTTTTGCCGTGACATGTGTCCCCTGGGGACCATGTTTGGCTGGTTAAGCCATCTCAACCCCTTCCTTAAATTCAAAGCTGACCCTGAGAAGTGCATCCCCTGCCAAGCATGCAATCGCGCTTGCCCAGAAGGAATGAATCTTTCCCAAGAAAACTTAGATTTATCGCGCTGCAGCAAATGCTTTGCCTGTCAGACCGCCTGCCCGCGCGATGCGATTGAGTTGAAGGTAATATCTTGACACAAATTGGCTTGTTTGCTATGTTCTCAATTAACAATTGAATAGTAGAACCTATTTCAGGTGTCCTTTGCCCCGGATGGCGAGGACGTAAAGGCGAAGTCGGTGGCCCATTCTATGAATGGGGAGTCCGACACTGTCCCGCAACTGTAAGTTAGTCAGATAGTCAAGTAGTAGGATAGTCAAGTAGTCAAGTAGTCAACAAGACTACAAGACTAAGAGACTATAAGACTACAAGACTAAGAGACTAACAAGTCAGGCCGACCGCCTGTTATGAGTTTCTACCCTCGTGGTGAAGGGTTGGGAACTATGCTGTTTAACAGCATGGCTAAGAAAACACGTTCAACGATTTCTCAACCCGATGTCTAGTATATTAATTTACCAGCATCGGGTTTTTGTTTTCTGGTAGTCGAGTAGTCAGGTAGTCCAGCGAAAGGGACTACGAGACTATAAGACGACAAGACTATCAGACTACCAACTAACCCCTCCCACGAGCGACAAAACTTTTGGTGACTTTGCTGTAGGAGGCAAAATGAAGAAACGTTTATTTTTTATAATTATCCTTGCTGCTTTTGTGGGGGTGTGGAGTTTGTTGGCCTTATTTGGCGCGGACACGGCCGTTGCGGCAAGCTCACGACAATCCGCTGCTGCACCCACCACCCAAGAACCTATCTTTCCCGATCAACGTCAATCCGTTACCCAGGCTGTCAACTGGCTGATCATGACCCATCAAAACGAAGATGGCGGCTACAGCAGCTTCAGCGGCGGTGCGGGATTGGCTCCATCTGACGTGGGCGGGACGCTGGATGCGATGCTGGCCATCAGCAGCGCCGGTTATCAGCCGGTTGATTCGCTGGCTTATTTGCAAGCCAACAGCGCCGACGTGGTGGCTTATGCCCAAACCGATGGCTCCACGGCCGGTAAACTGGTGTTGGCCCTTGCCGCCGCCGGGCAAAATCCGCGCGATTTTGCCGGTGAAGATTTTGTAGCCATCTTGTCTGGTCATTTGCAAGAAAACAGCCTGCCGCCATTTGGTCAATCTTTGGCGATTTTGGGGTTAACTGCCGTTAACGAACCCATCCCCGACACCGCCATCACCTGGTTGACCTCGCTCCAATCGAGCGAAGAAGTACTGGATGGCTCCTGGGATGACGGCTTCGGCACGGTTGGGAATGCCGATGCGACGGCAATGGCCATCATGGCCTTGCTGGCCGCCGGTGTGCCCGCCGATGATGCCAGTGTGTCCCGCGCCGAGGATTTTTTGACCCAGACTCAGTTGGAAACGGGCGGTTGGGAATACGGTCCCGGTTTTGGCCAGAGCATCAACAGCACCGCGATGGTGGTTCAGGCACTGAGCGCTCTGGGGCTGAATTTTTACTCGACGGATGGCCTGTACAGCCCCGGCGGTAATTCACCGCTGAACGCTTTGCTTTTGGCACAAGGCGAATCGGGCGCGTTCCAGGCCGATTTTGGCGATGGGCCGTTTGACGATTTCTTTACAACGGCGCAGGCGATTCCGGCTGTGGCGGGCAAGGCGTTTCCGCTGAATGGCCGTTACCAATCCGCTCAACAAGCGGTAAGCTGCCTCTTGACTTTGCAAGACCCGGCAACGGGTGGTTGGGAACAGTTTGCCGGTGCCGGTGTGGACGCTGCCGGTACGTCGCGGGCGATGCAGGCGATTGCTGCTTTTGGTGATGATCCTGATATGGGATTTCCTGCTTTATCCTCGTTAGCGCCTGATTATTTGGCTTTTAGCCGTGGCGGTGGACTGGGCATTGTGATGCAAGGTGTTGTGGCTGGCGGTGGTGATGTCCGTAATTTCGCCGGTTTGGATTTGGTTGAGCAAATGACGACGGTTCTGTCGCCGACGGGTGAGTATGACAGTACCCAGTTTGGCCCCTTTTCCCACGCTGAGGCGATGTTGGGTTTGTTGGCGGCGGGGGAAACGGTGGATGAAACGGCCGTTACCTTCCTCATCAACGCCCAAACCAACGGCGACTGGGGCGGCCCCGACAGCAATGGCATTGCTCTGAATGTTTTGGGCCAGTTAGGCGTGCCGGTTTTTGAAGCGATTGATAACCTGCACACGACCCAACTGCCTGACGGCGGCTGGGGCTTTGATGTGTCTAATCCCAGTTCATCATCTGAGGTTGTGCAGGGCTTGAAGGCGGTTGGCCAGAATCCCTACGGCCCGGAATGGAGCCAGATTATCAGCGGAACACTGACCTCGGCAGCTGATGTGGTGATGGCGCAGCAGGGCGAAAATGGCTGTTGGCCTAATCTGTATGGTCCTGGCGATGATCCCTATGGCACGACGGACGCCATCATTTTGTTGGCGCAAGAACCGGGATTGGCCGGTCCTGTGCCGATGCTGCTGGAAGCACCTGCGGCAGCCCCGGAGGAAGCGGCGACAGAGGAACCGGTCGAACAACCGACTGATATGCCGATGGAAGAACCGACCGTTGAACCGCTGCCTGAACCGACCGATGTACCGGCAACGGCCGTTCCCGAACCGACCACAGCGCCATCAGTGGAGGAAGTTGTACCTGAATTGATTAGCGAACCGGCTCCGGAAATCGCCGAATCGAACAGCACAACTCCCATCATTTTTGTGATGATTGCTTTGCTGCTGGTGGCCGGCGGGGCGTATTGGTATATGAAAAAATGAGGCAGAGACTAGAGATTGGAGACTGGAGACTGAAAGTGAATCTCCAATCTCCAGTCTCCAGTTTCTTTTCTATCATGCTAAAACGAACGATTACACTGGTGTTGATTTTATTGGTGATTGGATTGGGCGCATCTGCTTCGGCTCAGGAACCGAACCGGGCTGGGTTGGTGGTGGTTTTGGCGGATGGCACGGCCGTTACCCGCTGTGTTGAGTTTGCCGAAGACGAAATCAATGGGCTGGAACTGTTGAACCGGTCTGGACTGGCGATGGAAACAGGGACGGCCTCCTTTGGGACATCTGTTTGCCGCATCGAAGAAACGGGCTGTCCGGGTAATGATTGCTTTTGTCAGTGCAAGGGCGGTGACTGCGTTTACTGGTCCTACTGGCATTGGCGCGATAACGGCTGGCAGTATTCCCAGGCCGGGGCTGGTATTTACCAGGTGAAAAATGGCGCTGTTGAAGGTTGGACCTGGGGGCCGGGCACGCCGCAAGATGCGCCGGAGCCACCGGCGGTGACGTTTGACGAAATTTGCGCGGCGCCTGTGGTTGTTCCTACTGAAGTGAGTGAAGCAATTGTTGCGACAACGGCAGTTGAACCTACGATAGTGGCAACGGCCGTGCCCGCACCCCAACCCGCCGCATCCGGCCCAACACAATGGCTGGGTTATGCGTTCCTGGGTCTTATTGTGGTGGGGTTGGGCGGTTTACTCCTCGTTAAAGGCCGGAAAGCATCATGAAGAAGCAAGGCGTGGCGGCTATGATTTACGTGCTCAGCGCTGTCATTGGCGTAGCCGCTTTCGCCTATCCGTTTGTTTTGCCGCAAACCGCACTGGCCGAGACAGCCCATACGGCCGATGCGCCGCTGCTGACGACCTTTTTGATTGTTATCAGCCTGGCTGTGCTGCTGGTTGAGGTGCAGGGGCAGGCGGTGAGTGCCAAAGTTGTGGCCGCGTTGGGAGTGCTGGTGGCGATAACGGCCGTACTCCGTTTTGCCGAGGTGATCATCCCTGTTTTTGGCGGGTTTACGCCCATTTTTGTTCCCATCATCCTGGCCGGGTACGTTTTTGGCGCCCGTTTTGGCTTTTTGCTGGGCACGATGGCGCTGTTGGCTTCCGGGCTGGTGACCGGCGGCGTTGGCCCCTGGCTGCCTTACCAGATGTTTACGGCCGGCTGGGTGGGAATGAGCGCCGGTTGGCTGCCCCATCCGCATGGCCAACGGGCACAGTTGATCCTGCTGACCGGATTTGGTCTTTTATGGGGCTTCCTTTTTGGCGCAATTATGAATTTGTATTTTTGGCCGTTTGTGGTTGACGGCAGCGCAACCAGTTGGCAGCCGGGCGGCGGCGTGTGGGATGGTATCGGCCGTTACGCAGCCTTTTATGCGGTCACATCACTGGTTTGGGATGTAGGCCGGGCGGCAGGCAATGTCGTTTTGATTTTGGTTTTAGGCATGCCCACCGTGCGGGCTTTGCTGCGTTTCCGTGACCGGTTTCAATTTAAGGTAGAAGGCAGCGGGCAGAAGGCTGATAAGCTGATCGCTGAAACGCTGAGGGCGGCCGATGTTTGACGCACGGGGCTGGATGACCTGGCTGCTGGCGGCAGTGGTGATGACGATGATCACCCGCAATCCGTTATACACGCTGGTGGTACTCCTGGCCGTGCGGGTTGTGGACAGGGTTTGTGCGCTGCCCGATGTGGGCCTGGACTTGCCGCTGGCCCGGATTGGTCTGATTTTGTTGACATTTGCGACGGTATTTAACGCTTTGTTTGTTCATGTGGGCGAGACGGTTTTGTTTCGGCTGCCGGGGAACTGGCCTTACATTGGCGGTCCGATCACGCTGGAAGCGGCCGTTTTTGGGGCGGGTAACGGACTGATTTTGTTGACCTTGCTCGCCACTTTTACGACGTTTAACAAGGTGGTTACGACCGGTGAGTTGATACGCCTGGCGCCGCGCGCCCTGCGAGATTTGGCCGTTGTGGTTCTGATTGGGCTGACTTACGTGCCGGAAACGATGAATCAACTGCGCCGCATTCGGGAAGCCCAGGCAATTCGCGGCCATCAAGTGAAAGGAATTCGCGATTGGCAGCCGGTGCTGATTCCGCTGTTGATCGGCGGTCTGGAGCGGGCGATGGGTGTGGCCGAAGCGATGGTGGCTCGTGGCTATGGTTCCACGACTGAT
>JBNKZT010000104.1:0-17153 GCA_050301775.1 Promineifilaceae bacterium (SeqCode)
CCATTTTCATCCGGCGGCGGCGACGTGGGCGCCGGCGGCGCGGCCAGACTGCCCGATTTATAAGCGGTGCTGAGCTGGGCGGTGAGCTGTAAATAATAGTTGCCAAATTCAGCACTCGGCTCAATCATGCTGCCTTCCGGCCATTCATTGTAGGAGGTGATGATGAGCATGTCCGGCGAACTGGCCGCCGCCCCGCCAAAACTGGCTTGATAATAAGCCCCATCGGCCCGATTGCGGATGAAGGATGCGTCACCGCGCCCCAGCAGGCTGTCGTTCCAGCCGGGCATGGCGGTGGCCACCCAGTATTTGTAACCCCCATACGTGGCTGAGGCGGCGCGGGTGTTGGCGGCCCAGGTAACGGCCGTGCCCGCCGGATTATCCGACCAGGCCGTGTTGTACAAATGCAGACCGTCAAACGCATTCAAGTAAGCCGTATTACCACCTTCGGCAATCCAGATTGTATTACGATCCGGGTCAACCGTGCTGCGAATCGTCACCCATTCATCGGCCGACAGCAGCCAGTTGGCCCAGAAAAAGATGACCGGTTTGCCATCCACCCGCAAATAAGCCGGATGATTAACATGTGTTTGCAGCAGTGTGCGCAGGGCGGCAATACGGGCGTCATTGGTCGTTAAGAATGGGCTGCCCACTTCAAAATCGACCGCCGCCTTAAAGCCCGACGCATTGGCAATGTTGAGCAGGGCCTGGAAATTGGTTTCCGTTTGATTGTTTTCGACTTGCGGTCCGTACCAGCTTTGCACAAAGCCATCAATTCCGGCCGACTGCGCCTCGCCCACCTGCCGTTGAATGGTGCCGGTATCCCAGGAATTGTAAGCCTGGATGGGTTGGAAGGGGGTGCGTCCCGGCCCAAACGAACCGGTATTAAACCAGGCATAATAAAAAGCCAATACCAGTTTGGTTTGGCCTTGTGATTCAACTGGCGGTACAGCCCGGCTGATAACTACCAAGAGCAACAAAAGCGCAAACGTAACACGCGACACATGACGCACGGTACGTGACACATGATGCTTAATACCTGACATTTTATACTTGCTCCCTGTCCCAATTATTTGGCTTTTATTGCGGGCCGACATAGCGGTACTCAAGGGAAGGAGTCATAAATTCACCCATTAACCCTATAATTTTGTCTGCTTCCGATTGTGAAGCGAGGCTGCTGACTCCCAGTAAAAGCTGGCTCAGGCCTGGCAGATGTTCGTATTCCACGATGCGCGGTTCGCCGCTGATCCCGCCCAGTTCGGCTGCTTTGGCGATGGCGTCGTCCAGGTTGCCCAGTTCATCGACCAGGCCGTTTTCTGCTGCTTGGCGGCCGGTGTAGATACGGCCGTCGGCCAATTCCCGCACCGTTTCACTATCCATGCCTCGTCCATCGGCCACAAGCTCGACAAAATATTCATACGATTCGTCAATGAGGGCTTCGAAAATTTGCTGCTGTTCCGGTGTAATATCTTCCCAGTTGCTGCCCATCGACTTGTTGGGGCCGCTGGTGAACAGGATCACATCCACGCCAATATCATCAATCAATTCGGCGGCGTTGAACAAGGTCATAATCACGCCAATGCTGCCGGTGAAGGTGTCCGGGCGGGCAAAAATGTAGTCGGCCGGAGCGCTGATCTGGTAGCCGCCGGAAGCAGCCAATCCGGCCATGCTGACCACGACCGGTTTTTCGTAATCGCGGACGACTTCATAGATCTGGCTGGAGCCGGTGACTGTGCCGCCGGGACTGTCCACGCGTAAAACGATGGCTTTGACGGCATCATCTTCAGCGGCGGCTTCCAGGTCGGCGATAACCACGCCGCTGGTGGCTGCGCCGGTAAATTCGGCGCTGTCGCTGCTGGTCATGGTTCCTTCAACCCGAACAATTGCGACGGCATCCCCGCGGCCGCTGCTGGCGGCGGCCGGGCTGCTGCTGCCCAGCAGCCCTATGCTGGCCACCGAGGTTAATGTGAGCACGGCGCAGCTGCATACCGGAAGCATAAAACCTACGATAACGCTGAGCAAAATCCAGAGTGGCGTTCGGTTTTTTTCGCTTGATTGGCTCGAGGCCACGGGCTTGTTAGAATTGGTGTTGGACGTTTCTTCCATTGCTTGTTATTTCCCTTGTAAAGAGACGATGAGAACCAGTAGTTCTAATGAATTTTTCAATACATAATTTATGATCGGCGGCTTGTATTATACCTGTGAACTTTTGTTGGCAAAATTGCTTGTGATATTATTTATTTGTGCTATTATCCGTGGGTTGCAAATTTCAAAACAATTTTATACGCTCGCTGCTTTCCGCTCTTGACCCCGTTCAAGGGCTGAGCTCGCCCGAGTAAATCCAAGGAAAGGAGGTAAACGAAACGTGCGCGAGTACGAAGTTACCATTATTGTTCAACCACAACTGGAAGAAGAGGCACGCAAAGAATTAATTGCGCGTGTCAGCGATTGGCTTGCCCCTGGCGCTGCTGATGATGACAAACCTGTCGAGAATCATTGGGGTTCACGCCATTTGGCTTATCCGATTCGCAAGTTCACGGAAGGTTATTACGTTATGTTTGAAGCCAAAGTGGACCCGACGCGATTCGGCGATATTGAACGCAATATGCAGTACGCTGAAGATATTTTGCGTTATCTGGTTGTACGAAAAGAAGAAAAGTAATAGTTTGTTGCAAGTAGATGTCAGGAGTATCGGGACATGAGTCAAGGACTAAACAAGGTCATGATCATTGGGTGGGTCGATGGTGATTTTGAAATGCGCTATACCCCCAGCGGCCGTCCGGTGACATCGTTTAGTGTGGCTACGTCCCGAACCTGGACATCTTCGGAAGGTGATCCGCACGAAGAGACGGAATGGTTTAATGTGGTTGCCTGGGGCAGCCTGGCCGATTTATGTTCAGAAAAGCTGATGCGGGGACAGCGGGTCTATATTGAGGGCCGGCTGCAAACGCGGGGCTGGGAGGATAGTAACGGCCGTAAACATTACCGTACTGAAGTCGTGGCTCACGAAATGATTCCTTTGTCAGACAATATTGATTGAAATACAAACAGGGTTAGCCCTGGCATGATTGGAGGTTATGATGGGATACCAAGGTTCCCGTAGAGAGAGTAATTACGGTGGTAGTAGAGGTGGCGGCGGTAGTCGAGGCGGTAGTGATAGCGGCGACGGTGGTCGTTTTCGCCGTAAGCGGGTCTGCAATTTTTGTGTAGACAAAACCGAGATCGATTATAAAAAATATGATATTTTGCGCCGTTACGTGAATGAATACGGCCGTATCAAGCCGCGCCGCCAGACCGGAACATGTGCCAAGCACCAACGGGCATTGGCTGTGGCCATCAAACGGGCGCGTCATATTGCCCTTTTGCCATTTGTTGCTGATTAAGTGCTGCAAGAACGTAAACAACGAGAAGAGAGATGACAAAAAAAAGTACCCGTTTGCGGCAAGAAACCGAAGAACAGCGGGAGTCACGCAAAGAAATTCTACGCAAGCGCAGAGAAGCCGAGCAAACACGCCGAATCCGTTTGGCTGTGGGTGGTGTCGCCGGGCTGCTGCTGGTTGTTCTGTTGGTTGCTGTTATCAATGAGGTATTCGTTGCCCCCAACCGGGCTGTGGCTACAGTGAATGGTGAGGCAATTACCGTTCGCCAATTCCAGGATCGCGTTGAGTATGACCGGGCACAGCGAATTATCTCATTGGAAAATCAATATGAAGCGTTTGGCGGAGATGTTGGTATTATTCAACAGTTTTCCAGCCAGACTATCATTGAACTGCAAGATGCCGAGGCATTGGCTGAAGGTGTTTTGACCCAGATGACGCAAGAAATTCTGGTGCGGCAGGAAGCTGAAGCGCGTGGTATCAAAGTGACTGATGCTGAGGTGGATGCGGAAGTTGGCTCGTTTTTCAATTATTTTGATGGCGGGCTGCCTACGGCAGAGCCTACGGCTTCACCCACCGTGGAACCAACACCATCATTGACGCCGATTCCGACAGCAGTCATTACGGATGTTGTGCCTGTTGATACACCCTTTCCAACGCCTACGTTAGGCCCGACATCGGAACCTGAACCGACGGCAACGGCCGTTTCCCTGGAATCGTTTGAAGAACAGTTGGGCGAAGTCATGACCGACTTTGACAATTTAGGGGTCAACGAAGCTGTTTTCCGGGAAGTTGTGCGTATGAATTTATATGCCGACAAGTTGACTGAGGCTTTGGGTGAAGAGAATAATGTGCCTTCCGAGGCGATGCAGGCCAGTATTTACCTGTTAACGTTTGACACCCAGGCTGATGCCGATGAAGCATTAGCGATGATTGGGGCCGGCGATTTCTTGACTGTTTGGAATACCATCCGCAGTACCCCGGCGGACCCGGACACCCCGGCGACGACAACGGCGTCTGAACTGTTATGGCGTACCCAGGATGCGTTGACCGCAACTTTAGGTGAAGATGCAGCCAATGTTGCCTTTACGCTGCCGCCAAACGTTCCCAGTGCACCGATTGAATATGCGGTTGATGAGACGACGACCAAGTTTTACATTTTGCGGGTGAGTGGGCGTGAGGTACGGCCGTTGTCCGATGCCGTCATCCAGAATGCTAAACAAACCCTCCTGCAAAATTTGATTACGGAAAAATCGGTGACCGGTGTTGAGATTATGGAAACCTGGCGTAATTACTATCCGTCACGGCCGGTATTAGATGCCAAGTTCCTGGCTCCGCCAACAGCGACACCGGCACTGCCTGATCTGGTTGTTACTCCGGCTGAAGGTCAATAAAACGTTTCTGTTTTGACGTTTTGATTTGAGTTGTAAGGTTAAGGTCAGGCTGCCATCGGGTAGCCTGGCCTTTTTCTTTTGGAGGTAGAGACCATGACGCAGCAAACCTGGCTAGAAGGCGCAATCTCTGTTGAGGCGGTTTTACAAGGCCGTAATCGGGATATTGAAGTTGTCTATGTTCAGCCTGGCAAGTGGAATCGAGATCGGGCACGGCTTTTGCAGCGGCTAAAGCAGGCCGGTATTCCTGTGGAGCAAGTAACGGCTGAATTTATTGAGGAAAAAGCTGGCGGCAAAAGTCACGGGGGGATGATTGCACAGGCTGGAGCACGGCGGTTTTTATCATTGGCGGATTTGGTTGAGGGGAAAGTCTCGCCCTTTATTGTGATGCTTGATGGATTTGAAGACCCGTTTAATTTTGGTCAGGCGGTACGGACGCTGTATGCGGCCGGGGTAGATGGTGTCGTGGTACGGCCGCGCAACTGGTTAACGGCAACCAATGTTGTGGCTCGCGCTTCGGCCGGGGCGTCGGAGTTGGTACCGATGGCGGTGGCTGAAACGGCCGTTGCCGCGGCTGCGTTTTTCCGTGAACGAGGGTTGGTGGTGGCTTGTACGGCCGTCAATAACAGCCAACCACTCTATGAAGCTGATTTAACGGTTCCGTTGTTTTTGTTGATTGGGGGCGAAAAGCGGGGGATTACGCGATCTTTTTTGACCCAAGCCGATTTACGATTGCAAATTCCCTATGGGCGGCAATTTAAGCGGTCATTGGGTGCGGCAGCTTCCGCGGCCATTATCGGATATGAGATTATGCGGCAGCGGTCGCTGCCACAGCAGCGCTGATTTATCGATTGAGGCGGTGCCATAAAAGGGGAGTGGCGGCCATCCAGCCTAGAACCGCAAAGATGACAAAGGCAACGGCCGTAATCTGCATGTCACCAAATGCATCCAATGATATTCCCAAAGCCAGTTCGGCCGTTGCAATAATGATGATACTCATGGCCATGGCAAATACACCGGCAATGGTCCCGGCGACTGCACCTAAAACAAGCACACGCATTAATCGCTGTGAGAGTGCTCGATGCGGCTGTAATAACTGATGAAGCGGGCGTGGCAAACCGCTTAAATCTACATCAACGCCCATTTGCCATTGTTGAATTTTTTGAACGAATTGATGACGCTGTTTAGTATCTTTAACATCCGATAAAGAGAAATAAACGGCTTCGTTGTTCTCAACAACAAATGGCTCGATTTTTTGCCGGGAAGTGGCTTGACATTGCTTGATTCGCCGCAGAATATCAGGTTGCAGCACGCGCAGCAGCTTTTCTTCATCTTCCAGCCGAAGAATTTCTTCATCTGATAATTTGATGGGAGATGGTTGATTTGCTTGAACAAAGTTACTCATTTTGCTACCCATACATGCATGAATGGTGGTTTGATTTGTTGTATTCATAATTATTAACAGATGCCAGAACGCTGTCAAGGGGAGCATAGCACTATACTATTAAAAACCGTTATCAAATTACTGCGCCCGTTCGCATACCGTATATGGGCGTGATATAATTTTGTGGGTCTTTTAGATTATTATAGAGCGAACACACCGGTTCGCTCTTGTCTTTTACAAACCTCTTGACGACATCCCACAAGTAAGGAGAATGCGAGTGAATCTACACGAGTATCAAGCAAAACGATTGTTTGCTGAACATGGTGTGCCCATTCCTAATGGACAGGTAGCCAATACCCCCACCAACGTACGCGAAATTGCGCGAGAATTGGGTGGCCGTGTTGTGGTCAAAGCCCAAGTCCATATCGGTGGCCGGGGTAAAGCCGGCGGTGTAAAGTTGGCCAATGATCCTGATGCCGCCAAATCCTGGGCCGAAAAAATATTGGGTATGGACATTAAAGGCTATACGGTTGGCAAAGTTCTAATCGATCAGCAGGCGCCGGGTGGTATTGACCAGGAAATATATCTGGCCGTTTTGATTGACCGGGCCGCACGTCGGCCTATGATTATGGCTTCGGCGGCCGGTGGTATGGATATTGAACAGGTTAACGAAGAGACACCGGAAAAGATTTTCAGAATTCACATTGAGCCATCCCTGGGGGTACGCAGTTATCAGACAACCTATCTGGCTCATGCGATGGGTTTTCCCAAAGAACTGTGGCGTGAATTTCATAAAATTGTGGTGGGTTTGTATGAATGTTTCAAACAAAATGATGCTTCTTTAACTGAAGTGAATCCGCTGGTGGTTACCGGCGAGGGCAAATTGATGGCCGTTGACGGAAAGATGACCATTGATGACAATGCTTTGTTCCGTCATGCGCGCTTGGCTGAGATGCGCGATTTGGATGAGGAACCGCCCTCGGAGCGGGAAGCACGTTTAGCCGGCATCAATTTCATTCAACTGGATGGCAATATTGGCTGTATGGTCAATGGGGCCGGTTTGGCTATGACGACGATGGATGTAGTCAAGTTGTTCAAGGGCGAGCCGGCTAATTTCCTGGATATTGGCGGCGGGGCGCGCTCGGATCAAGTGGCGACGGCCATTAAGTTGATTTTGTCTGACCCGAAGGTGAAAGCGGTGTTGATCAATATTTTTGGCGGTATCACCCGGGGCGATGAGGTGGCGCGCGGCATTTTGGAAGCGCTGAATCAGGTTAAGACGGACATACCGATGGTGGTTCGCCTGGCGGGGACAAACGCTGAGGAAGGGTTGGAGATTTTGAAGGATGCGGACATGATAACGGCCGTTACCCTTTCAGATGCCGCCCAAAAAGCGGTTGCTTTAGCCAGAGGGGAAGGTTAATCATGAGCATTTTAGTTAGCAAAGATACAAGATTGGTTGTACAAGGCATGACCGGCCGTGAAGGCCGGTTCCATACCGAGCAAATGGTTGAATATGGCACACCAGTTGTGGCTGGCGTTACTCCTGGCAAAGGTGGTTTAGCCGAAGAGATTGCCGGACAAATGATTCCTGTTTTTAATACAGTGCGTGAAGCGGTCACTGAAACAGACGCCAATACTTCTATTATCTTTGTCCCGGCCCGATTTGCAGTGGATGCCATTTACGAGGCGGCTGATGCCGGACTGAAGCTTATTATTTGCCTGACCGAGTATATTCCCGTGTTGGATATGATCGAGGTTCGGGCTTATCTGGACACCAAAGGGGCGCGTTTGGTGGGGCCAAACTGCCCCGGTTTACTGACGCCCGGCGAGGCAAAGGTCGGCATTATTCCAGGCAGTATAGCGATACCTGGCCCGGTTGGTGTTGTTTCTAAAAGTGGCACATTGACCTATGAGGTGATTGACGCTTTGACTCGTCTGGGTATTGGTCAATCTACCTGTGTTGGTATTGGCGGCGATCCCATCAATGGCACCGATTTTATTGATGTGCTGACTTTGTTTGAGGCCGATCCGCAGACAGAGTATATTGTTATGATTGGTGAAATTGGCGGGAATGCTGAAGAGAAAGCAGCAGCATTCATTATGGAAAATGTTACTAAGCCAGTGACGTCCTTCATTGCCGGGCGCACGGCGCCGCCAGGACGCCGCATGGGTCATGCCGGGGCGATTGTGGAAGGCAAGAGCGGTACAGCCGAAGGCAAAATCGCTGCTTTGCGGGCGGCTGGTATTCCGGTGGCTGACAATCCGGATGATATTGCCAAGATTGTAGCTGAACGCATGGGCAAAGCGTAAGCCCAACAGCGTAAAAGCGTAAGGTCATCAACGTGAAACGTGATAAATTAGTCACGTTTCACGTTTTTTATGTCTTATAGATAATATGAATAGAGATTGGACCATTTTTGTTCCGAAAATGGTCCAATCTTTAAGAGAATGCTTTTTTAGATTGATTGATGACGAGATTACGACAGGTAACAGCCCGGTTTGACAAGGGCTTTTTGGTTGTGCTGGCGATTTGTTTGCTGGCGGTTTGGCCGTTCCTGAGCCGGGCCAGCTTGCCGCAGGGCACGGATGCTGAACTGCACATTTTTCGCCTGCATGAATTAAGTTATCTCGTTCAAAATGGGGTGTTTTTTCCAAGATGGGCGCCTGATTTTTATCATGGATATGGGTATCCTATTTTTAATTATTATGCGCCATTGACTTATTATCTGGGGCTGGCGGTGGAACTGCTGCCGCGTCTGGATGCGGTGTCGGGGGTGAAGGCGGTTTTTGTGTTGGGCCTGCTGCTGGGCGGCATGGGGATGTATGGGTTTGTCCGTGATAATTGGGGGCGTCGGGCAGGGTATGTGGCCACGGCCGTTTACATTTACGCCCCCTATGTCCAATACATCGATCCCCATGCGCGGGGTGTGCTGCCGGAATCGTTTAGCCTGGGACTGTTTCCGGTGGCGCTGTGGGCGCTGGATCGGGTTAGACGGGATGGCGGGCGGTGGTGGTGGGTAACGGCCGTTCTCAGCACGGCCGCTATCGTCCTCACCCATAACTTGATGGGCTTATTGTTTTTTGGCCTGTTGTTGGCCTGGGTGATTTGGCAGGTGGCGAGTCGGCGGGTTAGCAAGTCGGCAAGTTGGCAGGTGGGCAAGTCGCTCGTTAATCATCGGGCTGCCCTCCTGAGCGTTTTAATGCTGGGATTAGGTGTGGCGGCCTATTTTTGGCTGCCTGTGATTATTGAACGGGATGCCGTTAACCTGAACACTTTGATTGGCGCCGGGGATAATTACGATTTTCGCACCCATTTTTTGTCCTGGCGTGAGATGTTAGCACCTTCCATGTTGTTGGATTGGGGGGCGACACAGCCGGCGTTCCGTTTTAATCTTGGCGTGGCTCAATGGGTGATGGGGGGACTGGGCTTGCTCATGCTGGCCCTGCGGCGCACAAAACAGGCGGCGCATTTGTTGTTTTTTGCCCTGGCATTGGCCGGATTGCTGTTTTTGATGCTGCCAATCTCCCAATTTGTTTGGGAAGCTGTGCCATTTTTGCCGTACTTTCAATTTCCCTGGAGGCTGTTGGGGGCGGTGGCAGCGATGCTGGCCATTTTGGCCGGAGCGGGTATGGGCGAATGGGTACAGAGGCGTGGCGCAGCAGGGGTGGCGACGGCCGTGTTTTTGGTGGCACTGCCCATGATTATGGCGCTGCCTTTGACACAGCCAGCGCCGTGGGGTGATTTTGGGGCGGTGAGTACGGCGCGTATGACCGTCATTGAGCATAAAGGGCGCTGGTTGGGCACAACATCAACCGCCGATTACGTGCCGGCAACAGTAGACCAGATTCCGGGACGCAATGGGAATGTCACCGCGCCGCTGTACAATAATCAACCGCCGGATCAGGTGAATTGGGCAACCATACCTGATGGTGTTGACGTGAACGTTGAAGTGGTGACACCGCTGTTTACTCGTTATCAAGTCGCGGCTCCTGGCGATTTTTTACTGCGTCTGTTTTTGTTTGATTTTCCCGGCTGGCAGGTACGGATTGACGGCCAGCAGGTGGAGACGGAATTGGGCCGGCCGGAAGGATTTATCGTCATTCCTGTTCCGGCAGGCGATCATACGGTCGAAGTGAAATTTGGCAGCACACCGGATCGGGTGCTGGCCTGGGCGATTACGATTATTTCATTGGTGTTGATGGTGGGGATTGCCTGGCGAAGGCCGGTGGAAGGTGCTGCGTATCAGGTGTCACGTGTCACGTTTAACGATTGGCCTGTTTTGGTTGTTGGGCTGGGAATTACACTTGTTACTATCTTAATTTTGCAGCCGTTAAACTGGCTTCACTATAATTCAGCGGATTATGTAGCAGAACCGGCGGAAACGGCCGTGTTCGCTAATTTTGGTGATCAGATTGCTTTAATCGGGCATGACATTTCGGCCAAGACAGCCCACCCTGGTGATGTGGTGGATGTGAATTTGTATTGGGAAGCGGAACGGCCGTTAGACATCAATTATCAGGTCTTCGTTCACCTGCTGCGGGCTGATGGCACATTGGTCACCCAGTCTGACAAAATCAATCCTGGCGACTTTCCCACCAGACAGTGGCCGTTAGATAAATATGTCCTGGATCGCCACCAACTGCATCTGCCGGCCGATTTGCCGCCCGGTGAATACAGTATCGCCACTGGATTGTGGGTGCAAGCTGAAGGCTGGCGGCTGCCCCTTTTTGATGAAACAGGACAGCAAATTGGCGACAATTTTGTGCTATTATCGTTGTCAGTTGAGTAAATCGTGGGATAAAGGCGTTTGATTTTGTTAAAACAAATTGGCGGGCACGGTGGAGCATACATCGCTTTTGTCTTTCTTGCTTGGTGCTTGGGATTAGTTGGATGTGGCGATGAGACCCCGTCTAATTTAATGTCTTTAGAAGATTTTGAAGCAACTTCAATACCGACCAGCATTTCTACTTCAAGTCCATCTGTATCCCCTGAATTACTTGTTGCCAGTTTTCAAATAGAACACAAGAGTAAAGAGAATGAAGTCTACGAGCTTTGGACATTAAATTCACGTACCCTTGAGAAACGCCTTGTTTTTACAACGTCTCCGGGCAAACAAATATCAACGATGATGTGGGGAGAAGCCAATTCCGATCTCCTGTATGTTCTCGAAGTAAAGGATACCGAAGAAGGCTACAATGCTTGGCAATTGTATGGCGTAAATTATCAGACCGGTACGAGTAAACCTTTTTTCGATGAATATGAGGTAGGTTTTCCAAGATTGCTGGACATTTCCGCTCAAGGGAAATGGATACGTATTTTAGTTGAAGATCTTTCTTCTCCTGGGATTGGGGATTTGTGGTTTATCAACACTCAAGACGGCAGTGTGATAATAAGCAAACAATTCTTTTCTGGATTTGTCTGGTCGCCAAATGAACCTGATGTATTTGCATATTCGCAAAATGCATCTGATACGCATTACGAAAGGACGCCGCAAAGCGTTATATTCCGTGAAGTAACCAATTTGGAAAGCTTAGACAAAGTTGAATATGAATACACAAATTGGGATGTGCCTTCCTTGGTATGGCATCCACTTGAACGGGATCGTATTTTGTGTTTTTATTTTGATGAAATGTATATGATCGATTTAGTGGGAAAAAGATGGACTCTAATGAATCAAGTGAATCAAAGTTTCTTTTTCCCAACAAATAGTGAATTGAGAAAGGCCATTTATGCTTCACCTTCTGCAAAATGGTTAGTGTTTGAATATAGGGGTAGTGGGGGTGTAGAAGTTGTGAACATGAGTGAAATTGGGAAGGAGACCTTTCATTTTTTGGACAAAATTGGTCAGCGACATCAATTTCTTTCTTGGTATGATGGCAAAGACTGGGCAATTGTTGCTACAGAGAACGGTGATGTCAGGGTTTACGAATTAGGTGGGGACTTTAACCTCCAAAGAAAAATTGACTTGGCTGAGAATGGAATAACTGTCCCAGAATGGTATACCATAATCGCAAAACCCTTAGATTGAGTGAGGCAAATAATTAAGGCTATCAATTATGCGAGTTATCAGCGGCAGCGCCAAAGGGCGCAAACTCAAGAAGGTTCCCGGCGATACGACCCGGCCCATCATGGATCGGGTCAAGGAGAATCTGTTCAACATTCTGGGCCAATGGGTGGCGGAAACGCGTTGGTTGGATTTGTTTGCCGGAACGGGGCAGGTGGGTATTGAGGCGCTGAGCCGGGGCGCGGCGGAGGTTGTTTTTATCGATACGGTGCGGGCGGCAATTAAGACGATTGAGGCCAATTTGCAGCACACGAAATTGACGGCCGGGACTGAAATTGTGCAAACGGATGCGTTTAATTATTTGAGCCGTCGGGGAATACGGCCGTTTGATGTCATTTACGTGGCTCCACCGCAGTATAAAGGGATTTGGCGGGAAGTGATGCAGGTTTTGGATGAACGGCCGTCTACTCACCTCACCCCTGATGGCATCATCATTGTCCAAATAGACCCCAAAGAATATGAAGCACTCGATTTGAAGAACCTGGCTCTCTACCAACAGCGCCGCTATGGCAGCACCCAACTTTGTTTCTACGAACTAAAATCTGACAGCTAAGGAATCGTTTACAAATAACTTCTCAAAAAGAAAACGATTCCTCTCAAGCAAGCGCAGTTTTTTCCACTCAAAATGCACAAATTAAAAACTGCGCTTGCCTAATTGCTTAACGTTATTTGAATGACGCATTGGCCGACGGGGCTTTGGCTGGTGTTAACGGCCGTTAACCGAATTAAGTACGGCCCCGATGTCCATTGGCTGAGATTGACCGTGCCCAGCAGTCCGTCGCGTACCGGCTGTTCGATGTTGCGCCCCAGCAGCGAGGCCCACTGACCATCGGTTTCCGGCCCGTTGGCGGCCAGTTCATAGGCAAGAAAATCAGTAAAATCGGCCGTGCCGGAGAAGGTGATGAGACCGGAAACGGCCGCGCCATTGCGTGGCTCGCTGATATTCAAATCCACATTACAGCCAATAAATGGCGTTACCGTTGGTCCGGAAGGAGTGGGGGTATTGATCGGTTCGGCCGTTGGCTGAGCATTCCCTTCGTTAGTGGCGGCCGGCGGCGGGGCGTCACCGGGTTGGCTGGGCAGGGTAATGGTGGGGACAAGTTCCGCTGTTTGTGTTGGTGGCATAACTTCCGACGTACTTAACGACGTGGGCGACGAAAGCGGTGTGGCAAAGATGTCGGGTGTTGGTGTGGGCGGTTTGAACAATTCTTCCGATAATGTGGGTCTGACTTGATCGTTAACATAGTAGACGACGCTGATGATGGTGGCAAAGAGGATGATAAAAGCTAACGAATTATTGCGCAGCCGACTGCCTCCCTCGCGTTCCAGGCCAAACATGGCCCGGCGCAAAATACGGCGTGATCGCACGAATTCGTTAATGAACCAAAACAGCCCCAACACACTCAGGATATAAATCCAGACATCGTTGAGGATGAGGAAGACGTAGAGAGGCTCCATGTCAGGTGTTCGTGTCGGTTGCGTTTGTCATCAATAGAATCGACCATGATGACCGGGGAGTCAACACGGAGATTAGATTTGGCGCAAGATGCCGCTCAGCAGGGCGGCCAGTCGGGGGACAATAATTTTACCGGTTTCCATCACTTCTTGGTGGGTCAGTTCGGTGCCTGGCGCCGGATCGGGCACGGCCATGTTGGTGATGCTGGAGATTCCCAAAATGCGCATTCCGGCATGACGGGCCGCGATGACGGATGGGACTGTGGACATGCCGACTGCGTCAGCTCCAACGATGCGCAGGAAGCGCAGTTCGGCCGGTGTTTCAAAACTGGGGCCGCCGACGAAAGCGTAAGTCCCTTCTTGTAGTTTGAAGTTGAGGGAAACGGCCGTTTCATGGGCCAATTCCCTTAATGCTGGTGTGTAGACATCGATCATGTCAGGGAAGCGGGGACCGAAAGAATCATCATTGGGACCGCGCAGCGGGTTATTGCCGGCTAAACCGGGCATGTTGAGGTGATCTTTAATCAACATTAAATCGCCCGGGGCAAAGTCGGCATTAATACCACCGGCCGCGTTGGTGACGATCAATGTTTCTACGCCCAACCGTTTCATCACCCGGATGGGCATGACGATTTTGGCCAGGGGATGGCCTTCATAGTAGTGGGCACGCCCTTGCTGAACAATAATCGTTTTCCCTTCTAATTTCCCGATAACCAGCCGCCCGCTGTGACCCGGTACGGTTGATACAGGCCAGTTGGGGATTTCTTCGTAGGGGATGATGTCGGGGTTTTCGAGGGCGTCGGCTAATTGGTTAAGGCCGGAACCTAAAACAAGACCGATTGTGGGTTGATAGTTTGTTTTTTGGCGAACGGCCGTTACCGCAGCGTCAATATCGAGATGGGATAGAAACTCGGTCATGTTAATTGTTTAGCGCATAATCCGACCAGGCAAAGTCGGCTATACGATTACGATTCTCCTTCTTCCTGTTCCGCTAATTGGGTATAGATTTGAGTGGTTGATATGTTGGCATGGCCTAATAACTGCTGTACTTCCTGTAAGTTTGAACCGCTGTCTAGTTTATGGGCCGCGAAACTGTGCCGCAGCGTGTGGGGGGTGACAGTCGTATTTAGTTCGGCCTGTTTGGCGTATGATTTAATGATGAGCCACAGACCCTGCCGGGTAAGCTGCTGACCACGATGATTGAGGAAGATTGCTTTTTCATCTTTATCTTTGGCCAGGTACGGCCGTCCCTTTTCCAAATAATTTGCCAGGACATTCCTGGTCAAATCATCAAAGGGAAGTTCACGAACTTGTTCATCTTTGCCGGGGCAGTAGAGCGTGTTATTGTCCAGATCAATATCATTTTCAAGTAACGATACAACTTCAGTGACGCGCATACCGGTTGTGTAAAGCATCGTTAGTAAGGCGGTATCCCGTAAGTTTTTAGGTGATATTTTAGTTGTGGGGGCTTTAAGAAGCCGTTCTACCTCATCCGTTGTAAGCGTATTAGGCAGCCGTTTTTTGACACGGGGCGATTCAATATCTGTTGTTGGATTCTCATCAATAAGATCACGCGCATGCAAATAGTTAAAAAACGATTTAACTGCGGCAACTTTGCGGGCCACAGACGAGGATGCGTACGACTTTGATTTCATAAAATTCACGTAGTCATGAACAATCTCAGACGTAACATCAGTCCATTTTGTGATTTGCGCATACTGGCCATTGGCCAAGAACTTGACGAATTGGTTCAGATCATTCTTGTATGCCGCGGTTGTATTATTGGAATATTTATATTCTGTTTGTAGAAAATCCAGAAAGGCGAGTAATTTTTTTTCCATCGCCTCACGCTCCTGTCAGGCAAAGCGCAAACCATGAACGGCTTTGCGTATAGTAAATAAAAAGGGAGTAAAACTTAGACCATTAGGATTGCCACATCCTTAATGGTGTGACTGATTGTTGTTTATGCTTACGCATAAATACTGGCACTTTAGTTGGCGGCAAAAGAGCCTGTTAAAAGATTATGTAATTATAAACTTAAAGGCATTATAACATTACTTTTCATAAGATCAACCAATTATCAACATAAAGTTTGGCTGAATTCGGGATAAATAGGCCTACACGAACAAATTGGGGAAGGCACACTGGTAAAAAGTGGAAGTTGGTGAATCAGCGTGAATATTGATATGATACCATTCTTCAAATTAACGAACGGGTATGTTGCCCGATTTCGACCTTTACTATCCCACTGTATGGAGGAATATAATGATGGGTTCAAATGAACCGCAAAAGGTAATCATTGCTGGTGCTGCCGGCCGAGATTTCCATGATTTTAATACTGCTTTTCGTGACAATGAGAATTATCGGGTAGTCGCTTTTACTGCTACTCAGATTCCTAATATTGACGGCCGTCGCTACCCACCGGCGCTGTCTGGTCCCTTGTACCCTGAGGGCATTCCCATTTATCCTGAATCACAGTTGGAGGAATTGATTCGAGAGCATCAAGTAGATGAAGTTATTTTTTCCTACTCAGATGTGACCCATGAATACGTGATGCATCTGGCTTCACGCGTTTTAGCCGCTGGGGCCGGTTTTCGGTTAATGAATCCACGCCAGACAATGCTTAAATCGAGCAAACCAGTTGTTTCTGTTTGCGCCGTACGGACAGGCTGCGGCAAAAGCCAGACTTCGCGCCGGGTACTGGAAATCTTGCAAAACGAATTGGGTTACAAGCGTGTTGTTGCTGTTCGCCATCCGATGCCTTATGGCGATTTGGCGAAACAGGCCGTCCAGCGTTTTGCGACATACACTGATATGGATGAGGCCGACTGTACGATTGAGGAGCGTGAGGAGTATGAACCTTATGTTGCTCGTGGGGCGGTGATTTATGCCGGTGTAGATTACGAAGCGATTTTGCGCCAGGCTGAGAAAGAAGCTGATGTCATCATTTGGGATGGCGGCAATAATGATTTGCCGTTTTATTTGTCTGATTATCATATTGTTGTGGTTGATCCGCACCGTCCGGGACATGAACTGCGTTACCATCCCGGCGAGACCAATTTGCGGTTGGCGGCGGCTGTTGTCATTAATAAGGTAGATACGGCCGATAACGCCAATATCATCACAGTGCAAAAAAATGTGCGTGAGGTGAATCCGGGGGCGATCATTGTCAAGGCTGCGTCGCCCATCTTTGTTGATGATCCGGCGGCAATTCGCGGCAAGAAGGTGTTGGTGGTGGAAGATGGTCCCACGCTGACGCATGGCGAAATGGCGTATGGCGCGGGTGTTGTCGCGGCTAATTACTTTGATGCGGCCGAAATTATCGATCCACGGCCGTATGCGGTGCGTTCCATTGCGGGGACATATGAAAAGTATCCAGGGACCGGCGCGGTTTTGCCGGCGATGGGCTATGGCGGTGATCAAATGGCCGATTTGGAGGAGACAATTAATGCATCTCCGGTTGATATGGTCATTATTGCCA
>JBNKZT010000105.1:0-17106 GCA_050301775.1 Promineifilaceae bacterium (SeqCode)
CAAAAATGACAAATGATGATGTAGAAGCCATTGTGAAAGTTGGAGAAACAGGCAAAATGTGTCCGCCCCGTCAATGGGATCGCGACAATATTTGTGATGTTTCCATCCTGACCTATCGGTACAACCTGCGGGTTGGCGACCGGTTGGTGGAATGTACCCTGCGCTACCGCGTAGAACGCTGCACGGAAGATTATGTCTTGAGTGATTTGGTTCATTCAACAACACTCTTCCCTGGTGAGGAAGTGTTTTTGTCGGTGCGCAATCGGCACAGCGTTGCCCGGTTTACTGAAGACAGCTCTTATTCGGCTTCCCAGGTTTCTCGCTCCAGCGATCGTATTTGGATGGAAACGTTCAAATCACTGGCCACTGATTTCAATGAAACCAGTTCGCAAAGCTTGAAAACGTCGGCCCATTCAGAGTTTTCGGAGACGGGCGGTGGTGGTTCGGCCGGGTTAAATCTGGGCTTTATCAGTATCGGTGGCGGGGCATCCCATGTGTCCGGCGAGTTTGATGCCAGTTCCAGCGCTGAATTTTTTGGCGAATTGAACCAGCATCTGCGCTCTTCCTTCCATCAGACCAATCAAGTTGCCCGTGATTCCTCATCGGTAAGCATTACCCAGGTTAACAGCCATCGTGAATCCACGGCTGAACGGGATGATGAGCTGAAAGTGAGCACCCGTCGCTTCAAGAATATCAACCAGTGCCACACGGTCACCCATTACTTCTACCAGATTGCCAAACGGCAGCGGGTAAAGATTGAGTTGATCGAACGTACCTGCCGGGCGGTCAATGAATTTGCCAATACAGCCATCCGTATGAAACCGCTTAATCTTTCTCTAGCCACGAACCAGCAAGTGCCGAAGGCGGGTCAAGGGACTGGTGATGCGCCTGGGTTTGTTGCTCTGGCGGCCCAGCCCCGGCAGGTGTTGATGACACGGGATCAGCAGGTTTTGCAAAATCTAGGCCGGGTTTCGTTGTCAGCGTTTACCGAGGCGGAAAAAGCGCGTCGTGAAGCAATTGCCAAAGCCCATGAGATCATGGCCGCACTGCCTGGTGTGGAACCGTATGAGCGTGTTAGCATTATTCCCACAGAAGCATTGTACGTGGAAAGTGAACTGGGTGACTGCATGATTTGCGAGCCTTATGTTGTCGCCAAGCAGAAGTTGGAATTGGAACGACTGGCATTGGAAAATCGCAAGATGCGTCGGGAAATCAACTTGATGGATCAATATAAGGATTACCGCTGCTGTGAAGGTGAAGAAATTGCTGATGAGGATGATGAAGATTAACCACACAGTTGTTGGAGATTGAAAAGAGGAGACCGGTGAAAACCGGTCTTCTTCTTTATGTGGTTTGCCGTGGGCTTTGACCCAAACAGGCATCAAAGACGGCTGATGATGGTTGTGAAGAAGGATGGTTTGATTCGGAGCTTATTCTTGGGAGGCTGGGTGGCGGATGGTTCAGTAATTAACACTTCTGTATGTAAAGGCAGCGAGATTTTGAAGAGGGCGCCGCCCAAATCACTGTCTTCGACCACAATGGTGCCATGATGGGCGTCAATGACCATTTTACAAAATGTTAATCCCAACCCGACACCGCGTCTCTCGGTGGTGTGAACCTGGCTGAATTTCTCGAAAATTTGGTCCCGATGGGTTGGGGGAACACCAGGGCCACTGTCGGCGACTTCAATCATCAGGTGGGAACTGTCGCTCATGGCGGTGACGGCGACACGGCCGTTATCCGGTGTAAACTTCAGGGCGTTGACGATAATATTGTCCATAACCCGGCGCAGCAATGGTTCGTCGGCCTGGATGATGGGCAAACGGCTTGACAGACGCAGGGTGAGCGTTTGTTGATTGGAATTGGCCAGTACTTGCAGACTGGCAACTGTCTCGCTCAGCAAGTTCCATAAATCCACCGGTGTGCGCTCTAACTGGACCGCGCCTGCTTCAATTTTTTCAACGGCCAGGATGTCATCAATCAAATGTATGGTTTTCTCACCGGCTTGTTGGATTCGATCAGATAGTTTCTTTTGTTCAGGTGTCAAATCGCCCAACCGGCCCCGGCTTAACAGATTCGACCCCTGAGTCATGACCATTAGCGGGTTTTTGAGATCATGAACAATGAGGCGGGTCAGTTCATTGCGTAGTTTTTGTTCCCGTTTCAAGGCTTCGGTTCGCCCTTTGATGAGACGGTCTAAATTTAGAACGATGATGTACATAATGGCGAAACTGACTGCACTTTGAGTCAGTGTAAGACCCACGACGAAGCGGCGGTTGGCACCGGTGACCAATAAACGGATGAGTTCACCGCTGATCAATGCCAGAGTCATAATGGAAATGCTGCCTAAAACGGCAAAGTAGCGGGCCGGCTGGAGATCGCGTAGGGAATTAAAGGCTCTCAAAAAAGCGAAAAGGGCGACGATTAAAGCGCCCAAAATAATCAGGCTGTGCAAAAGCCAGCTAAGGTGGCCCCAAATGCCCAACACCTGACTGATTTGCGCTTCAGCAAGCAGGAAGAGCGTGACAGCGAATGCTTTTTCAAATGATCTATTTTCTTTTTTATGTAGTTGTAGGCTGCGCCATCCGGCGAACAGGTAGAGGATGATTGTTATTGCTGCCGCAAGGTATTGGAATTGGGGAGCGTAACGGCTGATTTGATCAAAAATTTCCCAGTTGGAGAAGATTTCCCAGCTCACAACGGCAAACAGGGTCAGAATGGTTAGCCAGAAAAGGAAACGGCCGTTAAATAACTTTTCCTGCCACTTGATATTCCAGCGAACCACGGCCAATGCAAAAAAAACGGCGCTCAAAAATAGCGCCAGACGTGACACTAAGCACATGGGTTCACTGCTGATACCGGAGAAAAGTGTTGAAGGGGTGGTTATACTCGTCAACAAGAAAAACAAGGCCAGCGCTGCAAAAGCCAGGCGTGTTAACATCGTTCTTGTCTTAGTTGTTTTCAGGGTTACATTGACGAATACCCCGGCGACGAGGGCCATAAAACTGATCAAGGCTGTGGTGTAAAAATAAATCAGTTGAACATACCAAATGGTATCCCACACCAGCCAATCCCAGGCCGGCGCCAGGCGCAAAAATAGAAATGCGGCCAATGGTGCGATCAGCAAAATCAGTATAATTTTTGGCCTTCTCAAGGAATTTAGCTCAACCATATCAGCAAGGTTAGTGAATGTAGCTAACCTTTTGGCTTACGATCTCAGGTTAAATGATAAATAGTTGATGAGAGTTACGGCAGAATGGGTGAAATAATTTTTTGCCCGGCCAATACACTGCTTTTGTGTTACAGTTTTGCGACATAAACAAGGTGTGTGATGGAGAAAATGATGAAACCAATCATGAGAGAATTTCCCTACAGCTTTGACACCGAACGATTGACGATTCGGGGACCGCTGCCGGGAGATGGACAGGAATTGTGGACGGCCGTTACCGAATCCCAGGCCGAGCTTAAACCCTGGATGCCCTGGGCCGTCGATTTACCCGATGCCGAATGGTACGAAGTCCATGCTCGCGAAGGTCAGCTAAAATTTCTGGCCCGTGAAGATTTGTGGCTTATGCTGCTGCTTAAAAACACGCACACCATTATCGGTGGCAGCGGCTTGCATCGGATGGATTGGAACGTACCCAAATTTGAGATTGGCTACTGGGTACGTACTGCCTATGCGGGCCAGGGCTACATCACTGAAGCCGTCACAGGCATAACTGACTTTGCCTTCGATGTTTTAGGCGCCAAACGCGTTGAAATACGCTGCGACGTTAAAAATGAGCGCAGTGCGGCCATCCCCCGGCGATTGGGATTTGACTTAGAAGGCACTATTCGCTGTGATGACCGGCATCATCTTACCAATGAACTGCGCGACACCTACATCTTTAGCAAGATTCGGCGAGATTGATAGAGGTTGTTATAATCAGTTTTATTACAAATCAAAAGAAACGTGAAGCGTAAAACGTGAAAAACACTGTGCGTTTTACGTTTTTTTGTGTTAGGAAGTGGTGAATGGAAACGAGAGATTTTATTTGGTTAGGGATTATTATTTTTATCTTGGCAATGGCTGGCTGGATAGTACAAAATCCCGATTACCCCATTGTTCAAGGATTGGACTTGCAGGGTGGTTTACAAGTTTTGCTGGAAGCCGATGTGCCTGCTAGCCAGGCCGTAACAGTTGAACAAATGGATACAGCCCGGCAAATTATTGACCAGCGTGTCAATGCCCTGGGCGTCGCTGAACCGTTAGTTATTACCGAAGGAGAACGACGCATCCTGGTCGAACTGCCCGGTATCGATAATCCTGACGAAGCTATCGCCCTTATTCAAGAAACAGCCCTTTTGGAGTTTGTTGATACAGGCGACACGCCTCTGACAGAAGGAATGTGCATCCGCACCTCAGCCAATAATGGTCCGTCTCGCTGTGAATTTCCTGCTGGCGTGAATGATCCAGCGCTGATTACCAACCCGGCTCCAACCTATGAGGCTGTTTTAACCGGTGCTGCACTGCGCGAAGCCAGTACCCAAACCAGCCAGTTTGGCGAAAGCTATGTTTCCTTTACCTTGCAGCCCGATGAAGCTGATTTTTTTGCCGAATACACGCGCACCCACATCGGCAAGTTCCTGACAATCGTTTTAGACAAGCAAGTTATTTCCAGCCCGCGCATCAATGCTGAAATTAGTGGGCAGGGTTCTATTACCGGTCAATTTACTTTGGAAGAAGCGCGCAAGTTGGCTTTACAGCTTCGTTTTGGCAGTTTGCCCGTTCCCCTGCGCATTGAAAGTACGCGGCAAGTGGGTGCTACCCTCGGCGATCTTTCGATTTCTTCGAGTATTCGGGCCGGGGTAATTGGTCTGGCTGTGGTATTGTTGTTTATGCTGGTTTACTATCGCCTGCCCGGTTTGTTGGCTGATTTGGCGTTGTTGGGGTATGCGTTATTGAATATGGCTGTTTTTATGCTCATCCCAATTACGCTGACATTACCAGCTATTACCGGCTTTTTGATTTCATCGGGGATGGCGGTGGATGCCAATATTCTGGTTTTTGAGCGAATGAAGGAGGAACTGCGCCGGGGCAGTTCGCTGGCGGAGGCGATTAATGCCGGCTTTGATCGGGCCTGGACTTCGATCCGGGATTCTAATATTGCCACGCTGGTCATTAGTTTGATTTTGTTGATTTTTGGCCGCAGTTTTGGAGCCAGTACGGTGCAGGGTTTTGCCTACACGTTGGCGATTGGGGTTATGATTAGTATGTTTACGGCCGTTTTTGTCACCCGGACATTTGTGCGCATTGTGATAGGACGGTCGGTTAACTGGCTAAGTAATAAAAAATGGCTGCTAGGCGCTTAAAACTCAGATTGGTTCAAATTTTTAAGATTGAACCAATTGCTGCTAAATACTGAAGGCTGAATTATGTTTAATCTCGTACAAGGTCGTCGTAACTATTTTATTATCTCCGGCATTCTCATTGGTTTGGGAATTGCCGCTATGATTTATTCGCTGGTCACGACTGGCGCTGTCTTTCCTCTGGGTGTTGATTTTCGCGGTGGAACCCGTTTTGAATTGCAATTTACCCAATCGGTTACAGAAAGTCAGATCGAAACCGTTTTTGAGAACTTGGATATCAGCAATATCTCTGTCATCGCGCTGCGGGGCGAATCATTAGAGAATGCCTGGCAAATCCGCTCCTCTTTTGTAACACCTGAGGAAGGGCAGGCCGTGCTTGATGCGCTGGAACTAGAGGTGGCGCCGTTGATACCGGACACGACATCAGTGCAAAGCGTCAGCCCCTCGGTGGGTAATGAAGTCACGCGGGCCGCGTTTGTGGCCATTCTGGTCGCAGCGATCGTGATTTTGGTGTATATCATGATCACTTTCCGCCAGGTGCCCAATTCGTTCCGTTATGGGGCCAGTGCAGTTGCCGCTATGTTCCATGATTTGTTTATCATTTTTGGTTTTGCCGCGATTATGGGGATGCTGCGTGGTTGGGAAGTGGATGCGTTGTTTCTAACGGCCGTTCTCACCATCGCCGGTTTTAGTTTGCAAGATACGATTGTGGTCTTTGACCGCATTCGGGAAAACATTGCCCGCCGGCCGTTAGAAAAATATGAAACTGTTGTGAACCGGTCGGTTTTGGAAACTATTCACCGCTCACTGGCTACCCAGCTAAACGCCATGTTTGTGATGGTTGCCATCCTGCTGTTTGGCGGAGCTTCCATCAAACCGTTTATTGCTGTGTTGTTTGTGGGTATGTTGAGTGGCACATATAGTTCCATCTTTACGGCCGTTCCTCTGCTGGTAGCCTGGGAGAAAAAGGAAATACCTTTTCTGAAAGCATAAAGCAGAGGGCGGAAGGCAGAAAAACAAGATGAAAAGGTTCTGGTTATTGCTGGGAATTCTATTCCTGGTTGGGTGTAGTCAGCCGACACCAACGCCCACTATGCCTGATGTTGTTCGTCCTGTCTCCACCCTTGGGGCACTGCCGCCGACGTTCACGCCAGAAGCAACGGCCGTGCCTCCTCTATCTCCTACACCACAATCATCGCCCACACCAAAAGCCACGGCCACGTCTGTTGATTTTGACAAAACATCGGTGCAATTGCGGTACACCATTCCCTTATTGGGGCTGGATCGCCGTCTGCGCGGTAACATTTCTGGCCAGATTTCCGTTTTAGATGGCACATCTGGCCGGGCTGATGAATACAACAACCAATCCACTGTTTTGGTTGAACTGCAAGAAGTATTGTCTACGGTCGAGCTGCTGCCCGTACCCGATGGCTGTACTGGCTGCGTCCAAATCGAATACGAACTGCCGTTAACCGGCGAAGCCGGCAGCGGCTGGCTGCAAGATACGGTTCTGCTGGTCAGCCTGGATAATTTTATGACAGCTGCCCTCGGCCCTCACTTTCCGCCGGGAACCCAGACCGGCCTGCGCCGTAACATTTCCCAGTACGCACCGGCGCATACGATTGCTGTGACCGAAGACGGCCGTTTATTCCGCTGGTTGGGTGTTGACGACCAAATCCCGGAACCGGTGGCCGCCGATCCGGCCTTGTTGGCGCTGGCGCAGGCTGTGCCAACGGCTGATTTGAAAGCGGACTATATCGTCGATTGTGCCGTTACGCTTCCGGTCGAAACGCTTCTCATCAGTCCCGATGCCGCGCCTATTCGTCTGGCTTGCCCGGAATTTGGCCTGCCCGGCAGTTTGCTGCCTCTTTATTTGGCCTTTGATGAATTGATGATACCCGTTTTGGCTGATACGGCCGTAGAACGACCCCCGGCCGCCTTCCCGCTGGCGGCTTTGCTCGATTACCGCCGGGCCGACAATACGCGATTGATGATTTATCAGGATGGTTTGGTAACGGCCGTTACCGCCACCGAAACCTATTCCAGCACCCTGAGCGCCAGCCAAATTGTCAGTTTGACCACCAGCTTGCTGGACAGCGGCCAGTTGCAAACGGGCCTTAAATCATTTTTACCCACGCCCACACCGGCCGTGACGGTCACGGTAGAAGCGGCATCCATGTCGGCGCTAATCCTGCGCGGCCCAGATGCGGTGTATGATGGTCAATGGACAGGCATCCCCGATTTCGTGGAATTGAATACGCTGCTTGATTCATTGCTGCCGGAGTCTTTGAATGTGCCTGAACCGGCGGTAACGGCCGTTGCTACTCCCGTTCCCATGCCTGTTGCTACGGCCACCCCCGAACCGTAAGAAGCACAAGCGACTCGTCTGCGAACGGGAACATCTCGTTCTCCTAACCTGGATAAACTAGAAAAGATTCTGCCACGAATGCCACGAATTTCACGAATGAAGAAAAAATTAGTGTAATTCGTGAAATTCGTGTCGAAAAATTCTTGTACACCATGCAAGAATCTCACCTAAAAAGGAAAGAAGATGAATGTAATTTGTCTGGAAGACGGCCAACTTGTTTACCGTTCCGATTATGAAAAACCACAAATTCAAGCTGGCGAAGCCCTTCTCGCTATTTCCCTGGCCGGCATCTGTGCGACCGATTTGGAAATTTTGAAAGGGTACGTGCCCGGTTTTCAAGGTGTGTTGGGACATGAGTTTGTGGGCGTTGTCGAAGCGGTAAGCAGCCCGATTCATGCCGATTGGGTTGGCCGCCGCGTGGTAGGAAGCATAAACATTGGCTGCGGGCAGTGCGCTACCTGCCTCAGCACCGGGCCGGAACATTGCCCCCAGCGCTATGCACTGGGCGTTCACAATTGGGATGGCGTGTTTGCCGATTACGCCGTGCTGCCGGTGGCCAATTTGCTGCCGGTGCCGGACAACGTACCGGATGAAACGGCCGTTTTCACTGAACCATTAGCCGCTGCCATACGGATTCGGGAACAGGTGACGGTGCGGCCATCAGCCAGAACGGCCGTTATCGGGCCGGGCCGCCTGGGTTTGCTGGTGGGGCTGGTATTGGCATTGGATGGTACAGATGTGACGATGCTGGGCCGTCGGGCATCATCATTGGTGCTCCCGGCCCAATTAGGGCTGTCAACCGGATTGACTAATGAGTTTGATGATGACAGCTTCGATTTTGTGGTGGAAGTGACCGGTAATGATGCCGGGTTTGCCCAGGTGATTCGGTTGGTACGGCCGTTGGGTACAATCGTTCTCAAAAGCACTTTTGCCGGTCAATCCAAACTTGATTTGACGAAACTGGTCGTGTCCGAAATAAATGTCATTGGTTCGCGCTGCGGCCCCTTTGCCCCGGCGCTGCGCCTGCTGGCTCAGGATGCCGTGCCTGTCCAGGCTTTGATTGATGGGGAGTATCCCCTGTCGCAGGGATTGGCGGCTTTTGAATATGCCGCCCGGCCTGGCATTCGCAAGATTTTGTTACGGCCGTGATGCGCTTTGCGATTTCAGACCCCAGGGGCTTGCAAAACCCGTGGGGTCTTTTAATTTACAGACAAAATGTGCTTTTTGGTCGCTAAATTGTGTATAATGGAGCCGCTTGATGACATAAATAATAACGTATTGGTTTTTATCGTCACGGTTTGAGCAGTCCAGTAACAAGCTGTGTGCAGGTTGGTTAGCTGAGGCCCGGAATTTACAGCAATTGCGTCGGAGCCGGCAAAGCGCAAAATCATGTTACAAAAACTTTTCCCGGATCGCCATTTTCAACAGGCTTATTTGAGCCATTTGGGCTACCTGCATCGTAACTTTGACGTGAAAGGTTTGACGACGCAGGGTGTGTTTGCCCTGGAACTGGAGCAGGTTTTTGTTGATCTCAGTCTGGAACCGCAAACATATAACCGTGCATCTACTGATCCGCTGCGACCGTCAACGAAAACGGCCGTTTCCCAACGACAAAGTTTACCCCAATATCTCATCACCAAAAAAATACGGGGCCAGAATCTGGTCATGCTGGGGCCGCCCGGCAGCGGCAAGACGACTTTGCTTAAACATTTGACATTGATGCTGGCCGCCGACAAAAATGGCCCGGAGTTGGCCCGGAAGATCAAAAAACTGCCTATCCTGCTCTTTTTGCGCGATCATGTGGAAGTGATTGCCAGGAGCGAGAATTATTCGCTGGTCATGGCCGTGCAGTCGCGTCTGGCCATGTGGAATGTGAATATTCCGCCCGATTGGATGGAGCGGCAGTTACAAAAAGGACGCTGTCTGATCATGTTAGATGGTCTGGACGAGATTGCCGATCCCGATTTGCGGCAGAAGGTAGTGGACTGGGTTGATCGGCAGATGGCCCGCCATAAAAACAATCAGTTTGTGATCTCCTCGCGGCCGTTTGGCTATCGCAGTAATCCGTTAAAAGATGTGGTTGTGCTGGAGGTACGGCCGTTTTCCATCGAACAGGTGCAGCAGTTTGTCCACAACTGGTACCTGGCCAACGAAATCATGAGCGCCCAACGGGATGATCCCGGCGTGCGCATGGAAGCCCACAAAGGAGCTGAAGATTTGATTTGGCGGCTGCGCCAGACTCATGTGTTATTGGACATGGCGGTCAATCCGCTGCTGCTGACAATGATCGCTACAGTTCACCGCTACCGCAGCAGTTTGCCTGGCCGCCGCGTAGAATTGTATTCCGAAATTGTCGAGGTGTTCCTGGGTAAACGGCAGGAAGCGCGGGGAATTAGTTATGAATTGACACCAGCGCAAAAACAGCGGGTGCTGGAAACTTTGGCTTATACCATGATGAACCAGCGCAAACGGGAACTTCCGCTGACGGAAGCGGCCCAGGCTTGCGAGGCCTCCTTGAAACGGGTGGTGGGGGCAGAAATTGCCGGCCAGCCGGGCGCTGTGGCCGACTTCTTAAAGATGATCGAAAACACCAGCGGCCTCCTCATCGAACGTGAAGCGGGATTGTATGGGTTTGCTCATTTGACGTTCCAGGAATATTTAGCGGCTGTTCACGTGCGTGACCAAAAGCTGGAAGACGAACTGGTCAAGCAGGTGCAAGATAGCTGGTGGCACGAAACCATTCGCCTCTATGCCGCCCAATCGGACGCGACCAATGTGGTTAAAGCTTGCCTTTCCCTGAAACAGCCGTCGGTTGTGGCCTTGACGCTGGCGATGGAATGTTTGGAAGAAGCGCGCGAGGTTAAACCGGAACTACGCTCCATTTTCAACCGGATCGCCCAGAGTGTGGAGCATGAGCGGCCTGATGTGCGCCGTCTGGCAGCTGAGGTGCTGCTGACCTTGCGCCTGCGCCGTCTGGTACGCGTGGATGAGGACAAATACATTGACAGTTCGCCGGTGACCCATGCCGAATACCAGCTTTTTTTGGAAGAAGAAGCGGTCTATGCCAACTATCATGTGCCGGAACATTGGCCAACAAACCAGTTTCCCGAGGGTAACGGCCGTTCCCCTGTTGTCGGTGTTCGTCCGGCCGGTGCTGAAGCATTTTGCGAATGGCTCACCCGCCGTGATGCCGGGACAGAATGGCATTTCCGGCTGCCCCATGTTGAAGAACTGGATAGTATTGCCCAGCAAAGCCAGGCGCGTGGCAGCCAATTGGAAGATATGGGGTTCTGGTATCGCAGCGGCCACGAATACAAATGTAATGGCTTTGCGGTTGCCGACACGGCTCAGTTCCAAACGATGCAGCGTGTACTCGATCAGCGGGTCAGTTACGATTGGGGCCTGGAAAAGCGTGGGGAGGGAATGGGGCCGGCTCTGAATCGTGCCCGTGAACTGCTCATGTCTCGAGCCAGACAGCGCCGATTTACCCTGTTCAATTTGGACCGGGCGCATGATCCGGAGCTGTACGCGGCCTTCCCTGATTTGCGACAAGCCCAGGAACAAATGGGGGGCGCTCAGGCTAACCAGCTTGACCGATTTTTGAGCGATGCAGTTAACCGTGCCGAACAGTTGAATGTGGCTGAAGCCAAAGTGTTTAACCTCAGTTATGGCATTGAATTGGTCAACGCCCTGGAAAAAGAGATGGTTGGGGTCGATGACAGAGAAAAAGCCAAGGATATTATTCGCCAATTAGACCGCAATTTCCAATATGCCCTCAATTTGACACGTAAGCAGCAGGTGGTGATGAACCCGGAACTGATTCGGGCGCTCAACAATGCCCGCAACAAGGCGCGGGAAGCCGGCAATTTGCTTGATCGGCAGATCGTTGGTGCGCGAACGCGCATTCGTTCGCAGCTTATTGAGCAAATTGTAACCTTGCTTCAACCAGGGAATGGCGGCCCTGCATCGTCAGATTCCGAAGCCAAGAAGCACCGTCTGGCTGCTTGCATCGACATTTATCTCGATTTTGCCTTGCTAGAAGAGCGTGTCGGCCAGCGGCTGCCTGTTTTTGAAGGGATTTTCCTGGTGCGGGAGCGAAGTTAAAAATCCCCCAATCAATCCCCTAATCCCCGCTTTTCCCCGCCCCAATCGTAACCCGGGTAAACCAGAAAAGATTCTGACACGAATTTCACGAATGAAGAAAAAATTAGTGTAATTCGTGAAATTCGTGTCGAAAAATTCTTGTACACCATCCAAGAATCCCACTGATAAGGTACTGAATTCTCCATTGGAAAATGCGCGATTGCTTGACAAATTAGCCTGTATTGCTGTAAATTAGAACATATGAGCTACAAACGAATTCAAGCAAGCGAAATTAGTGATTACGTTTACTGCCGCCGCTCGTGGTGGCTGCGGCAGGCCAAAGGGTTTGCGCCGCAAAATGTGCGCGAGTTGCAAAGTGGCCAGCAGTTTCATCAGGAACACGGCCGTTCCGTCCAACAATCATCCTGGCTGCGGCGGTTGGCTTACGTCCTGCTCTTTGTCACCGTTACCTACATTACTTTCCAGATTTTGCTGGGGATATAAGCGATGGGCCTGGGCGTTTTTCCGCTGGTGTTGGTGCTGTTGATGCTGGGAACGGCCGTATGGTTGTGGCGGCGTTCACAAAACCTGTGGCAGCAGTCCGGCCTGCCTGAAGGCAATGTTATCTACAGCGATACCGGGGCCTGGTTCCCCAACACACAGCCGCTTTACGCGCCCAATTTCGGGCTGAGCGGCAAACCCGATTACCTGGTGCAGCAGGCCGATGGCTCTGTTGTGCCGGTGGAACTCAAATCTGGTCGTGCGCCCGATGAGCCGTGGGAGGGTCATATTTTGCAGTTAGCCGCCTACTGCCTGCTGGTGGGCGAAACCTACGGCATCCGGCCCACGTTTGGCATTTTGCAATACAAGGATAAAGCATTTGCCATCGATTACAGCGACAGTCTGGAAGAAGATTTACTCGATTTGCTGGCCGAAATGCGCGAAAGTCAGTTTGAAGGAGAATTAGACCGTGATCACAGCGAGTGGCAGCGCTGCAACGGTTGCAGTGTGCGGCGGCATTGTCATCAGCGATTGGCCTGATTGAGCCAATCATCCGGCGAGAATTGGGACACATGGTGATGTGTCCTTTTTTTGTGGTGTATACAATTCATCGGCAGGCCAGGGGTGGCCTGCCTACAAGGGTAGTTTACAAGGGCAAACATGTAGAGGGGCCTCCCAGGCCCTGGATTTTGGAAAGTCAAATTATGAGATGGGCTACTTTATACGGCCGTATCCCGCTATAATAGGCCACAAATAATCCACAGATTACGCCGATTGCGCAGATTTTTCTCTGTGCCGTCTCTGCGAAACTCTGTGTAACTTCAAAAATTTGGAGGCAGGCTTTGTCGAATATACAACGCGCGAAAGGTATGCAGGATGTCCTGTCTGAAGATCGTCATTATTGGGATTTAATCATCCAGACGGCCACTGATTTGGCCCGGCGCTACGGATTTCAACGCATCGATGTCCCCATCATCGAAGATACTGATTTATTTGCCCGCGGCATGGGGACAGCATCGGACGTCTTTGTGCAAAAAGAGATGTACACCATCGACGAGCCGGACGGCAGCAGCATCACCTTGCGGCCGGAATATACGGCTGGTTTGGTGCGGGCCTACATCCAAAATGGGATGGGAAGCTGGCCCCAGCCGGTGAAACTGTTCACCTTTGGTCCCATTTTCCGCCGGGAACGGCCGCAAGCCGGTCGTTACCGCCAGCACAGCCAGTTCGACGTGGAAATCATGGGCGAAACTGATCCGGCCGCTGACCTGGAAGTGATGATGCTGGCCATGAATTTGTACCGCGAATTGGGCTACAAAGGACTGACTTTCCAGCTTAACAGCACTGGCTGCCCGGTGTGTAAACCGGCGTACATGGCAAAACTCAAATCATTTTTGGCCGAACACGAGGATAAATTGGCCGACATTGACAAAGAGCGGCTGGTCAAGAATCCGCTGCGGGTGCTGGACAGCAAAGAGCCGGATATGGATGCGCTTCTAGCCGACGCCCCCCACATCGCCGACCATTTGTGCGAGGATTGCGAGACTCATTTTGCCGATTTGCGCGATATGCTGGATACGCTGGATCAATCCTACACCATTAATTTTCGGTTGGTACGCGGTATCGATTATTACACCAAGACCGTCTTTGAAGTGTGGGCTGAGGGGATTGGGGCGCAAGCCGCCGTTTGTGGCGGCGGCCGTTATGATGGATTGGCTGAGGCCATCGGCGGACCATCGACGCCCGGCGTGGGGTTTGGCAGCGGCATTGAGCGCATCGTTTTGGGCTTGAAGGAGCAGGAGATTGCTGCACCGCCATCTGCTGCGCCGGCGGTGCTGGTGGCCCATTTTGGCGGCGAGACGAAAAATGCAGCCGTACAGCTAACCTATCAACTGCGCGATGCGGGGATTGGTACGCGGCTGGCCTTTGCCCGTACCCGGCGCAGTTTGAAGAGCCAGATGCGCGAGGCCAACAAGCATGATGTGCGTTTTGTGCTGATTTTGGGTGAATCGGAAGTAGCGGAACGGATGGTGATGGTACGGCCGTTAGACGGCGGTGACCAAACCCCAATTCCGATGGCTGACTTAACCACATGGCTTAAGGAAAAACTGAACGGCTGATGGCTGGCATTAAGCGGGTTGGCATCGTGTACCAATCCAAAATCCCGCAAGCCGAACCGGTTGCGCGGGAAATTCGGGATTGGTTGGCCGAACGGGACGTTGCTTCCTGGGCCGGTTCAACCTGGGATGAAGACCACGCCAACGGCAACATGAGCGAAACGTCGCTGCTGATTGTTCTGGGCGGTGATGGCTCGACGCTTCATGCGGCCCGCCTGGCAATTTCGCACAGTGTGCCGATTTTTGGCATTAATATGGGACGGGTCGGTTTTTTAAGCGAGGCCCAGCCCAGCAATTGGCCAGAACGTCTGGAACGGGTGTTGACCGGTGATTACTGGATTGAAAATCGGTTGATGCTCCATGCGGCTTTGTTGCGGAACGGCCGTGTCATCGAAAACTTCACCGCGCTCAACGACCTGGTCGTGGGGCGCGGTCAGCAGGTACGTGTCCTGCGCATGGAACTGCGGGTTGACGGCGATCTGGTTACCCACTACACGGCCGATGCGCTCATTGTCTCTACGCCCACCGGCTCGACAGCTTACTCGATGGCTGCCGGTGGCCCCATGCTGCCGCCGCAGTTGATGAACTTTGTCGTTGTGCCAGTCGCGGCCCATTTGAGCTTGAACCGGGCGCTGGTATTCCATGAAGAGGCGGAAATCAGCATCAAGGTACATACCGGGCACGAGGCGACGTTGACAGCGGATGGTCAGGATGCCGTGCTGCTGCAAGATGGTGATGTGGTGGTGATTAAAAAACATGCCAATCATTGTTGTTTTGCCCGTGTGGACAGTTCGGGGTATTTTTACCGCCGTTTAATGCAGCGTTTAGGATTTAGTCGGAAAATTAAGTGATTGATGATTGAATTCCTCAAATCGTCAATTGTCAATTTATATGATGGTTTTGCATAATGGAAATAAGTAACCCCAGATTACGATCATTATTGCGACAGGCGGAACGGGTCGCGGCGTCCGGTAAACGGGCGGCGGCGGAATCGTTGTACCGCGAGATTGTCGAAGAAGCGCCGGAAGCGGAAGCGGCCTGGTTGGGTTTGGCTGATGTGTTGAACGACAACGGTGAGCGAACGGCCGTTTACGAACGCATCTTACAAATTAACCCCGACAACAAAATTGCGCAGGCCGCTTTGGACCAGATTCAGGCCAATCCTGATGCGCCGGTGGCGGATTGGGTGAAGACGGCATTGGATAAACCGGCTGAGCCGAAGCCAAAACCAGACGTGGTGGAAACGGCTGTTCCCGCACCCATGCCCGTTCCCGACGAATTTGACCTGGTTTGTTACCGCCATCCCAATCGGGAAACGGCGCTGCGCTGCTACACCTGCGGCAAACCAATCTGCACCGAGTGTGCGGTTAAAACGCCAGTTGGCTACAGCTGCCCGGACTGCATCCGCGATTTGCGCAAGAGTTATTACACAGCCAAACCGATTGATTACGTCGTTACTTTTCTGGTGGCCATGCCGGTGGCCACGTTGGCCGCGTTTTTGGTTGGGTTTGTCGGCTTTTTTGTCTTTTTCCTGGCGCCGATGGTGGGCACATTAATCGGCCGGGTTGCTTTTTGGGCTGTGCGCCGCCGCCGGGGCCGTTATTTGCCTTATCTTGTGGCGACGACGGTTGTTTTGGGCACGATTGTCGCCTGGTTTTTTGGCGCCGGTTCATTTATCTGGCTGGCCGTTTATGCTTTTATGGCTGGCGGTGCGGCTTATTATTTTGTGAAGGTGTAAAAAGCTAGAGCTAGAGCTAGAGCTAGAGGAGATAGACTATCCTCTAGCTCTAGCTCCATCCTCTAGCTCACTTGGCTATGTTGACTGAGCTTTATATTCGCAATTTCGCCATCATTGATGCGCTGCGGATGCAGTTCGCAGCCGGTTTTAATGTGCTGACCGGGGAAACTGGCGCTGGTAAATCCATCATTTTGGATGCGGTGACGCTGGTGCTAGGCGGCCGGGCTGATATGACGTCGATTCGTGCTGGAACCGAGGCAGCTTACGTGGAAGCGACGTTTACCATCAATCCGGCCATCCAGGCCCAGTTGGCTCCCATTTTGGCGCAGGAAGGTTTGGAGGATGAAGCGGCCGATACGCTGGTGCTGGCCCGCGAACTACGTGAGAACGGCCGTAACTTTTCCCGGGTCAACGGCCGGGCCGTCAACCTGACTATTTTGCGTGATATTGCGGCCCCGCTCATCGATATTCATGGGCAGGGCGAGCATCTTTCTCTGCTTAAACCGAAAGCGCATTTGCCGCTGCTGGATTCATATGCGGGATTGGTGGGCGAGCGAACGGCCGTTACCCGCGAAGTCAACCAGTTGTACAAAATCCAACGCGAACTGGCCTCATTGCACCGTGATGAACGCCAGATCGCGCAGCGTATCGACATGCTGCAATTCCAGGTGCAGGAAATCGACGCGGCCAAACTGACACCCGGCGAAGAAGATGACCTACGCGCCGAACGTACCCGGTTGGCCAACGTCGAGCAGCTCATGCGCCACGCCAGCGAAGCGCTCGCTTTGCTCAATGGTGTGGATGACGAGACACCGGCCATTGGTGACCTGGCGGGTCAAACTGAACGCGCTTTGACGCTGCTGGCTAAATTCGATGGCGAACAGAATCCGCTGCTGGAACGCTGGCAGGGTCTGGTTTTCCAAATCAGTGAAATAGCTGAGGAATTGGAC
>JBNKZT010000106.1:0-17096 GCA_050301775.1 Promineifilaceae bacterium (SeqCode)
AGCTTTTAGAAGCTGGGCGCGAAATCCCTAAAGTCGTCGGCTTTGGTCTTACTCCAGCGCTGGCTCTGTTTATCATGACCTGGGACAACATTCTCAACGTCTTTGTCCAGCCCTGGGTGGGAGCCAGGAGCGATCAGACCTGGAATCGGTTTGGCCGGCGCAAGCCCTGGATTTTGTTGGGATTGCCCATCGCCGTCGTTGGTTTTGTCCTCATTCCCTTTGCCCAAACAGCTTTTGCCATCGCCATTTTCATTCTCATCACCAACTTTGGCATGGCGCTGTTCCGCTCGCCAACGGTGGCCTGGCTGGGCGATCTGTTCCCGGCCAATGACCGCAGCAAGGCCAATGGTATCATCAATTTGATGGGCGGCATTGGCGGGCTTCTGGCCTTTTTTGGCGGCGGCTTTTTGTTTAATTCGATGGGGCGGGCCGCGCCCTTTGTAGGTGGGGCGATTTTGTTGGTGGTGGCGTCGTTAACGGCCGTCTACAAAGTTAAAGAACCACGCCACATCAGCCTGGATGGCAGCCCGGAAGGCAAATCCGGCAACGTGATCGCCAATCTGAAAGTGTTATTTGGCAATCCCGACAAGAGCGGCCTGTTCGTTTTGCTGGGGATCTTGCTCTGGTTCATGGCCTTCAACGCCCTGGAATCGGGCCTGTCCTCGTTTGCCGTTTTCACGCTGGGCATGTCGCCCGGCACGGCCTCCATTTACGCCGGAGCAGTGACCATTTCCTTCATCCTGTTTGCTATACCGGCCGGATTGTTAGGGACAAAATACGGCCGTCGCGGCATTATCCTCATCGGCTTGGTGGGGTTGACAGTTATTTTCCTGCTCAGCTACTTCGTGATTCAAGGCGCGGCTACATTTGTCATTGCTCTGGTGCTGACCGGTGCCTTTTGGGCTTGTGTCAATGTTAACAGCCTGCCGCTGGTCTATGATTATGGCGACGAGCGCAAAATTGGCGCGTACACCGGCCTGTACTACTTTTCGTCGCAGTCGGCGGCGGTGCTGGGACCAACGCTGGGCGGCATCGTCGTGGACGTTTTGGGCGACCAATACCGCTGGCTTTTCCTGTTTAGTACGGTGTTTATGGCCCTGGCATGGATAGCGATGACGCAGGTAAAAAAGCGCACGGCCGTTCCCGCCTGACCACGCGACTAATCGACTAACCGACTACGAGACCACGAGACTATGAGACTACGAGACTAAAGACTGGAGACTATCATGACTGACCTGGTACGCACCGAACAGCGTGACACGATTTTTGAGATTGTGTTGAACCGGCCTAACAAACGTAATGCGATTAATATGGAACTGTTTCGGGGATTGGATACGGCCGTAACCACCGCCACCAAAACCCCCGGCCTGCGCGCCGCCCTCATTCGTGGTGAAGGCAAAGCCTTCTCCGCCGGGATAGATGTGAGTGCGCTGCTGGGATTGGCCCATGAATACGGCCACCACTGGCAAACCCGGATGCGATCCATCACCGATGAATTCCAGGGTGTTCTGACCCGGCTGGAACGATTGGAACTGCCCACCATCGCTTTGCTGCACGGGTACTGCCTGGGGTTGGCGCTGGAATTGGCCCTGGCCTGTGACATCCGCATCGCCGCTGAAGGAACGCTCCTGGGGCTGCCAGAGACGCGTCTGGGTATGATTCCTGACGTGGGCGGCACGACGCGTCTAACCCGGCTGGTTGGGCCGGGGCGGGCCAAAGAACTCATCTTTACTGGCCGGCAGTTTGATGCTGCTTATGCCGAGCGCTGGGGTATCGTCAATCACGTTGTTCCGGCAGACGAGTTGGCCGCCAAAGGCGAAGCACTGGCCGCCGAAATCAGCCTGGCTGCGCCCTTGGCGGTGGGGATGGCCAAACGGGTCATCGACGGGTTGGCCGATGTGGATCGCGGTTTGCAGTTGGAGGGTTGGGCACAAAGCCAGCTTTTTAGCAGCGAGGATTTTATGGAAGGGGCGCAAAGTTTTATGATGAAACGGCCGTCGCAATGGCAAGGGAAGTAGGAAGGCAGAAATCAGAGGGCAGAAAGAGGATTATTGCCCCGGTTGGCCATTGTGGTGAGTAATAAAGATTTATGTGCCGCCGGATCAGGATTTTTTCTCGAAACGGCGCACTTCAGCCATCAAACGATTGGGTTTGCCGTCGAATTCGCGCCAATCCAGTTCGTCACGGGTTAATTTCCAGAGCACATCGGTTAATGCCGCATTGACCGGCGTGGGTATGCCATTGTCCATGCCCGCTTTGGCAATCGCGCCGTTGTGGTAGATGATTTCGCTCTTGCCCACGTGGGCGGTCAAGTCGATGTGGAAGGAGGGCATTTTATCGCCGCGCCCGCTGGCAACCAACTGGGACATGATTGGTTTGAGCAGTAGTTTAGGCATCCGGTTAACGGCGTTGGCCAGACGATTTGCTTGTGCACCGGGCAAATCGACGACTTTTAACTTCAGTTTCTTCATGACGGACAGCGTTTCCCGCAGCATACGTACTTCCAAATCAAACATGGCCGATGATTTGTAAACGGTTCCCGGAGGGCGGTTCAAAATAGCCGAAGTGGCGTTGCCGATGATATTGAGCATGGCTTTGGACCATTTCATGGATTGGAAATCTTTGATGCCGATCGTTTCGACTCCGGCCTGGTTGAAATGGTGGACCCACTCTTTGATATTTTGGCCGTTTTGAGTGGGGGACAAAGCTAACCCACGATCTTCTTTTTCGACAACCAGCCGGTTGATGGTTTCTTTGCTGATGGGGGTGGTGAAAGAGCCGGCAATGATATGTTCCGCACCGTATTGGTCGATAAACGGCCGTTCCACATCAATCCCGTTCTGAATGGTGATAATCGTTTGGGGCGATGGACAAAACGCCACCAACGGATCCAGCGCTGTCTTCAAATCATACGATTTCACGCCCATGAGTATCAGGTCATAATGGGCGGTATCGCCCATAAACGCCTGGGCCACAGATGATACTGCTTTGGGCTGAGCCACCCGGCTCTGGCCGCCCTGGACAATCGTCAAGCCGCTGCTGTTGATCACGTTGACGGTCGCTTCCATGTCAATGAATGTCACGTCATGATTGGCGAGGCACAATTGTGCGCCTAAATAACCACCCACGGCCCCCGCTCCGTACACGAGAATTCTCATAGTCTAGTCTCCAATTGTCCGTCGTTCGTTCTGTTTTTCTCTCGTTGGCTGTTGATGAAGTCGGGCCGGCCGCGCAGAAATTCGGCGCTGGACATGGCGCGTTTACCGGCTAGTTGTATCTGATTTAAGGCCAGACCGCCGTCCCGGGTAAGGACAACGGCCGTTTCGGCAAGCTCACGCCGAGCCGTTTCCTCCATCATCGCCACTTGCCCCGGCACACCGGACGGGAGACGGCCGTATACCGGTTTTGCATCCAGCACCTTCAACAACTGCCCTTCCCAGATTGTAAATGCACCCGGCCAGGGAGTCATGGCCCGGATGTGGCGGTCCAGTTCGGCGCTGGTTTTGTGCCAATCGAGCTGGCCATCGGCTTTGCTGATCATGGGCGCGTAGGTGGAGAGGGTATTGTCTTGGGGGGTGGCAGTGATACGGCCGTTTACAATATCATCTAAATGTTCGCCAATCATGGCCGCGCCTAGTTCCGCTAATCGGTCGTGTAAGGATGCGGCCGTTTCGTCAGGGTAAATCGGGACGGCTTGCTTCACAAACATCGCGCCGGTATCCAATCCGACATCCATTTGCATTAAGGTTATGCCCGTTTCGGTATCGCCGGCCATGATGGCGTGCTGAATGGGCGATGCCCCGCGCCAGCGCGGCAGCAGGGACGCATGGACGTTGAGGCAGCCCAGCGGCGGCAGCTCCAGCACGTGCGGCCGCAAAATCTGGCCGAAGGCGGCGACGACGATCATGTCCGGCTGCCATTGGCGCAGCGGCGCGGCGGCTTCTTCGGAGCGCAGTGATTTGGGTTGGTAGACGGGGATGTTGGCGGACACGGCCGTTTCTTTGACCGGTGACGGACGAAGCTGCTTGCCGCGCCCGGCAGGCCGGTCCGGCTGGGTGACGACGCCAACAACTTCCTGGGTCGCAATCAACTTTTGCAAAACGGGCACGGCAAAATCAGGCGTACCCATAAAAACGATTCTTGTCATGGGCGGCATTCTATCGCAGGAACGGCCATTTGTAAATTTACCATTGACGAATCAGGGGTATCCCCCTTACAATGATGTCAATCATCTAAATGTTTCTATATTTTGATTAGGAGGTCAACAATGACTGAAGATTTTGAACCGACCAATGGCGAAGAGTTTGAAGAAAAAGTTCCAGTTACTGAAGAACCGATGACTGAACAGCCCATGAGTAGCATGGATGGCATCACAGATGATGACAAGTTGTGGGCGTTTTTGGCTTATGTATTTACGCCCATTGTTCCCATCATTTTAATGTTGATGGAAGATAAGAAGGCACGGCCGTTTATTAGAGCACACAATGCCCAGGCGTTGGCTTGGGGTGTTGTCAATGTGATTGGGGGCACGATTTTAAGTTCAGTGCTGTTTTTCTGCCTGGGCGCACCGTCCCTCATTATTTGGGCTGTTGGCGTTTATTGGGGTTGGCAGGCCTATCAGGGCCAGGAAGTCACCATCCCGTTTGTGACCGACTTTGTCAAGCAGCAAGGCTGGGCCTAGCGCGTAAGATTATCTGGAAATTGGAAAAAGGCGTGTGCAAAACACGCCTTTTTTCTTGCCAGGATATATTGACGAACCTGTTGGGTCTGCCTACAATCTGCTTTGTCGTTTAGAAAATTATTGTGATACATGATTGCAAAAACAGGAGGTTTTTGACATGGATGTAGCTAAAGCATTTACGTTTGTGACTGAAGATGAGCGCTGGATGGGTAAAATCGGTATTGGAGCGGCGGTTTCGCTGGCTTCGTTTTTGATTGTCCCGATTCCGCTGCTGGTTGGGTATCTGGTTGGTATTACGCGCAATGTCAAGGATGGTGTGGAACGGCCGTTGCCGGAATGGGATGATTTCGGCCAGTTGTTTATGGATGGTCTGTCGGTCATCGTCGGCCAGATTGTTTACACGCTGCCTTTTTGGGTCATCATGTGTATTGCCCTTGTTGCCAGTGTCGGTCTGGGCGGCCTGGCCGATGTGAATGAAGATGTGATGGCTGCCGGTTTCCTGGCGACCTGGGGGCTGGTCATCTGTCTGAGTTTAGTTTTTGCTGTGGCTTTATTTTTCCTTAGCCCGGCGATTGTTATTCAATATGTGAATACCAATGAATTGGGGGCGATGTTCCGTTTTGGTGAAGTTGTTGCCATTGCCCGCGAAAATGTGGGCGATATTGTGATTGCGGCCCTGGCATCGTTTGCAGCCAGCCTCGTTATTAGCGTTGTGTTGGGTATTTTCAGCGCCATTCCCTTCATTGGCTGGTGTGGCGGGCCGATTATTGGTATTGTGGTTGGGCCGTACTTAACGGCCGTTACCGGTCATCTCTACGGCCAAATTGCTGCTAAAGGGGACAGCAAAGAAGCCAAATTCGCTTAAAATATAGCCACAGATTTCGCCGATGACACAGATTGATCGGTTTTTTAATCTGCGTCAATCAGTGTAATCTACGGATACAAATGCAAAGAGGCGCGTCGGATAGTCGGACGCGCCTCTTGCGTTAGGGAGGGAAGAGGTAGGCAGCAGTTGCGGTTAGTTATTTTTCAAATCTTCCACGTCTTCAATCGGTAAGGTTTCCAAGATAGAACTGATCTTGTCCGGGTTTTCGGTGATTGGTCTTTCTGTGGTTGGGGTGTAGAGGGGATACGGTCGTGTCCCCATGCGGGTCAACGTGGCTGCTCCCAATCCAATCGAGCCAATAACAACGGTTAAGAACCCCTCACCAATTATAAAGGGGACTGCTCCAATCAGGCCAAGACCAAAGGTAAGCGCTGCTGTGCCCAGAGCCGCTGTCACCGGCAGGCTGCGGTTTTGCAGATTCATTTTCTCCGCCAACCACCGTCCTACCAGATCGCCCATTGTGATCCAACCAAAAATCATGGCGGCCACAAATCCGATGGCTAACAGGAAGATGATGGGAAAGCCCAGGATGCCAATACAGACAAGCACCAATATTGCTGAAGTAACTGCCAGTAAGGCAAGGAGAACGGGGAAGGCAACGGCCGTTAATATACCGATTGCCCCGCTTGTCATGGGTTTCCGTCGCGCAGCCGCTTCAGCTTGTGTCAAATGGTTCGGCAGCAAGGAAGCCACACCAAAGGCCAACAGCGCCATTACCAATGTTTGCCCGGCAGTTTCGGCGACCCCGCCAAAAAACTGACTGACTGCCGAAGGCCGACGATATTCAACGTCGGGAATCTGCGGTACTTCGGGTGGTGTCGGCGGTTCCGGAGGTGCTGGCGGATCAAATTGGGCGGCGAATTCGGAAATGGCTGGGGCAAAACCTGCGCCAAACGACACCGCATCGCAGTTTAAGCCATCATCTGTATCATCTGTCAGACTACCACCAAGTATGGCGCAATCACCGTCGATAACGGCCGTACTCGTCGCCGTCAAATTACCACCAAAAAGCACAACGTCACCGTCAACCGTCCCGGAAATAATGGCATTGCCGCCGAATAAAGCAACGTTTCCCTTAACAGTAGCGCCCTCTTCGACAGTCAGGTCTTCACCAAAGAGTGCAATGTCATTGCGGATCGTTTCATCGGCTTCAACAACCGTTCCATCAGACTGCGCCAGCACAACACTGGTCGTTACCAACAGCAGCAAGAAAACTGTTAAAAGTGTAAAAATTCGTTTTCGTTTCATCATTCTTTTTCCTTGTGAGGTTTGCCCGGTTATCAAAGTCCATAGTGGGAAATGGGCAAATCCTACGCGCGACTCTGTACCGGCTGCGGTTGGAGAACAAATTGTTGGAAGACCCCGCCCCACAAGGAAACCAGGCCTACTAATACCAACAACCAGCCGACAACGGCCGGCTGCTGTACCACAAACTCGCCCGCTCCGCGCATACCAGCGCCAATCACCGTAACCGCTACCTGGAACATGCCGCTCAGCGACTGCCACAACGTTCGCCATAACGTTGGTTCGCTTAACGTTGGGCCAAGCCGGTTGTAAATCCACAAGCCCAGCAGCATGGGCAGCGAGCCGCCCAATAACAGCAGTGTGTACAATGCGCTCATTGTCCAGACACGCATCCGTGAATTGGGCAGTCGGGCCAGCGTGCGCTGGGCAAAATCGGCTGCCGGGGCAACGGCCGGCGTCTGGCGGAAGAGTAAGTCTATTGCCAGCAAGGCTTGCCATTCACGGTTACAGGTTGGACACGCGCGCAGGTGAACCGCCAACTTTTCCTGGCGGTCATCGGCCAGCTCACCATCGAGCGCGTCCATCATTAGCATGTAAGCGTTTTCGTGATCCATTATGTGCTCCAATACGTAAAATCTCTCTTTTTCTCTCTCAATTAAAAGGCCGTTTCTAAACGGCCGTTTCCACAGCCAACGCTGCCGGATTCAATCCATTGGCCATACCCACCTCTGCTAACTGGCGGCGGGCACGGAACAGCCGTGATTTAATCGCGCTAACCGTCGTATCCATCATTTCCGCAATCTCTTCATAAGACATCTCATGCCAATAGCGCAAAACAACAGTTTGACGGTAATCTTCCGGTAATTCTTGTAATAAAGATTGAACCATGTCTTGTTGTTCACTCATTTCCATTTGTGCTTCCGGTCCTTTCTGCCCGTCCGACATTAAAGCCGGATGCGGGGGTAATGGCTCATCAATGGAAAGCAGCAGTGCCCGTCGTTTGCGAATGAGATCGATACAGTAATTTGACGTTATCGACAGCATCCACGTGCTAAACTTATGATCTGGGTTATAAGTATGAAGCCGCGTGTAGGCGCGAATAAACGCCTCTTGTGCCGCCTCTTCCGCTTCACCCGAATTATTTAGCATACGGTAAGCCAGGTTATAAACCGGCCGCTGATACGCCTCAATGAGCTTTCCGAATGCTGTTTGGTCGCCTCGCCTGGCTTGTTCCAGCCAGTTCTGTTCTTCATTCAACACTTCAATCTCCTGACAATTCACCTCTCATTACGCGAGATGATTCAGAAAGTTTCAAGCAATTATCCCAAAACGGAAATTGTAATGAATCTTCTATTTACAGGATAGATGGGAAAATGAAAAACGCCAAGAAACAGAATTAAATTGTATTGTTTGAAGGCGGTTAGTAGTTACAGGGGTAGTTTGATCGTGAATGTGCTGCCAACATCAACTGAACTGGTGACAGAGATTTCGCCGTTGTGGGCTTCAACCAGACTTTTGACAATGGCCAATCCCAGGCCTGTGCCGACTGCTTTGGATTGATGGCCTTTAACCCGGCGGAAACGATCAAAAATGTGGGGTAGTTCGTCTTCCGGGATGCCATAACCGTTGTCTTTAATGCTCACAAAGGCGTGCCGGCCTTTCATGCCGGTTTCAATATTGACCGTGCCCCCCTCCGGTGTGTATTTAATAGCGTTGGAAATTAAATTGAGCAAGATACGCTCAATTTGCTTTTCATCGGCGGTGATGACGACGGGCTGGGGAACTTCTTCCTGGTGTAGTGTAATATTCTTTTCCATGGCCAGGGCGGCAATGGATTCAGTTGTTGTCCGGACCAATAAAGCGAGATCGAAACTGGATTGTTCTAGTAAAATGGGACTGCCCGATTGTAATTTTTCGATGTCCAGAATGTTGTTGACGATTTCCAGCAGGTTTTCTTCGCTGCGCAAGATGATTTTGGCGATTTGTACCTGTTGGTCTCGCGCCAATTCACGGTCACGCAGAATGGAGGAATAGCCCTTGATGCTGGTTAGCGGTGTGCGCATATCGTGAGTTAGCACGGCCAAAAAAGCGTCTTTATCTTTGCTGACTTGTTCTAATTCGTGATTGGTTTCTTCCAAATCTTTTGTGCGCAAAGCGACGAGTTCTTCGAGTTGTTCCATTTGCAGCCTGGTTTTACTTACATAAACGCGGAAGGAATAGGCAGATAAAACAATGGGCAAAAAGAAGATGGCAATGCCTAAAAAGGTAAATTGTTGTACGGCGATTGCCAAAATACCGCCGCCCACGCTCATCGTCAATACGTTGATGGGAATAGCCCAACGATGCTCTAACCAAATTTCCAATGGCGGTATTTTATTTTGAAAATGCAGCAGGCCGATTAACAGCCATAGGTTTACTTGGTCATGGATGGTGGCCGCTGCCAGCCAGGGTATTGTGGCGGCTAAGGCGGGAATGCCGGCCAGTGCTGTACTGGTGGCTTGAAAGACGATACCGGCGGCAACGATGGCAATAGTACTCATGCCAATGTTGAAGCTGATTCGTTCGATGGCTCCTTTCCGGCCGGGCCAAATGGTGCGTAAACTGGAAATGGTAACGGCCGTTACCGCTGAAGCTGCTACCAGTCCGGCCGCTGTTGTTCCATACAAGGAAACGACGGCCAGGGTAACGGCCGTACTTACTTCCACCGTAATATTTCCGCCAACCAGCGATGTCGAAGTGATTTGGGAGGCTATGGCCAATAAAAGCAACAAAGTGAAGAGCAGCAGCGGGTCATACGTCGGTACTTGAATGATACCCCAAACGACGAGGATAACCCCCAATGTACTGATGACTGCCAGGTAAATATTGCGCGGCTCATAAGCCTTTTTGCGTAAATTCACGAAGCTGCTCTTCCTTGAGAAAATAGTTTGTTGCCCGGGTGTCATAATAAGCAGCAAGAATCCCCATGGCCCTAAGACCATGGGGATACCTCTTATTTCCTGCTAAACGAGTCTATCCTATCATTCAAAATCATCAACTAAGCCAGTCCAAACGTAGCCGCCGGTCCAGACATAACCACCTGTCCAGACGTAGCCGCCGGTCCAAACGTACCCGCCTGGCCAGGCTTCATCGCCCGTCCAAACATAACCGCTTTGCCATACTGTATCATCTGTTAATGGCTGCCAGTCGGTGGAACCGGTCCAAACATAACCGCCTGTCCACACATAGCCACCGGTCCAGACATAACCGCCGGTCCAAACATAACCACCTGTCCAGACGTAACCGCCGGTCCAAACATAACCACCTGTCCAAACGTAACCGGCTGCTTCAGGGATGACTTCGCCATTTTCATCAACTAGAACAAACTCGCCATCCCGGTACACGGCCGGACCAACATATTTTTCGCCCGGAACCATGTTGCCGTCGGCATTACCTTTGGCGGGATTGAAGACTGCATCCGGCGCCCAGACTCGGCCGGCGCCTTGTTGGAAAATGCTCCAGGTCAATGATTGTCCATTATAAGCTGCTGGGCGCGCGGCGTCCATCAAGGCATATTTGACTTCACCAGGGGTCATGTCCGGGTTTTCTTGCAGCATGAGCGCTACAACACCCGAAGTAACGGCCGCTGCCGATGATGTGCCGGCTATCTGGTAAAATTCCCTTTTAACTCTGTTATCAGGATGTTCTTGTGGCCAGACGGCATTATGTTTAACCGAAGCAATCATGTGCGCGCCGGGAGCAATGACGTCTGGTTTAACAAACCCTGTTTCTGTCGGGCCGGCGCCGCTAAACGGGGCCAGGTAATCATCACTTTCATCTTCTGGTGTGAAGTTGTCGGTGAATGCGCCAACAGTGATAACAAACGGATCGTTGCCGGGTACGGCGATTGTCATGGGGTCAGAACCGGCGTTGCCGGAGGCGACGACCACAACAATACCGGCGTCCCAGAGGGCTTCAACGGCCTGGTTGATGGGGTCGGCCCAGTAGGGGCTGTTGACGGCGGCCAGCAAGGATAAATTGACAACACGGATGTTGTATTCATCCTGGTTTTCCAGAACCCAGTTCAACCCTTCAAGAATGTCGGCATAGTTACCGGACCCATCGCTGTTCAAAACACGAACATCGACATATTTGACTTTAGGGGCAATACCCATGAAGCCATTTTCGTCTTTTTGTGAATTACCAATGAGGCTGGCCATCATGGTACCATGACCATTGGGGTCTTTTTTGCGTGGCCCGTCATCCAGGGCATCATAACGAGCGATGATACGCCTGCTGTTCCAACTCATTGGCGCGATACCCGTGTCTACAACGGCAACAGTGATTTTCTTGCCATTAACATGTTCTGCCCAGGCTTGATCGGCGCCCATTACCTGTGGGAAATTAACCACCGGGTTTCTGGAGCGGCTTCCTGCTATTTCTGCTGTGTAGTCTTCGAATACGGAGACTACACGAGAATCAGCGGATAGGGCCTCAACGGCCGTTACCGGCACATCGGCCGATACCGCATCAATAATAGCGAATTGTTCATTCACCTGCCCACCATAATCTTCGACGAGGGCTGCGGCCATATCTACGTCCTCAGCCTGGACAATGAGGGCTATAACATCGACTGAAGCATTCACAGTCGTGAATATTACTGTTAAAGCCAGCAGTATTCCTAATAAAAATAAAGTAAGAGCCAGTAATTTTTTCATTGTTTTATCCCCTTTATACTTCATGACCCCCGCTAGCTCTGAATAGCGTGATCATTAAAAGGTGCGGCTACTGTGCCAGTAACTCTTGTCCCTAGTATCGAAGATTACCTCTGGTGACTCAATAGGAGAATGGTCTTTCCGTTTAAGTTTGGACGTTTGGTGGTTGGACAAAAGAGGGAATGGAAATGGAGTTTTTCTGTGGGGATATGGGTAAACAGCGACCACAAACCGGGGAGATACAGACGATCGCTTGGATTTTTACCCTGAACGATCGCACGTGATTTTTGCCTTTGAGATGCGCGGCTTTTAATTATTGTCTTGGTCTTGGCTGCGTTTCTTTTCTAAAAGTCGGGAGGCAAGAGACCCAGTGGCTGGGGCAACGGGTTTCGCTGCGGGCGCAGTAGATGGCGGTGCAGCCGGTGTTTGGGAAGAAGCGGCTTGGTCCTGGCGCTGGATGGGTGGCGGCACGGCCGTTCCCTCTTTTCCCCCTTCTTCTTTTCTCGTCCCCGCCCGCTGCTTGGCCTGGAACAGCCGTGCCACCTGTTCTGACTGAGCCGGAATCGGGGCCGGAGTCGGAAACAGACGGCCAAACGTCGCTGCCCAGGCCCGCTGCCAGTCACGGCGGCTGACAACCAGGCGGCGCAGAGCAATGTCGAACGGCAGCAAAATGACCGCCGCCAGCGTCAGCCAGGGCCAGATGGGACGGCGGGTGACGTCGCTGGGCAGGGTGTGGGCGAACACGGCCGTTTCCACCCCTGACACATCCTGCCCCCCCGTCAATTCAGCCAGCGCTTCCAGCAAGCCAGGATTGCTCTCAAACTGGCGGTACTCCGGCGAGTAGCCCAGCACCCAGCCGCTGGTTTGCCCAATCGTCACCTCATCCGCTGCGGATGTACCGGCGACGCGGATGAAGTAAGCGCCATCCGTCTGCGGTGAGAATTCGGCTTCGTAGCGGCCCGGCGCCACCTGCTGCAAGGCCAGATTGGTAACGCTGCCATCAGGAGCAACGACATTGACTTCGGTTAGCAGATTGTTGAGGAATGCGCCATTGCTGTCGCGGGCATCGACGGTTAATCGCGCTTGTTCACCGCTGAAGGTAACGGCCGTTTCCACATTGCTTTCCCGCCCCTGTGAAATCGTCCAGTTGACGGCCTGTGCCCAAAACGCGGGAAAACCTTCCCAACGCACCCAATCGATCCCCCAGCGGCCGGTAGCGTCCGACGTCCAGGCCACCGAACGGCCCAGGCCGTACTGCCAGGCGGCCAGCAGCGGGTCGTCCTGGTGCGTTTTGAGGATGAGCTGGGCGGTGGCTTTGGCGGTTGTGCCCACGTAGCCGTAGAGCGGCGGCACGGCCGTTATCCCGGCCAAAATCGGACTGCTGCTGGCCAGTGACGGGAAAAATCGCTCTTCGACCAGGTAGCTGCGCTGGATGGCCGTTGTTTCCTGGGTGAAGATTTGGGGCAGGTTGGCGGCGCGGTCGGTAAAATGGAAACGGCCGTTGCCCCGTTCGGCCATCTCTTGCAGCCAGGGCGTGTCCGGCCCGTTGCCGATGCTGACTGTCGTAATCGTCACATCCTCAGCCACCAGCCCATCAATCAGCTCCGGCACACCCTCTTTCTCCTCTGAATCGGCCCCATCGGCCAGCAAAATGATGTGCTTGACCTGATTGGGCGATTGGACCAGGGCTTGCGCCGCCGCTTCCAGGCCGGTGCGCACGTAAATGCCGCCGCCGCCTGCGCCAATTTGGCGGATAAGGCCAATCGCCGTCTCCCGGTCGCTGGCCGGCAGCGGGCCAATTTGATTATCCGGCTGTGTGTCTACCGGGATGACGGTGATCTCATCAAAATCATTGAGCAGTTCAACGACGCGTACCGCACCCTCGGCCGCCAGTTGGATTTTGGTCAGGCCGCCTTCCTGCATCCCCATGCTGCCCGAACGGTCGATGACGATGACGATACTGACCGAGGGGAAGCGTTCCTGATCCTTGATTTGCATCTCCACCGGCAGCGTTTCTTCCAATGGGGTTTTGAAATAGCCCCCCATGCCGTAGCTTTGCGGACCGCCGACGGCAACCAGCCCGCCGCCCAAATCGCGCACATAACTTTGCAGCAGTTCCATCTTGCGCGGCGACAAATTTTTGGCGTTGACGTTGACCAGTACCACGCTGGCATAATTGCTCAACTCGGCCAGACTGGCCGGTAGTTCGGCCGGTGTGGTGCGGTCAACCAGCAAACCGGCCCCTTCCAGCGCCAACTGCAACTGCGGCGATTCGTCGGGCTGCGGCGTGCCATCATCAGCAATCGTACCGTCGTTGGCGACCAGCAAAATGCGCGGCGGCCCAACGATTTCGGTGAAGGCGGCCAGTTCGTTGTTTTGGTAGAAGGTGTCCTCGGTGGGAGTAAGCTGGACGCGATAGCGGGCAAATTCCTGCTCGCTGGCTCGCAGGCGGATGCTGAAATTGTTGACGCCAGCCCGCAGTTGGACTGCTTCTTCGTAGACGATGCTGCCCCCGGCCAAAATACGCAGGGCGGCAGGTGTATCGGCCGTACTTTCGGCCGTCACTTCGATGCGGAAGGTTTCGCCCTGGACGATGCGGGTGGGGGCGTCCACACTGGTTAATAGAACTTCGGCGCTGCCGGAAGGACGGGGCAGCGGCACGTAGTCGATTTCGACTCCGGCAGCGGCGGCCAGTTTTGCAGCGGCCTCGGTATCGCCCAGGGTAGCCGCGCCGTCGCTGAGGATGACCATGCGCCGGGCGCTGCCGGCCGGGAACAGGGCCAGTCCCAGCCGGATGGCTTCGGCCAGGTCGGTGTGTAATGGCTGGGGTACGGAGGTGATGGGGGCCAGTTCGGCCAGGCCGGACATGGGGCGTTCGACTAAGGCATTGGCCCCGAAGAGGATCACGGCCGTTTCATCATTTACCCCCATCGTTGCCACCGCCGCCCGGACAAATTCTTCGGCCTGCGCGGCCTGTTCCGGTCGGATGGAATCGGAGGCGTCAACCAAAAAGACGACGGCTAACTCGTCAGCGGCCCGTACGATCTGGGTTCCGGCCAGACTCAGTGTCAGCAGGGCGATGATGAGGAGGCGCACAACCAGGCTGGCCCAATCACGCCAACGGGAACGGCCGTACCGCGATGGCCGCCCTAACCAGATGAAGTAAGGGATGAACAGGAGCAGGAGTAGCGCAATGGGTGTTGTGAAATTCATAATCGTAAAACGTAAGGAGTTCTCTATAAGCGGGGATTTGGCGATTAGGGGATATTTTTTGATTCATCTCCTAATCCGAAAATCCCCGCTCCACGTTTTACGTATTATATGCGATGGGGAGATAAACGGAAAAGATACTGCCGGAACCATAGGTGCTTTTGGCTTCCACGTGGCCGCCGTGGGCGGTGATGATGTGGTGGACCAGCGTGAGGCCGAGTCCGGCGTTACGGCCGTTGCCGTTTTGTGGGAACGAAAAGCCCTGCCAAATCTGATTGAGCCGATCTTCCGGGATGCCGACGCCAGTGTCGCGCATACGCAGACATAATTCATCTCCGTCAACTGCACAATGCAAAGACACTTCACCGCCAATTTTGTTGTATTTGATGGCGTTGTGTAACAAATGTTGGATCGCTTCTTGCAATTGCTGGCTGTCGCCCAGAACAGACGGTGTGGTGGCCGGCAGATCGTATTTCACTGCAACATGACGGGCTTCGGCCATGGTATGCAGGTTGTGAATTGCTTGCTGAGTAATCTGGTCTAAATTAGCATCTTCGATTTGGAACTGTTCGCGGCTTTGCAGCCGGTTGGCAATGGTGATGAGGCGGGTGATTTTGTTTTCAAGCTGGTGCATTTCCTGGCTGAAAGTGTCCAGGGTTTTTGTACTCGCTGGATTATCAGCCAGTGCCGCTTGGAGTTTTTCGATTTCACGATTGATGTGGTTGAACGGCCGTTTCAAATCCGACGTCACCATATTGCTAAACTGCGCAAACATCGCCATCAGTTCGTGCAGATGTTGTTTTTCGTGTGTCAGAATCTGGTTTTGGGCAAAAATATGGTCATTGATCTGGCGTAATCCGGCCAGATTTTTGGCCTGAACCAGCAGCGGGCTGAATTTGTCGGAAATTGTTTGCAACTGCTCAAAATCTTTACGGTCATACGATTCACCCGTCGTTTTGCTGCCCAGCGCCAGAACAGCAACAAGATTATCACCCGCGTGGAGCGGCATGTACAAAACACGCCGCCAATTTTCCAGCAAGGCTTGTTCTTCCGGCAGTAAATTATCAAAACTGTTCAGGGTGTCGATGTCATACTGTACTAAAGGGATGCGGCTGCGACGCAAATGCGCGGTAAAGGGGCTGTCGCCGGCAAAGGAACTGGTTTCCACCGTGGAACTGGCCAGATTGGCTAACGGCCGTAACGCGACTTTTCCCGCTGGCCCATCATCAACTTGCAAAAACCAGGCATCATTCGTTCCTAAATTAACGTGGACCACATCCAAAATTACATGGGCCAGTTGATCAGGTTCCGGTAAATTATTGACGGCATCCTGATAGCTGGCTATCAATTTGTCGCGGCGGCTGTAGGTTGGTAAAAACAGGCGGCGGGTTATTTCATTAACCAGCCGGTAGACGATGGTAAAGAATCCGGCAATAAACAGGGCGGCCAGGAATAGAATCAGGTTGGGGCTGGTATCGGTCGGCAGATTGGTGACACTGCGCACAATGGCAGTTAAAGCCCACCAGGTCAGGCCAAAAATAATCAATGTGCCCGATAAACGACTTAGAAGCTGGCGGATGGCTATTTCTAAATCGGGCAGTTGGCTGTGGACAAAACTAACGGTACCGATTAGTGCCGCCAGAATAATAAGCAGCAGCCCGGCTTCCTGCCAGACCGGCTGGCGAATTTGTTGGATAGAAGATAATCCGGCGCCGATCATGAAGAGGATGAGGACGATGAGCCAATATTGAATTTGATTGCGGCTGCGTGAGTTGGGAATGTTGGTTTTGACCTGGCGTGTCAGAATCCAGGCCGCCACGGCCGGTACCAGCCAGGCGGCTATCCAAACAGCCATGGAGAGGTCGAACAAACGAACCGTTGATCCGCCGACGGTGAATGGCGGCAGTTGGTAGGGCCAGATTTCGTAATCAATGAGAAAGGCGGTGACTCCCAAGAAGATGCTCAGGCCAAAGGCGAAACGGCCGTGATGTTTGGGGATGGTTACCCGGTTAATTGTCGTTAAAAGGAGGGCAACGGCCGTGATAACCAACGCATATTTGCCCACAATTCCCCAGGTATACTTCAGGTTAATCGAAAAAGTCGTGCCGCCAAAATAGCGCAAAATACTGCTGCCCCAAACCGCCGCGGCAATCAGAACAATCGTCCACCATTGCAGCAGCTCCCGCCGCAGCAAACCAGTCCGCCAGATGTAAACGACCATCCCCAGAAAACTGAGCGGAAAAAGCGAAATAATCAGGAATTGTTGCGTAAGAGTCATGCGTCGATCTTTCGTTTATTTGTTGAAACGTCTTTCCCAACTTTTATCCCAAACATCCGTTTGGGATAAATTTGGGATAAGTTGGGTAATTGTCAATTGGTT
>JBNKZT010000107.1:0-17088 GCA_050301775.1 Promineifilaceae bacterium (SeqCode)
GGGGATGGATGATGGGGCAAGCCTCAATGGCGATGACTTCCCGTTTTTGCGGCGACCAATAGCCAAGCCCGCCGCCGGGAACCGGACTCAAACTTGTGTCCATCCGGTAGCCCCAGTGAGACGGATTGGGCTGAACCGGATGTACATTAACTTCATCAAAGCCGCCAATGCGCTGGAGTTGGTCGGCGACAACGGTTCGTTTGACCCGCAGTTGGGCTTCGTAGGTCATGTGCTGGAAGTGGCAGCCGCCACAGACGCCAAAATGGGGGCAGCGCGGCTCAGTTCGGTCGGGTGATGGTTCGATTATTTCCAATAGTTCGGCACGGGCATAATGGCGCTTTTCGTTGGTCAGCCGGGCGCAGACCGTCTCGCCGGGGATAGTATAGGGCACAAAGATGGGACGGCCGTTTTCATCGCGTCCCATCGCTGCCCCACCGTGGGCCATGATGTTGAGTGTGAGAATAAGTTCAGTCATTAGGTAAGAATTGACGATTAATGATTGATGATTGGTAGCAAAACTAATCATCAATCTTCAACCATCAATATTAAATCCTTCCGGTGGCAATCAACATCGTCAACGAAGCGATAAACCAGTGAATGAGCCAGGGATAAACGAATGATTGGGACTGCCAGGCGATAAAGCCAAAACCAATGCCGCCAAAAATGGTGCTCAACGTTTCAATTTCGGGTTTGCCCAGGTGCATGAAGGCAAATGGCACAGCTTGAATGAGAATGGCCGGACCCGGTCCCAAGATGCGGGCCAGACCAAAGAGCATAAAGCCGCGCCAGATAAATTCCCAACCGAACAAATCGACGCCGGTCAGGTAAATGAGACGCAGGGTTTCACGGGGGGCGCGGGCGTCGTAATAGGCTTGCATGGCCGGGGTACGGGCAATAAACCAAAGGATAATGGCCATGCCTAACGCGGCAACGGCCGTCCACGCCAATCCTACTCGCCAATTGCCCCATTGAAAGCCAAAATCGGCTGGCGTTTCATGAAAGATGAGCAAAATCACCAACATGGGAATGATGAAATAGAAAATCACCCGGTCATATGCTTTGTGTCCAGTCAGGCGGTGATCATAATAATCCAGCATCGGCACAACGGTTGCCAGGATGATGAAGAGCATTAATTTCAGGTCAAAGGCAACGCCGCCGACGGTCATGTATCGTTTCCTCATGGGGCCGGGGCTATTCCTACCAGTAATGTCAAACGGTTGTCGCTCTCGTTGGCCACACCATGAATGACGCCGGCCGGCGCCCAGACGACTTCGCCCGTTCCGGCTGTCACCTGCTCATCGCCAAGTTGGAAACGGCCGTTGCCCGCCACCACATAATAAAATTTGTCCTGACCAGCATGGTCATGGGCTTTTTGCACCTGCCTTGGCTCCAGGCAGTTCAAGCCAAGAAGTAATGTATCGCTGCGAAAAAGCGTCGTTTTGTAAAACTTCTCCGCCGCCGCGCCAACGTGATCTTCAATTCGTTTTATCAATTCCATCCGGTCCTTCCCTATCAAAATATGCCCCATTATAACAAAAAACGTGTCCGGCACAGGCCAGACACGTTTCAAATTATCGGAACAGGAAACGGCCGTAATTAATTATCTTGGGCCAGTTCAACCATATTGGGCAAAACCCGCTCAATCGCCATCGAATGGCTGCAGCGACCCCGTGCAGCAAAAAAGTCGCAGTCACAACGCCATGTGCCTTGATTATACTCAACGATATGCGGCGATTTGTTATTATCCCCTTGAAGACGCACCCGCAATGATTCAAACACGATCCGGTCGGCCCGTTCTTCCGCATACATCTTTGCTTTTTCAATTTTGCTAATCATTCCATGATCCATCATAACTTATATTGCTCCTTTTTGAAATTTGATCCTTTCTTCTGCCAGAGAAAGGTCATCATAATAACTGCCCATAAAACAAAAAAGCGCACACAAATATTTTGCGTGCGCTTGCTATTGCCATAATAGTTTGCGGGAAGCTTCTTTTGTAACCAATCCGCTCATGAAGTTAGTATACTCCACATTGATTTCATGTCAATGACTCAAAATCAACGATTAACCTACGTATCATGAAAGCTTATTGATTGGCCTGGGGAATAGCAAAATGGAACGTCGTCCCTTTACCCAGCTCACTTTCGACCCAGATACGGCCGTTATGCAGTTCCACAATACCCTTCGTAATCGACAAACCCAATCCGGTCCCCGTTGCCTTGCGAATATTGGGATCATTCGCCCGGAAAAACTTGGTAAACAACTGCTTCAAATCCGCTTCCGAAATGCCATAGCCCCTATCCCTGACCGAACAAACCACCATCGGCTGCTCCGCCTGTTCCGGTTTCACCGCCATCATCTTTGCTCGCACAACCACGTCAACATCCGTTTCGGCTGGTGAATATTTACAGGCATTGCTCAACAAATTCGTCGCCACCTGCACCAACCGTTCCTTATCGCCCAGGACCAGCGGTAAATCGGCCGGCAAATCCAATTGCAAATTCATGCTTTTGCCATCGCACGGGCCGCGCACGATTTGCAGCGTATCACTAATAACATTGGTAAAGGAAACCGGGGCCAGTTCGACCCGCAAATGATTAGTTTCGATGCGGGAAATATCCGTCAAATCCTGAATCAACTGACCCATTCGTTTGACGTTAACCGAAACCGTTTCCAGGAAATTCCTTTGCTGGTCGGTCAACTCACCGGTCATGCCGGAAAGCATCAAATCGGTATACCCGCCAACAGAAGTCATGGGCGTTTTGAGTTCGTGGGAGACCATGGAGACGAATTCCGATTTGGCCTGGTTAGCGGCCTGCACCTGATCGTACAGAATGGCATTGGTGATGGCCACAGCAGCGTGATTGGTCACACGCACGGCCGTTTCCAATGTCGCCCTGTCAAAGGCATCAAACTCATTACCCTCGATGGCAATCGCTCCAATCAACTGCTGCTTGTGGATGATGGGCACCGTCATTTGCGAATGAGTCGAGAATGAGGATTCCACATAATCCTTTTCCTCGTGGACGTTGCCGGTAACATGCGGCTCACCGGTACGCAGCACCCGGCCAATTAATCCTTTTTCTATCGCATCGTTATCAACGGCCGCTGGGTCGAATTCCTTGTCATAGCCGCGGGTTGCTCGCAGTCGGGGACGGCCGTTACCATTCCCATTCGATAACACAATCGCCCCCGCCGAACCGCTGCAAATTCGCAAAATCCAATCCAGCGTCAAATTCAACACATGGTCCAGTTCCAGCGTTGTATTCAAATCGCGGTCTAACTGCTGCAGCAAGAACAACTCGCTGACACGTTCCTGCAATGCCTTATCCGTTTGCTCCCACAAACGGGCATTTTCCAGCGCCACCACGGCCTGCCCGGCAAAAGCCATCAATAACGATTGGTCTTCCTCAGCAAAGGGCGCGCCGTTTTTCTTGTTGATAAGCTGTACCACGCCCAGCACAGTACTCTTGCGCACCAGGGGCACCGTTATAATCGATTGGGAGTGAAAATCGGTGCTGGCATCTACCTGATCAAACCAGCGTTTATCATCCTGTACGCGATTGACCAAAATGGGGCGGCCTGATTGGGCTGCCGAACCGGCCAAACCAGTGCCAATGGTCAGCCGCTTGCCCAATAAATCCTGGCTGGCCGGGCCGCGCACCACGCGGAATTCTAGTTCGCCGGTATCTTCTACTTTGAGCATGAACGTACCGGCTTCTGTATCCAGCAGTTCAATCGCTTTATCCAAAATCAAGTTGAGCAGCGGCTCCAATTCCAACGTAGAGGCCAATGTCATCGTGACCTGATTGATGATTTCCAACTGTTGGGCGCGTTCTTCCAGTTGATTACGGGTTTGTAAACGATCCAGAGCAACGGCCGTTCTGTCGGCGAATACGCTAAATAACTGTTCCTCACGCCGCAGCAGTTTCAGACCTGGCTCATGATAAATGGTGTGCAACGCCCCCAGCGTATCAGCACCGGCATTGAGGGGCGCGATAATCCAGAAACGGCCGTTTTCGTCCTCCTGCACCGACATCTGCCCTGTATTGATAACCTCAACAATGCGGGGGTCTGTTTCAATCTTATCCCGCCCTTCTCTGGCCTGGATACGCTCCCCTTTTTCCACATAAAACGCTGTAAAAATATCGCCGGTATCAGGATTACGCCAGGAAACAAAGAAATCCTCAATCCCCATCAACCGCTGATAGTTCACGTATGTTAATTCCAGCAAATCATCAAAATCAATAGTGAAATTCAAATATTGCGAAAACTGGCTCAACAAGTCTAGCTCAGAAATTCGGGTTTCCAGCCGGCGGATGACGTTGGCCCGTTCCAGACCGATCAGCGACTGGTCGGCCAATGACCGCAGATAAGAAAGCTCCGACGGGCTAAAATGCCGATTGTTTTCTTTGGGCGAGACCGTCAGCCAGCCCAACAGTTCTTGCCCGTTGTTCATGGGCACGATAGCCGCCGCTTTCATGATGGCTACTGTATCCCGGTTCTGCTGGAAGGTATCCGGCCAGGCCCGCTCCTCAGCCAGATCGATGACACCGGTTTGCATCTGCAAAAACTCAACAACCGGCGAGTCTATATCCAGCTTAAAGCTGCCACTGCCGTTGTAACCGCTGTAGCAGCTCGTTTTGCTGTCGGGTAAGTATAATTCGGTTTCTGTGCCCGGAACGCCATCTGTAGCGTAGCTTAACAGTATATTGGCAACTTGATCCGCGTGAACGGCCGTTGTCAATTCCCGGTTATATTTACGCAGCAGTTCATCAAAGGCAACCGGTTGGCGGAAAAAAGTCTGTTCCAACCCCTGCTGCAGCCAGGTCCGCAGCGGATCAAAGATCACCGCCACCACCACGACCAGCAGCGCCAGCAAAATCGGACTGTTCACATCGACAAACGGAGCCAACACAACCCGTAAACTGCTCATGCCCAGTGTCAAGACACCAATCAGCAGCGTCGTCAACAGCACATAGGCCAACCCGCGCCGCCAGACAATATCAAAATCCAACAGCCGGTAACGCACAATCGTATAAGCAATCGCAAATGGGTAAATGGCAACCGGTGGTACAAAAAACGTCTCGATCAACCAGCTAAATCGGATAGGGACAGATGCCAGCAGAAAAAAGAGCAGCAGCGGCGAAAATGCCAGCGCTGCCCCAATCAGAATCAAACGGCCCTGCTGCCGCACCAGCGGCGATGGCGACCAGAAGCTGCGGTAAATCAAAATGCCGAAAGAGAGCACCAGCGCAATCCCGTTCAGAAAATAAGCCGCCCGCCAGGAGATTGCGTATGACCACAAATCGGTCGCGTTGTACAACCATACCTCGCTCCAAATGGCAATGAACACGCCGGGCAGCAGTACCAGCCACTTAAGACGAGGGAACCGATTGATTAGATTAATTTCATGCGGGAAAATCAGCACCAGCAGCAGATTAAAACTGCCAAACATCGACAGGGCCACCAGCCAAAAGCGAACAAACCACTGGGTTGTTGTCATATCAAACAACCCGCCGACAGCCACTGCGCCTAATGAAGTCGAAACAGCAAACACCTGGGCCGCTTCTGCATCAGGCCGAATGCGGAACGCCCAGGCCCCAAACACCCACATGAGTGCCCCCACCAGATAGAACACCCAGAATTGACTCCACAAATCATTGCCGCTTAAGCTAATAAGCGGCACCGTAACTTCTCGTTCTGGTGGTAAGCCGGCAACGGGTTCAACGCGGGAATGATAGGGCTGCTGCAGCGACAACGTCACTTCTTCGCCAACAGATTTGGCAGCCATCAATTCCTGAAATTCGGCCAAGTTTTGTACGGGGGCGCCGTCAACGGCCGTTAACCGTTCCGGGTAAGTAACAGGCGCTGGGAGCTGCTTGGCCGGCCAATGACTCTCACCGGCAGCGCTACTCACCAGATTGGGATCCATCAGAAAACCGACGAAAGGTGCCTGCGCAAAACGAACCGCCGTAAAAGGCAGGGCAATATAAATTGCTCCACTAATGAGTAGAACAAATGCCACAACTCCTGTGCGAATCTGGCGAATATGTTTTTCCGTCACTTAACTATTCTCAATTTTGCGGGGAGTGAGAAAGATACATCTTTACCGCTCAGTTTCATTGTAACCGTCACTATCTTACATTTACACTTGCTAAGTGTAAGTGATCATTAATCCAATGTCCATCGTCAGCGACTATATTTTGTGGCTCTTTGGTCATAGAGTCAATTAAAGCAGCGTAAATAATGTAAGAACCGGGTGGAATGGTGGGATCTAATTGGAAAGTGTGAACATCTTGAATGGATTCTCCGGGATGCCAGACAGCGCCGTCGTGTCGACCGTCTTCAACAAATGTGTTGGCACGGCCGTAAACCTCCCCGTTCTCACCCAGCAGCCGCACCCGGATAATGTAATCGGATTCCAGCGCCGGCAGCGCTTCCCAATACAGCGTCACATCCAAGTTGTCGCCAGGACTGAGTTGACGAGCGCTGTATTTGTAACCAACTAATCGGGCTTCATTGTTGAAGTTTTGCTGAAGCGGATTGGGATAATCGCCTGACGCCGGTTCAATCGCTACCGTCGCCAAAGGCATCGCATCGCCCAGAAATGTACCATTGGCTGCCGTAATGCCCAGCCGATAGCCTTCTGGCGCGTACAAACCGATGCTCAACTCGGCCGTTGTGCCAGTGTAGGCGGTTTCCGGCAGGTAAATCTGGAATGATTCAATAAAACGATCGCCAGGCTGCCATTGGCTGCTGGGGAAATTGCCCAAACCGGGATGGGTGTCGCGCTGGGCGACCATCGTTCCCGCTTCATCAATGAGATGAACGAAAAGCAAGTAGTTACCCGGCGGCCGGCCGGTCACTTCCCAGTACAAATCAATGTCGAGGGGCTGGCCGGGCTGAATTGTTTTGCGGTCGATCTGATAGCCGCGCAGGGCAACGAAGCTGTCGAATTGAACGCTGCTGGGATTGGGCACGGCCGTATCCTCTACAAAACTCACCGGCCGCGCATATGCCGTTCGCAAATAGCCAAACAGCGCCACAATCGTTAAAAAAGCCATCGCCCCATTGCTGGCCAAAGCAAGGCGGAATGATGAATGATGATTGATGATTGATGAATTCCTCGTTCTGCGTTCGGCAATTGTCGTTCCAATCTGGCTGAGGCCATAAAAAATGAGGATCGCCAGCGACGGCAGGGCCGGAAAGAAAAAGCGCCCCATTGGCCCGGCGGGGCTGATGAGCAAATAGCTGAACAAAACGGCGAAAAATAGCCCGACGGTCAATAAAAGGAACAACAGGGGCGCACCAGACTGCCGCAGTTCCTCTTTTTGGCGGCGGATGACGGGGAGCAGCAAGCCCAATAAGGCGGCGGCCGTTACCCACTTCAACCCGTTATAAATCCTATCTGGCAGCGGCACCTGGCCGTAGCCAAAACGCCCCCACAGGCTTGACCAGGCGTAGGGCAGCTCAAAAATCGCCACGCCCCAGCTTTCCGCCGGATTGCGCACGCCCCACAATTCGGTCAACCGCTGTACGCCGGTCGGTTCGCCGTACAAGAGTTGATTGCGCACAAACCACCATCCGGCAATCAGCAGCGTCCATCCGGTGATGAGCAGGTTCACTTCCAGCCACAGCCGCCACTGTTTTTTGCGCCAGGCAATGTAAATAACGGCCGTTTCAATCAGCGCAGCGATGGCGGCCAGGTTAAATTTGCTCATCAACGCCAACCCAAACAGCACACCCAAAACAACGCCCCAGCGGCGGCTCAAGCCTTTTTCATCACGCAGCAAACGTACACAGGCCAGCGTCACCGCCGATCCGCTCAAGGCGGCAATGACATCGTTGTTGATCGCCCCGGCCATGTAAACAAACATCGGGTTGAAAGCGACAAATGCCGCGCCGCCCAGGGCCAGATACGGCCGTTCCGGCCAAATCGCCCGCCCAATTAACCAGGTAATCCAGACTACGCCTGCCCCCAGCAAGACATTAACCGCGCGAATGATATGCGCCGCCAACGCTTCGCCCTGCCAGGGGAACGCTTCATCAGCATAATGTAAATATTGGTTTTTGTTATCGTTCCCCACTTCCCAGTAGCGATAATTCCAGAACGGATTTTCCGGGGGTGTATAACAGACATCGCGGCCGGTGTCGATCCCGGCAGTGGCCAATGCCCCCAGCACGTAAAACAGCGGCGGATGATGGCCTTGCATACTGCATCCAAATTCGCCTTGCACCGGCAGCGCGTGGGCCTGGACGATGTAGCGCACAAAGCGGTAGTGGCGCAGTTCGTCGGTCGCCTCGTGCAGCGGATTGATGATGCTGGCCGCTAATGCCAGCACCACAAATGCCAGCAAAACAGACATCATACCCTTTCGGGCCGCTCGCTCAGATTTAGCGTCAATCTCCAATCTCTAGTCTCCAATCTCCAATTTTAGATATTCCCGCCCATCTTCGGTCAAAATACGTTCACCGGTCATAGGATCGTAAAGGCCAAACACGGCCGTTTCCGCCACGGCCGTTGCGGCCGCGCTGCCTTCCGGCAGATGTAAATGATGCTGTTGAATAAATATATCACCCGGCTGCAAGGTGGCCGGATCAACCCACAAGCCATCATCACCGGCCAAAAAATGATTATCCGCGTCCCACAATTGGCCGAAGACATATAATCGCGGCCCGGCATACACGCCCGGCGGCGGCGGGTTGCTGATGAGGGGCATATCGGGCAGATCGAGTTCACGCCCAACCTGCCAGCCTAGTTCCAGGATTTGACTGTCGGGATGGTAAACGGCCGTTACCCAGCACAACCCATTCTCAAAACAAATCGGTTCGGCCAATTCCACTTCGCGCACCACCTGACTCAACTGATAACCACCGGCTGTCACCTTGCCCCACTTAGGATGCACCACCGGCTCATACCAGTCGGCATACGGCGCGGCCACATCCGGGTAGCCGGTAAAACTCACCGCCGGTTGCAGCAAAATGGCCCGTTCTGGATTAAACCAGCGTACGGCCGTTGCCACATCATCATTTAACCCAATCTCCAACGCAATTTTATCCCATGGCCCGGCCAGCAGACCTGAAACGCCCATATCTTCATAGGCGTTTGTGTTGAGAAAATCAGCTACATCCCGAATATCAGCCCGGTACAAAAAGCGAACCATTCCCCGTTCCGGCCACGTCACAAAATAATCGGGCAAGTCACGGGCGGCGATGCTGGCTAACAAAATGAATCCCATCAACCAGGAGACTGGAGATTGGAGACTAGAGACTGAAGCGCTTCTACCAGTCAGTTTCCAGTCTCCAGTCCCCAGTCTCCAAACCGGCAGCGCCGCCAACAAAAATACCGCCGGTTGGGCCAGAATTGTATGGCCCAGGCTGGCCGGCGGCACACTGATGAACGCCGGCGAAATACCCGCCAGCCACCAAAGCAGCAAGAAAGCAGAAGCCAACGAACCCGGCGACACTGACGCATTGACGGATAATGGATGACGTGATACGTGATACGTGATACGTGACACAATCGGCTTCAACGCATACCAAATCGCAATCGCTACACCGCCCCAGAAAAAGATAGCACCAATAGGACCAAAAATGGGCCGGTTGGGGATATTGTAGAGCCACTCATCATCGCCGGTGCTGTGGAACATGCTCAACGTCACCCGAACATGGGTCAGCAGCGGTTCAAAGTTGCCAGCACGTGCTTCTACCAATGGCACCGCCAGCTCCGCCACCCGTGCCTCTGATTCCGGTTGCCGGCCCAGCGTGACCAACAGCGGCACAGCCAGCAAAGCCATTACACCCAGCATCACCGCCCAGCGCCGCCAATGCTGCCGGAATCGCTCCCGATCCACCAGCCACACGTAGGCCATAAACGCCAGCATTATCAAGGGCACGCCTCGCCCGGCAAAATAGGTATAAAAACCGAGCGCAGTAAAAATGGCAGCCAATAAATAATTGATAATTGATGATTGATGATTGATGCGCCAATCTTTAATCTTAAACCTTAAATCATTGGTCTCTAACCCCCGCCAAAAGAAGTAGAAAGCAGCCAAAACCAACGGCGGCAAAAGAATATGGCGCAAGCCAATGCGCGAGTACATAAGCGACCAAAAGCTGAACGCCAACCCCAACGCGGCGGTCAATCCCAACGCACCATTAAATAATTTGCGGCCAACCAGATAGGTCATAGGCACAGTCAGCGTCCCCAAAATAACTGACAGCAGCCGAATACCCGCCGCACCGGGGCCAAACAGGCCTAAAAAGAGTGCGTTGAGCGCGTGATAAAGTGCTTCATGACCGGAAGCATCGGCATAATAAACGGCCCAATCGCCATCCAATACTTTTTGCGAAATGACCAGCGAGTTGATGAGTTCGTCGTCGCGCCAACCGGGTGGCACACTGTCCAACAAAACCCAGCGCAGCAGAAAGGCCAGCACAATAAGCCCGGCAAGGATTAGGATGTGATCGTTGCGTGTGATGCGTGATAGGCGGGTCATTGTGTTACCTTCAATTGGGCGAGCTGCCGATTATCATTGCCAGTTGGTGTGGTCAGGCGTTGGCCATTGGGACAGGGGATGCCGCCGGGACAAGTATAGACGCCGGTCGTTAATGCGTATTTGCCTACGGCCGTTTCCTCCGGCACAACAAATTCATGTAACTGAATAAACCAGTCGCCCGGCTGCCAGGATTCGCCGGGCACATCCAACCGGTCGGCCTGGGCGATGGGTGCGCCATCCAATCCCAATAAATGGGTGAACAGAACCGCGCCATCTAACGACCGTTCCACCTGCCACAGCGTCACCACTTGCACCAAATCGCCGGGCGAAACGGCCGTTTCCGCCACATGATAGCCCAACAACGTCACCGCCCCGCCAAAATCAACCGGCCCCACATCCGTCGTGAATTGGTTCAGCCAATCGGCCCGCATCGCTGTGCCATCGACTTGATAAATGTCCAGCGGGCGATCGGCATCGGTGGGGCGCAGCGGTAAGGACTGGGTGAGAACGGCCGTGGCAAAATAGCCTTGCAATCGCGGTGGCAGTGGCGTGAATCCAGGGAAAATAATTGTACTACGGTCAGCGGCCGGCAAAAGCAGGCTGCGCTGGCCGTCAAACCAATGTAGATTGACCGCCTGGTTGTGCAAAGTCAGCCGCGCCACTGCCGGACTGTGATAAGCGTGGGGCGTGATGGTAGAAACGGCCGTTTCCCCTTCCCCAAACTCATTCAAATAGTCCATTGCCGTCATCATGGTTGTTTCATACTGCACCCGAACCTCTGGAGCATTAGCCCAGGTGATGAAATAGGCTTGATAAGTGGTAACGGCCGTTGCCGTGAACACAAGTACCGTTAAAAAAATGTAAGCGGGTGAAAGAGTAAAGGGGTGGGCGGCCTTTGATCGCTGGGGTGACTTGCTCTTGGTGAGAAAAAGTGAAAGTAGTCGGCCAATGGTTACAAGAGACAACGCTGGAAACAGGTACAAAACCGGCTGCATCCCAATTGCTTGCGTCATGCTCAGTTCTGGCCCGGTTACCAGGACGGGCGACAAGCCAGCTAACAGCCAAAGCAAAGCAGCCATGCTGGCCCGGGCCAGCCGCTTGCTGCCGCCCCAAACACGCGCCGCCGCCAGCAGCAGCCCCGCATAAAACAAGACACCCATCACCGGTTGGAGAAACGGCCGTCCCGGAATGTTGTAGCGCCAGGTAGAGTCCCCCTCAATCGTAAAAAGACGCAGACTGGCCAGCGTGTTTTTGAGTAAAGGCTGGAAGTTACCTTGGGTGACGGCCGTTAACGGCACACTTAACTCATCAATCCGCACTTCCACGGCCGGATGCGCGGCCAGGTATTGAAAAAGCGGCCAGCCAACCAGCACCGCCATGCCCAACATCAACCCCGCTCCCCACCAGGCCCGGCGCAGAAACGGCCGTTGCCGCCACGCCGCATACACCAACAAAACCGGAAATACCGCCCACAAAATACGCGATGGAATGTAGGTGTAAAAAGTCGCGCCCAGGAATAAGCCGGCAATAAAAAATTGGAGAATCGGGAACTGGAGATTAGAGATTAGAGACTGGTCGTTCTTTAATCTCCAGTCGCCAGTCTCCAGTTTTTGAACACCCTGCCACCAAAACAGCAAGGCCAACACAAACAATGCCGGCAGGGCAATTGAGCGCAGCATCTGCCGCCCGGCCATTACCGGCCAAAAGCCGACGGCCAGCCCGGCCGCTGTCAGCAGTGCCGTTGGCGCGTCAAAAGCCCGGCGCACCCAGGCTGCCATCCCGGCAATCAGAATCAGGCTAAAGTAAACGGCCGTTACCCTGCCGGCCAAATAAGTCGGTCCAACCAGCGCCATCAATCCGGCCGTGGCGTAATCGTAGAGGGGTTCACGGCCGTAGCCAATCGTAAAGTAAACACCACGCAGCCCGTTCACAATTTCCCAGGCCGTTATGCCGTGATCCGCCTCATCGTGGGTCAAACCGGGTGGGGCATCGGTAATGGCGACCAGGCGCAAGAAAACGGCCGTTAGCAAAATCAAAAGCAGCCAGCGGCGGTAATGGGAACGGGATACGGCCGTTTTAACATCCATCATCATTCAACAAATCATATCAAAGGGCCAAACAACGACAACAACCACCAGCATACGTCAATCCGTCGCTCACACAACGCCCTCTAACAAAAAAAACGCCACACTTGCAAACAAGCGTGGCGTTCTGCCTTAAAATGAGGGGGGATGGCCTATGTCGGGTCAGATCAGGCTAACGCCTTCCGAGCTACATCCACAACAGCCGCAAAAGCAGCATCATCGCGGACGGCCAGGTCTGCCAAAACTTTTCGATCCAAGTTGATATTCGCCTGCTTCAAACCATGGATTAAGCGGCTGTAACTCATTCCATTGGCCCGGGATGCGGCATTGATACGCGCAATCCACAAGCGGCGATAATCACGACGACGATTCCGACGATCCCGGTACGCATACCAGTACGACTTCATCATCGCTTCATTGGCCCGGCGGAACAGCTTACTGCGTGTTCCCCACTGGCCTTCAGTCATCTGCAATATTTTCTTATGACGACGGCGTGTCACCGTCCCAGCTTTTACTCTCATTTTTTCACCTCGCGTTTATGGAGCCTGGACACTCAAGCCATTTCAGCCGAGGCCAGGCAGCGGATTTAGTGAACAGTTTTCCGTAATCAGTAAATCAGACTGGTTACTGTTCACCATTTACTGATTACTATGCCGGCGGATTCGCTTTGTACTTTTTCAAATACGGAGCCATGCGCATAATACGGCGGCGGTCACCAGCCGCTTCCACCACCAACATTCTGGAAAAGAGCGCTTTTGATCGCTTTGATTTCCGACGGCGCAAATGGCTTTTACCGCCCTTGGTACGCACAAGTTTCCCACTGCCGGTCACCCGAAAGCGCTTGGCAGCTGCCTTGTACGTCTTCATCTTGAATTTTTTTACTTTCCTTTTTGGCATATCTATCCCTCATCAAAAAGCCCCTTGGGGGCTTTTTTCTATCTATGAATTATTGGTCTGGACAGCAACTGGGCAATTATGCCAGGCTGTCCGGTGTTAACATCAAGGTCATAGACCAACCCTCAAATTTCGGTTCCTGCTCAATCGATGAGATATCGTCTAGTTCCTCAGCGATTTCTATCAAAGCATCACGGCCAATCTCCGGGTAATCTCGTTCTCTAGCCTTAAACCGGACCATGAACTGAACTTTTTTACCTTCACCCAACCACTCTCGTGCCTTTTTAACCTGGATTTCCCGATGGAAAGGACCTGTTCGTGGGGTCAACCGGATTTTCTTGATTTCGATTTGTTTTTGGTTTCTTTGTGCTTCACGAAGCTGTTTGGTTTTTTCGTAAGCAAATTTACCATAATCCATTATCCGGCAAACCGGTGGATTAGCGTTCGGAGCAACTTCTACCAAATCTAATTCAGCTTCTTCGGCTAAACTTAATGCCTGCCGGGTAGACACAACACCATGGTTCGTTCCGTTGTGGTCAATCAAGCGGACTTCCGGCACACGAATCTGCCGATTGGTCCGATATTCAACGGAGGTTACTCTTCTTGGGACTTTACTTCGTCTTTTGCGTATCGTTATTCTCCAATCTTTTTAGTATCTTAAGGGCATTTTTAGTTACCCACGAATAGAATAAACAATCCGGCCACCAAGACCGGATAGTAGCAAAATAATAGCACAAGCCCAGAGGTACGTCAACAAAATATTGTTTGCGTATTGGCGTGGCGGATTTCCCTGATATTGGGGAAACCCACCGCGCAGTTGATTTTGATTTTGCGATGTCGCCAGACTATGACGCGAAACGTTACTCGATCAATACGACCAGGGTGTAGTCAGTCGGCTGATCAGCGCCTAAAGCCCGAATGATGTAATCTTGCGCGGTCGGTAATTGGCCGCGCCATTCAGACGCACCAGACATCAGGCCGTTGGTTAGCGGGCTGCCATCCGCTCCGACGATGGTGAGCAAGACGTTGTTGTTGGGTGAACTGATGGTAACTGCCATTGTCTGTCCGGCCAGAGCACGTACAACGTAATCATCAGATTCATAGGCCGTCAGGTCGCCCGACACGGTGGCGGAGACAGCCCCTGGGGCAAACTGAATCCGGCTGGGGATGGTGACACGCAGCGTGTAGTCGGCAAAAGGAGAGCCATCGAGGACGCGAATAATGTAATCGGCTGATTCGGGTAGTTCACCTTGCCACATGGTTGTGGTAATCTGACCATCAAGCCAACCGCCGCTGCTGTTGTGCAGTTCCAAACGCATGTTTTCATCTTGTGAAAATAGATCGACAGTCATGGTTTGGCCGGCGGCGGCGCCTAAAACGTAGACAACAGCGCCTTCGGCCGGGATTTGGCTGTGGATTTCGGCTGAGGTCGCACCAGGGTTAAATTGGATGCGGTTGACGGGGGGCACGGCCGTTTCCACAAACAATGGTTCATTCGGGTCCAGCGCCGCTGCCTGCACCAGGTCAGGCTGGATTTGAGGGTCGGCCGGATTAAGCAGAAAAGCCGCCCAGGCCCGCAAGTAATAGGCCGCCGCCAGGTCGGGCCGGACGATGATAGCTGCGTTGGTTTGGTCTAATGTGTAGTTGGCCACCCACTGATCGTACCCTTCAGCGATTGTACCCTGGATAAGCGGCGTGTTGGCGCTGAAAATTTGGTCATGGCTGTAAGGGCGCATGATGTCCAGCGCCCCGGCATAATCGCCAAAGAAAATACGGGAGAGCAGCGGATAGGGCGTATGATTTAGCTCGGCCTGCCAGGCGTCATAGTAGAGGTGGATGAGGGCCACATCCCATTCCAGGGTGTAAGAGTCGGTAGGTTCGGCTGCGGCGGCGGCAATACGCTGGGCTTCATCAATCTGGGCTAAGGCGTCGGACCATAAACCGGCGTTGGCCAGTTCGACGGCGCGGTTGGTGGGTTGGCGGGCCGGGTGCCCTTGCTGGCCCATCAGCATAGGCTGGATACTCACTTCCAGCATGCGCTGGTTAACATTATCCCAGGTAAAAACCTGGAAGTTGAGGTAGCGCATACCACAGGCGTAACAAAAAACGTAAAACTCGTGCAGGCGCAAAATGAGTTCGGGTATGCCATCGTTGTTCAAATCTTCCAGGTAACCAATGCCGCCGCTGGCGTTGCTGGCGGCGGCTTCGATGTGCAGTGTCTGGCCATCAAAGCGCAAGAGCTGAAATGTTCCGCCATGTGCGCCAACGCCGCCATCGACAGCCAGCCAAACGTCGTCCGGTGTGACGCCCACCTGGTTAACGCCTTGCTCCGGTAGAAAATCGGGCGAGGCGTAGAGGGTTTCTGTTTCTGGGTTGAGGTTTTGGCGGGCCAGTTCCAGCCAATTGCCGTTTTCGTAGGTGTAAATGGCCAGGAAATGGTTTGGAAGAGGATTGAGATCGAAGTTGCGGGAACCGGCGCTGTGGACGGCCCACAACGGCCGTTCACTCCATGACGCATACAAGGGCAAAACAGCCAATCCGTTAAACGCATTGGCCGGTAAACCAGCCTGGACAATGGCCAGCAGGTCGTCGGTGTTGGCGTCGGGCACGGGTACGGGTACAGCCGTTGGTGGCGGCAGTGTGGGTGATGGGGTAGGAACGGCAATGTTGGTTGGTTGAATGGAAGCGAGTGTGGGGGTGGCAACGGCCGTGATAACTGTGGTGGGGATGCTGGGAACGGCCGTTGGCGTGGCCGACGAACAACCGGTCAATATGAGTAAAACGAGGCTTAACCATAAAGAGAATCGGTAAAACATCACAATGTACTCCTTCCTATACGAATCAAAAACATCGAGACCTCTAATTCTCCTCCATCAACTGCTTATTTGCAGTATAGAGCGATACAGTTCGAATTAAGGTCTTTACAGTATACATCGCTCATTCCCGATTGGTTCCATTTTTGGTAATTACAAGAAATCATTCGATTCCTCTCTTGACAAATCAAGCTGCTTAGATAAAATTCTGCTTAGATAAATATCTAAATAGAATTCCATCAAAACAGGAGGTGTCCCTTGACACCAAATCAGAAACAAGCGCTGCTTCAGTTTTTCAAAGCTGTTGGCCAACCGGAACGGGCCAAAATGTTAGGGCTGGCGGCCAGCCGCCCCCATACAGTCATTGAGTTGGCTGAGTTACTGGGGCTAAGGGAAATGGATGCACTCAATCAGGTGACCAAACTGCAAAAAGCGGGCCTCATCATTGAAAACAGGAATGAGGTAGTGCCCACTTACCAGCTTGATACGGCCGCTTTGGCCCAATTACAGCAGGATATTTTGGAAACCGTAATCTCTGAAGAAGAGGAGGTGTAATCATGGCCCAGGAAGAGTTCGACAAACTACTGCAATTTTTCAAGGTACTGGGAAATGAAAGCCGCCTGAAAATTTTGGGGCTGCTGGCCAATGATGAACGCAGTGTGGGCGAATTGGCCAAACTACTGGAGGTCAAAGAACCAACGGTTTCACATCATCTGGCGATGATGAAAGAGTTAGGACTGGTAGATGTGCGCGCCGAAGGTAATGAGCGCATCTATCGGCTGGAAAACAAGTTTT